>NZ_JBHJTJ010000006.1:0-165326 GCF_042267765.1 Gottfriedia sp. NPDC056225 | reverse complement strand
TGCTTCATACTAATACAGAACAAGCTGATAAATTTTATACTTCCCTTGGATTTTCAAAAGAAAATAGATTTCTTAATTCTACACATTGTTTAAATATGTAAAAACAGTGAAGAGTTATACAACTAACTGATGCGATAGTTGTATATCAAAAGTCATAAAAGGGGCTTGTTCTTTATTAAAAAAATAGCGGTATAGTTGATTAAGAAAAGGACTTTTAACTGTCAAATTGAATAAATAAAGAAAAAAGTAAGGATGAGTTTAATGAATGGAAAACAAAATTATATCCAGTGGATTAGAGAAAAGGTTGGACAGGATTTAATTTTCTTAAATTTTGCTGGAGGAATTGTATGTAATGAGCATAACGAGGTGTTATTGCAAAAAAGAGGCGATAGCGATTCATGGGGATTTCCTGGGGGAGCAATGGAACTAGGGGAATCTGCTGAAGAATCTGCCATTCGTGAAATATATGAAGAAACTGGATTAAAAGTAAAGGTAGAACATCTAATTGGTGTTTATACAAAATATGTCCACCTTTATTCAAGTGGCGATAAGGCTCAAACCATTACTTTCTTTTTTAAATGTAAACCTTTTGATGGTGAATTAACGATAGATGGAAAAGAAACTCTGGAGTTAAGGTACTTTCCAAAATATGAGCTACCAGAGTTATTCGTGCAACAACATCAAGACGCATACGAGGATTGGCTATCAGGAAAAATTGGAGTATGTCGTTAATTGATACCAACTGTTCTGTTATAAATATGAATTACTAATAACATGATCGACTAATCAGTCGATTTTTTTTATAGCTAAATGGTAGTTTAGTATAATAAGATTTCTTTATTAAAAGAAGGAATTTCTATTTCTGAGAAGAATATTACCTAATTCAAAATATTTATTGTGAAAAACTTTTTTTATGGAGGCAAAATGAATGTCATACTTTTCATCTCTGGTTGAATTTTATGTATTTACCCTACTTTTCATTTTTTTTCTAATATCAGAGGTCATAATTAAAATATATGCAGATATTAATAGATTGCGTTCTTTCAATAAAAGAAAATCATCGGACGTAGGTTCGATTTTTATTGCAATTATCGGTTTGTTTGGAAGCCTTCAATTAAGTTTCTTTCTATCAAATGATAGTATGTCCTCGTCAGTTATAAGACTGCATCTTCCAAATTTCATTTTTTTCTTTGGAGTATTTTTTATGTTAGGAGGAGTTGTGCTTCGTTGTGTGTCTGTACTGACTCTGAAGCGTGCCTTTACCGTTGTAGTGCAAACCACAGTTAACCAGAAGTTAATTAAACACGGTATGTATAAATTCCTAAGAAACCCTTCGTATACAGGTTTATTGCTTTTTACTATCGGAGTTGCTCTTTCTCTGCGAAATTTAACCGCTGTAATACTATCATTGATTCTTTTTACTGTGTGTTTTGGAATAAGAATTATAGTTGAAGAAAAGGCATTGAGGACGAGGTTTGGGCAAGAGTTTGACGAATATTGCATTAACACATGGAGATTAATTCCTTTTATTTGGTAAATATTATAACTTATATTTAATAATTAAATTCACACCATTTCTGAAGTGAATTTTTTTGCGTTTATCATTGTGATTTGTAATGCTTCTTAGCCATTTTCAAACACGAAATTGAAATCCGTTAGGCGAATCCATCCTTTATTTGCCGATAAAACAACACTAAAATCTAACTGAGGCTTATATTAAAACATTTATCATTTTTTAAACTTAATTGATAAAATCTTATGCAACTAATTAATGCATTAGTTGTACAAAATAATCGGCTGTATGGTCGATTTTTTTTATTAAGCTAAATGGCAATTTAGTTGTATAAGAATCTGTTAAAATAACTCTTATTTTGATAAGGTTGAACTAAAGGCAATTAATGAAGAGGGATGATTAAGTGTATGCATTTGAACTTGGAGGCAAACAAGGATATATAAGAATTGAGCTAACTGAGGTTTTAGGTTTTCCAAAAAGAACAAGTTATTTGGGAGGCTATGATGTTAAGGGGAAAATTGAAATTAAAAGTAAAAACTATTACGTTAAAGATGCCGAACTTTGGTTTTCAACAGGTCAAATATATGAATTCTACGAACAACTGCTTAAATGCTACAAGGAATTAAAAGGTATAATTAATTTTCCGAATACTGAATCGGAGCTTAAATTAGTGCTCGAATTTGCAGACTTTGGTCAATTTACAATACTTGGCAGTTTTCAAGAGTATCCATCAGAGGAGAATTTTTTACAATTTGAATTTGAAAGTGAACAGAGCTATTTGACTTCTACGTTAGCAGAACTAAAAGAAATTGTTGATTACTATGGTGGAAATCAGGGACTAATTGTATAAAGCTTATACAACTAACTGATACGTTAGTTGCTTAAGGAATGTCTAAGACTGTCTAAATGGGACAGTCTTTGTTAGCTCCAAAATCAACATTTTAATCTAACAGAACCTCTCCTTGAAACGGTAAATGAAGATGTTCCAATGGGACATTTTGCATGATCCACATGAAAACGGCTTTTAACAATCCCCTGCAACAACCAGAAAGGGAACCTGAACTTAAAGGGGAGATTCGGTTTTTTTTCTCTCGTATTTCATCATGAAATCTGATTCCTTTCCTTTTAGATTGATCTCAAATTTAGTCATATCATCATTGTGGTGCATAGTAAAACCTCCTATTTTTTATTCTCAGCACCTGTATGATGCTGAAGTTCAAACTTTCATCTATTAAAATACTTCTTATTACTTATGTCGCGAGTACCTGGATTCCAGGACATATGCCAAGTGAAAAAAATTAAACTAAATGACTCAAAGAGAACATAAGCACTCCCTACAAGAATTGCAAGTCTTAATTGAAACAATTAGATACTAGCCAGATTTGCTATAGTCAACGCTAGTTGAACGGATTTGTGACTCGTTTAAAAAAGGTACCGGTTACAACGCTATCGCTGAAGAAAGGTGTAATAGCGTCTATTTAGAGCTCTTAAAAGGTACCGTTCAGAACGCTATTTCAAATCCATCCACTATGTATGCCGCGCATAATTTGAATTTCGCCCATCCAGTAGCTACTAGATCATATCCATCCAAATCGAAATCCGGACAATAGCCTCATTTATTAAACCGGTTTTTCTTTCATGCCAGACATGAAATGAGTTTCTACTACGTATGACACATATGATCCAAGACTTGCGCATCAGCTACAACGTAATCGAAAGCTATTCGTGACCGACCATCAACTATTAGCTGGATCAAGATAAAATTGCACGCAAACATGTTAGTAATACCGCATTTTGCACGGAATTTTGTTTGGGGATAGTAAAATAGCACAGAAAAACGTTAGTAATAAGACGTTTTTTCTGTGCTATTGCGTCTGACTTCCTAAAAAACTTTCAATTTGGTTTAATTAAATTCTTAAAACGTTGAATTATAAATTTTTTAAGAGGTTTTTCTATTTTAGGCGTTAATTATTTTTTTATCGTTTTATCTAAATTGATATATTATCTGAGGACAAAACGTTTAAACTTACTAATGCTTTTAAAGTATTTAAACTGATATAAATTAAAGAGTGTTTAAACAACTTCTCCCTGTACCAAAAACTGTGATCTAATCTACTTACAGTTTTTATTTATTATAAAGAAATGAATAGTAAATCTTTGAGAATATGAACAATTTAAAAACGACTTTAAATTTTCATTAGTATTTTCAAATGTAAGTAAATAATGGAATTTATAATCCGAAAATTTAAAAAAATATTTAAATGTAGAAAATTCCCCCAAATCAGACTAAATTTCAATGAAATTATAAAAATAGAATTTCACTGAATAATTAGGTGTATAGAACTAATGGAAGAAGATAAAGCAGTGTAATTATGCGTAAAAACCCATAGATTAGGCTGTTTTTGGTAGATAAATGAGTTGATTTTGTTCGTCAGATGACGACAATTTCCTGCAAATTCCCCCAATATAGTTTACGTATTTTTTAAAGTATTATTATGGTAGATTAATTAATTTGTATTTTTTTAGAATATTTTTAATTCTTAACCGAAAAGTTCACTAAAATGGGGGAGATTTAATGAAGAAGAGGAAACAGAAACGAACGTTATCGGCTGTTGCATTGAGTAGTGCGATGTTACTAAATGTCGTATTACCCCAAAGTGCGATTCTTGCACATGCAGAGTCGAATGTCGATCAGAAAAGCTCATCTGATGGGAAATTTACAGCAGATGAAGTGAATCGCATTTTGACTGGATTAACGCCAGAACAAAAAGCGAGCATCAATAAGCTGACTGGTGCGGATAACACACAAAAAATCCACGTCGATCAGAAAGATTTAAAAAGTGGAAAAAATATTGACGTAATCGTTCAATTTAAAGTGGATCCAGCAAAGATCCAAATCATAAAGCAATCACTTGAAAAAGGAAGCGCAAGTGCGCAGACATTTGCTGATGATTACGCAGAAGCAAAACAAAAAGTTGCGGATGCACATGCGAAATTTAAAACGTTTGTCAAGACGCAGCCAGCTAAGCAAATTACTGGTGGAAAAGAAGTTCAGACGGATGTCCGCATCACAAGGGAATACACAGATGCATTTAACGGGGTTGCATTATCGGTTCCACCGAGTATGGTTGAAACAATTGCCAGCCAAGCGGATGTTGCTTCTGTTTGGTCAGTGGTTCAATACGAAGTAGAAGAAGGAACGCCTTCAAAAGGAGAAACAGTTACAGCGACCGAGGTACCGGCGACTGGAAAACCAACTGCAGGGCTTTCATTATTGGGTGTCGATAAACTACACGCTGAAGGAAACACAGGTAAATTCTTGTCAGGTCCAAAACAAGGTCAACGAGTAAAAGTTGGGGTACTTGATACAGGGATTGACTACAACCATCCTGATTTATATAAAGTAACTCACGATGCGGACGGTCATTTATACGAAGGACATGACTTTATTAATTCAAAAGTTGATGCAGATGGAACCGTGATCCCAGTAGATGATCATGACCCGATGGAAACGATCTATTCGGATTGGGAAGCAGCAAGAGAAAATCCGAATCCAGAAGAAGGGTTACCGTCTCCTAATTACAAAGATTATATTACGGAGCATGGTACTCACGTATCCGGTACGATTGCAGCGAGTACAACAAATAATAATAACGTTTACTCAGCGGACGGTGTTGCACCAGATGTTGAACTTCACGGGTACCGCGTACTTGGACCGGGTGGACATGGTTCTTCTTACGCTGTACTAAGCGGAATCGACCAAGCAGTAAAAGATAAAATGGATGTCGTGAATCTATCACTCGGTGCAAATATTAATGACCCATTTTACCCGACTAGTATCGCGATTAACAACGCAACATTACAAGGTGTCGTTTGTTCAGTCTCTGCGGGAAATGCAGGACCAGGCGTCGCGACACTTGGGTCACCAGGGACTTCACCACTTGCCATTACGGTAGGCGCAAGTACGGTTCCAGAACAAATTCCTGTACAAACCGTAAAATTCGGTAATACGCCGTATCAAGCGCGTTTATTCGGAAAACATTTTGCAGACGCTGATGATGCGTTCAAAGGATTATCGATTCCAATAGTCGATGTTGGTCTAGGAAGCAAAGATGATTATGCAGGAAGAGACATGAGCGGAAAAATTGCCCTTGTGAAACGCGGAGTCGATACATTAACTCAAAAAATGGCCAATGCGAAAGATTCTGGGGCAAAAGGGATGATCATTTGGGATAACCAAGCTGATGAAGAAACCCAAGGGTATAATCCAAACTTTTTAGGGATAAGCGCTGACAATGTATATGCAATTTCTATTACACAAGCACAAGGTGAATCACTTGTAAACGCAATCAAAGCCGATCCTGGGAACGCAAAGATTACGTTCCCAATGACGCTTGATGCCCCACTCAACAAACCGGCGGATCAATTGGCGTCGTTCAGTTCAACAGGACCAGTAAAAGATTGGAGCATCAAACCAGACGTCATCGCACCAGGTGTCGATATTTTCTCAACTCAACCATTCGATGTGTGGGAACCAAATAATGAAAAAGATTATAAATATGCTTACCAATCAATGTCAGGTACATCTATGGCTGCGCCTCACGTAACAGGGATTTCAGCCCTTGTATTAGCTGCACATCCAGATTACACACCAGCCGATGTGAAAACGGCATTAATGAATACAGCAAAAGACGTGAGTACCGATTCAAAAACATACAGTGTGTACCAAGTTGGTGCAGGACGTGTTGATCCAGTTCGAGCGGTGCACTCTGATATCAAAATACAAGTATTAGATAAAGCAACAAGTACTACAACTATAGATGGGAAAGAACAGTATACGCCAATCGATAACACGACAGGTAGCTTCTCGTTTGGTTTTAATGGACGCGGAGAAGGAGCGAAAACCGGCTCTGATGATGTTGTCAAATCAAAAGACTTCACGATTACAAACCAAGGTTCAACAAGTAAAACGTTCAAACTAAGTTCAACGTTCATCACAACGAAATTTGCGAGTTCAAATCCTGTTGGACAAGGTACTGGAAATAATGTGAAAATCGACTTTTCGACTGGTGAGTCAAATGTAACGTCTGTCAGTGTGGACGGAAAAACCTCAGTGAAAGCGAAAGCGACAATTACCGTACCAGCAAACGCATTAGACGGTACGTATGAAGGATATGTAAATGTTGTGAATACAAATGATGCGAACGAATCATACCGCATGCCATTTACCATCACGATTGCTGAAAAAGGAATTGATTTTAAAGTAGACATCAAGGCGATGACACTATCTGAGCGTTATACTGGAAACTATAACCCAAATTCGGGACAACCTGGATCAGGATATTCCTTTTCTGTAAACGGCTCAATGGATAGTGCCTATGTTCTATTGAAAGATAAAGATGGAAACTATATCGGAGTCGTACAAAATGTGAGCAATATCAGTGGGGCTGGCCCTGGAGTCGTTTATGGTCCTGTAACAATGCTTGTTAATGGACTCTATTTACCATTTACAAAACCATATAATGGTTCACTTGATCAAGCTGGAATCGGGAAAACGCCTGCGGTGCTAAAAGAAGGTGCCTATTCGGTTGAGATGATCGCAACTGACAAAGATGGGAAAAAGTTTAAAAAAGAAGACACTATTTATGTCGACTACAAAGCACCTACCTTAACGATGGAAAGTGATTCGCAGCCGGGTATTTATGAAATCGACCCTACAGGATACAATCCAGGGCAAGAGGTGAAAAAGTTTTATGGAAACGTTTATGACT
The DNA here is from genome assembly GCF_042267765.1 of Gottfriedia sp. NPDC056225. Taxonomy (NCBI): domain Bacteria; kingdom Bacillati; phylum Bacillota; class Bacilli; order Caryophanales; family Bacillaceae; genus Gottfriedia; species Gottfriedia sp. NPDC056225. The sequence continues at coordinate 158,042 of NZ_JBHJTJ010000006.1, read as the reverse complement.
CGAATATTGATGTCATGAAAAATAATGGTGAAACGACGTTAAAAGATTACGATACGCTTAAGCCTTCACCTGTCAATCAAGGGCAGAACACAGTGTTTGGTTATCAAGATGGTCCATTTGTCACACACATTTTTAAAACGGATGGAAACGGTCGTTTCAGTTTTGGCTTAGAGCCTGACGACATTAAAGCAAGCGGAATGAAGTATGTGATCTATCCTTCCGACTATTCTGGAGCAGGCGACTGGTATTCAACGAAGAAAAAGTATTACTTCATCAAAAAAGGTTCGCCATATTTAACCGTCACAACTTCTGGAGGCGTAGACCCAGCACTAGAAAGCAAAGGGAATGTGGTCGTTGAACCGAATAAACCATTTAAAGTATCACTAGCGACGAAAAATGGAATTGGAATGACTGGCGGTACCTTTACAATTGAGGCGGATCATATACTTGAATATTCGAACATTAAGCTTTCTGACGAATATCGTAACTATTTAAGTAGTAAAGGCATTACACCTACACTAACAGTTGGTCAGCCTTATTTAGATAAACATACAGGCAGAAATTCAATCGATGTGACTATTTCTGGCGTTTCTGAAGCAGGTGGACTGACGAAAGACACGCAAGACATGACGATTTTAGAAGCAGATTTGACTTACACAGATAAAAGTGCATTTGTTGGCCCAATTGACGAAAGTTTCGCTGTCGAAAAATCGAGCTTCACATTGGCTGGAAAAGAGACAGTCGTTCCGGCTTTCTTAACGAACATGCCACTTGTTAAACAACCGAAGTCACAAGTGACGGGCGGTCTGTTTGCGGAAAGCTTCAAAGCAAACAGTTTAAGCGGAAGTTTTACGAATATTACGAAGGATTCAGGTGCGACCGTTACGGCAAAGGATGCCGATGGTAATACGTATGTAACGGATAACACAAGCGACGCAAACACCGTTCAAATAGGAAATCAAACTTCAGGTTCGTATTCCATTACAATGAAAGCAAGCGACAAGCCGTATTCAATTGAAACGAATATGCCAGGTCATTTTAAAGGATATCAAACAACGCCAGTCATTGGTTCCAACAAATTCGGATATCAATCAGGCTCTTACTTTGATTTTGCATCGATGAACACACCACTTTTACTTGGTGGAGATGTAAATGGCGATAATGTGATTGATATGAAGGATTTAGTTTCAGAAATCCAAGCATATGCGGATTTCGATTTTCTTAAAGGAGTATCAGCACCCTCTAAAGAAAAAGCGGAATTCTTTACAAATTCTATTGCTCATCGAAATAATGACATTAGCTGGGCTTTCTCAGGACTGAATTCATTTGGCAGTTACTCTTTCAGTAATATTGATTACAATGATTTTTACTATATCTTTAAAAACTTTGGTCAGAAAAATCAAAGTGCGATTGATGCAGGTAAGGTAGTCCCAGAACCACAACTTAATTTGACAGAAAATCTATCGATTTCATCAAATAGAGGAACACATACTGCTTCTTCTGATGATTCGAAAGTTAAAACCTATAACTTATCTGCTGGTAATGGTCTAAGTGAAGTCATGGCAATGCTAAATTTTGCAGGTCCAACGCAAAAAACATCCGTAACGCAATTACCAACTTTCCAAGATTTGAAAAATGGTTCAACTGTTTCGTTGATCCCAACGAGCAATGTCATGTTAGATGATATTGTATGGCGAAAAGCGATTACAAAGGTTGAATTAGGTCTAGGCGGTAATTTCACTGACGTAACGAATGCAGTTGTACCAAATACAACCGTTCCAGCAGTATCGATTACATCCGGCTACGTCAAGAATGACCCGACACAAGGGATCGTATATGTACCAGCTACACTAACATTACATGGTTCATTATTTAAAACGACTGGTACGTACACGGTTCGTATCACGGCTGCTGGCTATCAACCAGTCACGAATAGCTTTACAATTGCATCAGTGCCAATTGCAACGCCTACCATTCCAATGGTCACTGATCCAGCAAAAGCGCATATCGGAAACGATATCACGTTTAACTATACATTTGCTGATGAAGCAAATTGGCGAAATGGCATCAATAAAATCGTTGTAAAAACAGCGAATTTTACAACAGGCTTGGATATTACGAATCTAAAAGATGGAAATGGTAATCTGTATTACGATATTTCACAAACAGGAAAAATTACATTTAAAGCCGATTTATTTAAAACAAATGCAACAATTGATCCGAATGTCAATACGACGTATAATGCAGCGATTAATCCAGGAGGAACGAACTATTTACCTCAATTGTATAAATTCGAGATCAACTCAACCGGTTTAGATGGAACCATTTACCCGACAGTAACGATTGGTGCAGATGGCACAAGTGCGGCTCAACCAATTGGATATGGCATTACGTTTGACTCAAAAGGTGGAAGCGCGATAAATCCAATTTCATTCGGATTTAAACCAAGCAACTCTCGATATAATGGAGGACAGTTTATTTTCAATAGTATCTCTGTAAATCGAAGTACGCCACTTTCTGTCAAACCTGGCTATAATTTTGTTGGTTGGTATAATGTCGATCCAGTGACGGGTGCATTAACGACTCCTTGGGTTGAATATAATAACTATGCTTCAGATATAAAGGTTGCTGCAAAATGGCAAGTGAATTACACGCAAAACTATTCACCTGTTGATGTATCGAAACCGGATGGTGATAATTTAGGTGGTACCGTACTTGGTGAAGGTCCTGTTATGATTAAAATCCCAGACTATACAACGAACACACCATGGTTAAAGACAAAGAACGATATCGCAAAAATTGACGCAACGTACAAAAAAATGAAAGCAGATGGTACGTTTGAAACAACAGACAGTACGTATACATTAGATCCAAGTACGTATAATTTAGTTGATAATGGTGACGGTAGTGGTACGTTAACGTTCACAACGGCGACAGAGGCTTATGCGACTGCTCATCCAAGTGAAAAATTTGCATTTAGTCAAGCGCCAAGTTCAACTGGCTATCAACTAACACTAACGTCAACAACAGGAGAAACCGTTCAAATTCCAAGTGTGAAGCTAGGTTATCGCCGACACATTGATTTAAATGGAGGTACATTAAATTCACCAGGTGATGTATTCTTCAATGACAAACTAGTCAACGGAAAAGCATTTGGTGTTGACATGGTGACAGCAGCAACAAAAGTAAAAAATGGCACCCTTTCCATGATGCCAACACTTTATTATGATGCGGCTGGAACAAGCGGACAAGATGTACCAATTTCAACAGGAACTGGTAAAGTATTGAAAAACAACGAAACATATTACATCGCTTGGATGAAAACACCACCTCAAGTCACAAAAGATGTCGTAGGAAATGTTGTTGGAAGTGATATTACAATCGCCTTTACAGACGACGGAACTTGGCGAAATAATATCAAGAAAGTCAGCATTGGTTCAAAAGTACTAAATGTGGGTATTGATTATAAACTAACGTATGATTCAATAACACACAAAGGTTCAATTACACTTGATAAATCATTATTTACAGCCGGACAAAAAGTAAATGTGACCATTTCGTCAGAAGGGTACTTGGATGCGACTGTTACAGACCAAGTCATTGGTTACACAGTCACTTTTGAAACAAACGGAGGCGATGCAATCGAACCGCAAATCGTTGACTCACGTGTTACAATGCCAACTGACCCAACTAAAGTTGGTTACAAATTTATGGGATGGTACAGTGACGAAGCGTTAACAACGCCGTTTGATTTCACAAGCATTGTGACAAAACCAATTAAACTATATGCAAAATATGCCTTAGCAACATCAATCGTATCAGCAGATACAACTGATAATGCGTTAGGCAATGAAATCACACTCGAATTTAGCGACAAAGATTGGGCAAATGCGATTACGAGTATCAATGTGGCAGGTTCAGCGATTGATGCAACAAAATACAAAATCGATGCAACACATGGCACACTGACAATTGATCAGAGTGTATTCAAAAAAACAGGTGACTTTATCATCAGTATTAGCGCAAAAGAATATGCAGATGTTACAGTGACGCAAAAAATCGTAAACGGAAATAACATTCACTTTGTTCTAAAAGGTGAAAAAGCGCCATTTGAAGTAAAAGACCAAATCGTCGTACGTCGTATTACAGAACCAACCGTACACGGATACGATTTAAAATGGTTCGCAGATGAAGATTGCACAATCCCTTGGGATTTCACAAATTCGATTTACTCTGCAAAAACAATTTACGGAACTTGGAAACCAGCTAAATATACTGTAATCTATAACACACAGGATGCTGGACTAGTCGTATCAGTGAAGGCTGAATACAACTCACTTCTAGATGAAACAAAACCAACAAGAACAGGCTATACTTTCCTTGGTTGGTATAAAGAGGCTGAAGGTAAAACACCATGGAACTTTGATACTGATAAAGTAACAGACAACATGATCCTTTATGCGAAATGGAGTATTAATTCTTACACTGTTCACTTCAATAGTAATGACGGCAGTCAAGTTGCTGACAAAACTGCAACATATAACTCGACGATCACTGCACCGACAACAAACAGAACAGGCTACACGTTAGTTGGATGGTACAAAGATGAGGAAGGTAAAGTAGCTTGGAACTTTGCAACAGATAAAGTAACAAGTGATACAACGTTATATGCGAAGTGGAAAATTAATTCTTATAAAGTGAGTTATGTTAGCAATGGTGGTTCAACAGTCCATGCTCAAACTGCAAATTACAATAGCGTAGTTAATTTACCAAAACCAACAAGAACGGGTTATACGTTCGCAGGATGGTACAAAGATGCTACATTAAAAACACCAGCAGGAAATTCTTTAAAATTAACAGGTAACATTACACTTTATGCAAAATGGAACATCAACACGTATACTGTTAAATTTAACAGTAACGGAGGAAGTTCAGTTGCTTCAAAAACAGCAACTTACAATGGGGCGATTAGCCAACCAAAGTCACCAACAAGAAAAGGCTACACATTCCTTGGATGGTACAAAGATGCTGCAGGTAAAGTAGCTTGGAACTTTACGAAAGATCATGTTACAGCAAACATGACAATTTACGCTAAATGGGTAGCAAATCCAGCTAAACCATCAAATGCGAAATTATCGAAAGCTGGAAAAGATTCAGTGAAATTATCATGGTCAAAAGTTTCAGGTGCAACAGGATATGAAATTGTAAAAGCAACTTCAAAAACAGGATCATATTCTCACCTAACTAGTGTGACAACAACGAATTATACAAACAAAGGATTAAGTAAAGGTAAAACATACTATTACAAAATCCGTTCTTACAAACTTGTTGGATCACAAAAAATCTATGGTGAGTGGACAAACGTAATGTCTATCAAACAATAAAAGTGAAACAACAGGCAGTACAAATTACTCTCAAGTAATTAAATCAAAAAGGGTGCTTATGAAATGAAGAGGATTGACTAAACACCCTTTCTTGAAAGAATAAGGAATAGCTTGGCATTTTCAAATTTAAAAACTTTCCCTTAAAAATAATAAAAGACAAGAGTACGAGTTAGTATTCTTGTCTTCTTTTTTTTAAAAATTAAAAGAGGGTGTCTCAAAACCAACTTATCAATAAAAATTAAAGGTATATCAACAAATTTCCGTGTTTTATCAACAAAAAAATGATTATATCAATAAAGTTCACAACTTTATCAAAAAATGACATAATTTGTTCGTCTTTCTATTAATCACAACTTTGGAATTCCCAAAAAAATCTTCATAAAAAAGAGCCGTATCAATGAAGAGACAGCCCCGATCTATAATAAAAATATAAGTGCTAAGCATTCACAATTAATTGCGCAATTTCCATTGCCTGTTCATTTAAATTCATCTTTTTATAATAATTAAATAATTCCTTTTTCGAGCGCTCCACTAAAAATGTGAAGCCATTTTTTATAAACATTGGTAAAGCTTTATTATTAAGGTAGATATGATATTCTTTTTCCTTAGACTTTAATAAATAAAGTAAAAGTTTAAATAAGTGTATATATAAAGTATAGTTATTCTTCTTCGCTATAAGTAGTCCAGAGTCTGTGCCATGAATAAGCTCTTCTATATTGGATGAACCACCATCAAATGAACTTCGAATATAACCTTCTAATGAAAGTAAATATGACGCGGATTCGGAATCCTTCAGTGACATCGATTCTTTGTAGTATTTACTAGCATCTTTATAATGTTTACCTCTATATAATTCATAAGCTAAGTTATGCAGTACTTTTGCTTTTCGCTCAGGTGCATTGCACAGCTCGCAGCTTCTAATTAAATTTTTAAAACGATTAATAATTTCTTCATCTAATGTGTCACCTTGAACTTGTATAATCATCAGCATTTCAGCGTCAATCACTCTAAGATAGTTATTGATTTGTTTGAAAAAATGACGAGATTTTTCAGCATAATAATAGGCTAATACAGGAGCACTTAAAGTATGATAAGCCGATGCTAAATGGTAATTATATTCAGGGTTTTTATAAACTGTATTATCAATCGATTTTAAAATTTGGATTACTTTACTATATTCTTGTTTTGCTAAATAATAAATTCCTAAAATATGCTTTAATAAATTTCGTTCATATTGTGCTAATTTATCTTCCTTTTTTTGAATCTTTTTGATGATTTTAAATGCTTCATTACATTTATTATACACAAGAAAATATTTAGCTCTTAGCAACTGATACATATCATTATATTCTGAGATTTGAATTAATTCTTCCATTTCAAATTCATAATAGATTTGATCCATCTCTTCAAATAACTGCATGATGATCACGTCATGCCAGTGAAGTAATCGTTGTTTTATATTCATAAAATTAGTTACTTCTAATTCCATATCAATACCAAGTCTGTTTGATAATAAATTTATTATTTCGGGCGCATATTTAGTTTGCGCACATTCTATTTTACTTATATGGGTAACGGAGCAAATGTTTTTTCCAAGCTGTTCTTGCGTTAGTTTGTATTTTTCTCGATAAAACTTAATTATTTTTCCTTCATACATAACTAATTCCTCCTTCCCACCCTATGATGTAAAAAATACACCTAATACTAAAATTCTACATTTAACAACAAAATTAGTATATTTAGAGATATCGTATAGCATGTGAAGTAATACTTAAAGATGTGTTAAGAAGTAGTGAAAAGGAAAATACAGGAAAAGAAAGGGGGGAGAAGGAAGTAATTTTTTGCCATCCCTTTCCCGAACTTCATTTTTTTACCTTACGTTGAATTATTTCTCTATTTTATTACCGATTCTAAAGAGCATAGATAGTTGCTTTGCTAGATATTGCGGAGTATAAGGCATATCATTCCTTAACCAAGATACAATTGTGCCAATCAGCGCAGATGAACCGTACCAAATAATAATATCCTTTTGAATATCTGTTTTAATGTGTAAGGAATCAATTTCTCTTCTTTGCGTTATTGTTTCTGTAATGATTTTTAATAATTGCTCCGTAAAGATAGGTGTTTTAGTAGAAGCAAGAACTACTTTATAAAATTTTGCATTCTGAGCTATATGTTCGAGCAATTTTAAAAGCTTCACTGAATCTGTTTCTTCTATAGATTTATAATTCGTTGAATCCCTCATAATTTGGCCAAGCTTCTCGCCCATTTCCAAAGCCATATTCTCCATCATATCTTGTATATCACGATAATGCAGATAGAATGTAACTCGGTTAACTGTTGCACGCTCAGCGATTCGATTAACTGTTATTTTGTTTAGATCCATCTCTTGAAGTAGATCGATAAATGCATCTTTAATCAATTGGCGTGTACGAATGATCCTAGGGTCTACTTTTATTTTATCCTTCAAATCAAATCACCTTTTCCATAAAATTTACAATTTTTTTAGATGTGTATATTAAGTTTGATTTTTGCTACAGAAATAAAATGTGTGATAACTACAATACATTTCTACAAATATTGTTGGTTGTAAGAATGAACTATCTAACTATAATTAATTTATATCATGTTAATTATTAAACACTTTGTAAATTATGTCCATGATAAAGATAGAAGGAGTTGATGGGGGATTGAGTAAAATTACTGTTTCAGACACAAATTCAATAAAAAAAGGACCTATTATGTTCATTTTGATTTTAGGTGCTTTTTTAGCAACGTTAAATCAAACGCTTATGAGTGTTGCCATTCCTGAGCTAATGGTTGATTTTCACATCAAGGCAGCAACAGCACAGTGGTTAACAACAGGTTACATGCTAGTAAATGGTGTGTTAATCCCGATTACAGCTTATTTAATGCTACGTTTCACAACGCGCCAGCTTTATCAGGCTTCAATGATTATCTTTTTAGCAGGAACAATTGTATCGGCAATTGCGACTGACTTTCCTGTTTTGTTAACAGGGCGATTGATTCAGGCTGCAGGTGCAGGAATTATTATGCCACTGCTTACGAATGTTATTTTGACAATATTCCCACCTGAAAAACGTGGAGGGGCAATGGGGATGGTTGGACTAGCGATTATTTTCGCACCGGCTATTGGACCTACTCTTGCAGGTTACATTATGGAAAACTACAAATGGGAAACGATGTTTTACGGAATGATTCCATTTGCTATTTTAGTAATCGTACTTGGGTTTATTTATTTACGTAACGTATCCGATCGTGTCATAACAAAATTTGATTTACTTAGCGTAACATTATCGACAGTCGGTTTCGGTGCAATGCTATATGGTTTCAGTCGAGCTGGAAGCTTAGGCTGGAAGAACGCCGAAGTCATTACTACGATTGCTGTTGGAATTTTAGCGCTTGTACTTTTTTCTTGGAGACAAATGGTTTCAAAAAATCCTTTACTTGATTTGCGTGCATTCAAGTTTAGTATGTTCTCATTAACGACAGTTATTAATATCGCAGTAACGATGGTAATGTATGCAGATATGATGCTACTTCCACTTTACTTACAAAATATTCGTGGCTATACACCTGTTGAGTCAGGTCTTCTATTACTTCCTGGTGCATTAGTAATGGGCTTTCTTATGCCAGTTACTGGAAGACTATTCGACCGAGTGGGTGCAAAATGGCTTGCTATTTTCGGGATGATTATTACAATTGCAACAACACTTGGATTCACAACCTTAACAGATTCAACGAGCTACACTTACCTAGTTTTAATGTCAACAGGTCGACGAATCGGAATGGCATTAATGATGATGCCAATCCAGACAGCTGGTTTGAATCAACTTCCGAAGCAATTAAATGCACACGGTACAGCAATTACGAATACAATCCGTCAAGTGGCTGGGGCAGTTGGTACATCACTTTTAGTCACAGTTATGACAGACCGTACAAAAACACATATTCAGGAATTAATTCCTACAGCGGCAACTAAAGGCTTAACACAAGCTCAGCTTATAAAAGAAGCTTCAATAAATGGAATAAATGACGCTTATTTAGTAATTGTAGGAATAGGAATAATTGGATTATTGCTTTCTTTCTTTATTAAAAAGGGTAAACAAACAGCTTCCGAAGAGGCAACTGTTAAGTTAGATAAAGTAACAGTTAAAGCATAAAACATCATAATTAATAGGGGGAATAATCGTGAGACTTCAAAATAAAGTAGCTGTAGTAACTGGTGCAGGTTCAGGTATGGGGAAAGCAATCGCTGTCCTTTATGCAAAGGAAGGTGCAAAAGTAGTAGTATCTGATATTAATGTAGATGCTGCTAAAGCAACCGTTGAAGAAATAAAATCAAACGATGGTGATGCAATAGCTGTAATGGCAAACGTTTCGCTCGAAAATGATGTTCAAAACTTAATCGATTCTGCCGTTAATACTTTTGGCACATTAGATATTCTAGTTAATAATGCGGGAATAATGGATAACTTTGAACCTGCAGGTGATATTGAAGATGAAAAATGGGAAAGAGTTTTTGCAGTAAACACAACAAGTGTCATGCGCTCAACTAGAAAAGCCTTACCGATCTTTTTAGAAAAAGAGTCTGGAGTTATTATTAACATAGCTTCCGCTGGCGGATTACAAGGTGCTAGAGCAGGAGCAGCATACACAGCTTCTAAGCATGCTGTTGTTGGATTTACAAAGAATACTGGATTCATGTACGCAAAGAATGGAATCCGTTGTAACGCAATTGCCCCTGGTGGTGTAGAAACAAATATCGGCTCATCAATGACAAATATCAACGAGTTTGGTATGGGACGAATTCAAGTAGGATTAGGAGTAAACCCTCGAGTAGGTAGACCAGAAGAGATTGCAGAAATCGCTTTATTCCTTGCTTCAGATGAATCGAGTTTTGTGAATGGTACTGTTATTACTGGTGATGCAGGTTGGACTGCATATTAAGGCAGCAATTTTATAGTAGGGTACTATTAGTAAAATTATTGCCTTTAAAATAAGAATCTTTCATGATCAAATTTGATATAAACAATGCAAAAACCATCATTCAAAGAATGATGGTTTTAATTTATTTTCCAACCTGCTTCTTAACATCCTTCTTCTCATCAATCCAAGCCTCTAACTGATCACGGCCAGGTATATTATCAATCTGATCAGCATAGAAAACAGGATCCAAACCTTGTTTCTTTTGTGAGATATAATCTTTTAATAAAGCTTTTACTACTTTAGCTAAACGTGTAATTGCGTAAAGATTAACGATTACCATTAATCCCATGAAGATATCTGCTAAAGACCAAATTAATTCAGCGTTATATAGTGCTCCGAATAATACCATTCCAATTACTGCAAAACGGTATAGATAAATTGATTTTTTTGAATGCTTCATGAAGCTAATATTTGATTCACCGTAGTAATAGTTACCCATAATTGTACTTAATGCGAATAGGAATACTGAAATTGAGACGAATGTGGCAGCGAAGTCTCCAAGACTTGCGCGTAAAGATTCCTGTGTTAAAGGTATACCAGTAAGTTCAGTTGTTTTATATACGCCTGAAACTAATACGATCATTGCTGTAGATGAACAGATGATAAATGTATCAACAATTACACCTAAAGCTTGAATAAATCCTTGTTTTACAGGGTGAGTTACATCAGCAGTTGCTGCTGCGTTTGGAGCAGAACCCATTCCGGCTTCGTTTGAGAATAATCCACGACGAATCCCGTGAAGAACTGCGGCACCCATTACACCACCAAACATTTGTTTAAACGTAAAAATACCTTCAGAGAATATTGCGCCGAAAACGTTTGGTAAAATATCAAAATTCGAAATCATTACCCATATAGCTAAAATGATATATACACCAGCTTTAATTGGAACTAAAACAGTTGAGAATTTTGCAACTGAATGTACGCCACCAAAAATAATTAAAGCTGTAATAATCCCTAATACAATTGCTGTAGTTTTTGTATTTACGCCGAATTCATTATTAATAGAAGCAGCAATCGTGTTTGCTTGTACTGCATTAAAGATAAGACCAAAAGATAACGTAATCAAAATACTAAAAATAACACCAAGCTTTCGATTACCTAAAGCTTTTTCCATATAATAAGCAGGCCCGCCGCGCCATGAAGAACCGTCTTTCACTTTATAAAGCTGAGCTAATGTACTTTCTACAAATGCTGAAGCTGAACCAATTAATGCCATTAACCACATCCAAAATACTGCGCCTGGTCCACCTAATGCTACTGCAGTTGCAACACCCGCAATATTACCTGTCCCAATACGTGCAGCCATTCCGATCATAAATGCTTGTAATGAAGATACCGTTTTTTTACTTTTGTCTTTGTTTCGGCCATCAGCTAATAATCGAACCATTTCAGGGAAGAATTTAAACTGAATAAATCCTAAATACGCTGTTAAAAATAGACCAATTGCAACTAATAAAATGACAATTAATTTAGCCCATAGATAGTCGTTGATTACTGTAACCAATTCTGTCATGAATCCCTCTCCTTTGTAAGAATATTCGAAAAATTATTCTATAATTTTGACTATAAAGTGTAATAATAAATTATTACAACGATGATGACAATAATTTTTTAATGAAATCTTAATGAAATTAGGTTGAATTAAAAAAAGATTAAAAAAGTGAGTGTTCACTTACTTTTTGTTGACGAAATGATTTCCGGTTAATATACTAGGAAAGTGAATAAACACTTACTTTTTTTGAGGCATGCTAAAATATAGGTTTAATTCCTTTTTTAACATTAGTTCGTAAGGAGGTAAATGGTGAATAAGGGTGAAAGAACAAAGCATCATATATTAGAAAAATCTATACAGCTTTTTGCGAAGAACGGTTATGATGGAACGACAATTAATCAAATTGCAAAGGAAAGTAAGATTTCTGAAGCAACGATTTATAAGTATTTTAAAAGTAAATTAGATGTATTAATTACTTGTGTAAAGCCTGATATTCAAGACGTTTGGATGGAAGAGGATTTTAGTAACTATTCGATTGAAGATTTGCTTAGATTATATGTAGAGAAACGAATTAAATGGGTAGAAAAGAATCGGAATCAAATTGAAATTTTGATAAGCGAAACTTTACGCCATCCTGAGTTATCAGAAATTTTCTTTCAACAAATATATCGCAAAACACCAATTGAAGAAGAAATTGAAGCTAGAATGCTCACAAAACAAACGAACTTGCATTTAGAAATTCCTATACTAAGCTTAAGTATGATTACGACAATCATATCGATTCTAAATCTGCAAAAGAGTGTAATGGGAAAAGATCCAATGCATATAACAGATGATGCTATCAATAAAATGGTGCAATTAATTTTATTTGGTTTAATAGGAAATAAAAGTCCTGAATAAACATGAATATGTATTTAGTTTTTAATGAATAAAACGGGAGAGTGGTTTAGTATACCCTTTTATTTTTTTATAAAAGGGAGTATTAAACTATTTAAATGACAAAAAATGACCATAATACAAATTTGGTCAATTGGTCTAAAAGGGGAGTGATATTGTGTTTAAACAAGAATGGAAAAATATTTTTAAGAAGCCAATGACTATAGCAACAATCATTGCAATTGGACTTGTACCGATGCTTTACTCATTAATTTTCTTATCTGCTTACTGGAATCCTTATAACAAAACAGAAAAACTTTCTGTCGCAGTTATTAATAATGATAAAGGTACTGAGTTTAATGATAAAAAGCTTAATGTAGGGAAGGATTTTGTCGATGGTTTGAAAGATAATAAATCTTTTAAATGGAAAGTGACAAGTAAAAAACAGGCAATGGATGGACTAAACGATGAAAAATATTATTTAGTCATCGAAATCCCTTCTAATTTTTCTAAAAATGCAGCTACATTATTAAACGAAAAACCACAAAAAATGAAGTTGAATTATTACACGAATGCGGGCAAAAACTATGTTGGTGCTCAAATTGGTACGAATGCAATGAAAGAAGTAAATGCTAATATCTCTAAAGAAATTACAGAGCAATATGCTAAATCTGTCTTTGATAACTTCAAGGATATTGGCGACGGAATGACAAAGGCAACTGATGGTGCAGGCAAAATCAATGATGGTGCTTCAAAAATAACAGATGGAACAGATGTCTTAAATAAAAATTTAAAAAAATTAAATGATAGCATGCTAACATTTGAAAACGGAAGTAGTAAGCTTAAAAATGGCGCAACACAACTTTCAGATGGGATTAAACAATCAAATGATGGAGCAAATAAATTAAACACTGGTTTAAACTCTCTTTTAGAAGGTACTGGTACATTGAAAGCCGGTTCTAGTGAATTAAATAATGGTCTGTCACAACTAGTTGATGGTGGGACTAAAATTGAAGCAGGGTCTTCTAAGTTGGAATCTGGAAGTAGTCAATTAAATGCTGGATTAAAACAATCTTATGAGGGCTCAAGCCAACTGCAAAAAAATGAGGCCAGCTTTAATGAGAATCTAGGTGCAACAAATAACGCATTAAAATCAATTGTTAGTGGATTGCAAGATGGCTCATTAAGTAAGGAAGACTTACAAAAATTACAATCAATCTCAAACAGCTTAAATCAGCTTTCACAAGGAAGTAACCAAATTAAAGCTGGTATCGATCAAGTTGCTGCAGCACAGGGGCAATTATATGAAGGCTCAAATAATCTACTTGCAGGACAAAAAGAGCTAAATTCAAATTTAAGTTTATTTAATAGTAAATTGCAACAAGCTTCTAACGGAGCGAATCAATTAGCCGGGGGAAGTAATGTTTTATACAATGGTACAAAACAATTAAGTGAAGGAAGCTCATTACTTTCATCAGGTTTAGGTAAGTTAAATACAGGTGGAGACCAACTAGTTCAAGGTATTGATCAACTAAATGATGGTTCTAAACAACTATCTGATGGAACAAATAAACTATATAACGGGTCTGGAGACTTATTAAAAGGTGCAACTGATTTATCAAAAGGAACGACTGAACTTCATAAATCATTAAAGGATGGTGGAGATGAAGTAAACAAAGTTAAAACAAGTGATGAAACCGATCAGTTCTTTGCACAACCGACAGAGTTAGTTGCTCATAAAATAAATAATGTAAAAGAGTATGGTGTTGGATTAACGCCTTATATTTTATCAATTGGATTATTTGCAGGTGGATTAATGTTCACTTCAGTTTATCCAATGAGAAAGAACTCAATCACTCCGACAACTGGTATAGCTTGGTTCTTTAGTAAATATAGCGTTCTAATCTTTGTGGGGATTATGCAATCGATTGTAGCAGACATCGTTTTAATTTACGGTATGGGTCTTGATGTGAAAAACGTAGGATTATTCGTTCTGTTTACAATGATCACTAGCTTAACATTCTTCTCATTAATTCAATTCTTAACTGTTACATTAGGGAATATAGGACAATATTTTGTGTTTGTAATGATGTTATTACAAATTGGAGGAACTTCAGGTACTTTCCCAATTTCATTAACACCGACATTCTTCCAAACGATTCATCCATATTTACCGATGACATACGCGATAAAAGGATTTAGAGAATTAATCTCTAGTTCTGTTAGCAAAGGATTTGTATGGGATCAAGTCTACTATTTATGCGGATTTGCAGTGCTATTTATCATCCTAACAAATGTAACATTTGCAGTTAGGGTTAAATCATCAAAGAAAAAACAACTAAGTGAAATCGAAGCATAAATCATAAATTAATAAAAAAGGATTGAAGTCTAACTAAAAAAAGATTTCAATCCTTTTTTACTATAATTGAAATAAAAATCCAGTATCTTTAGGTGAATATTTTATTGTAAAATTAGAGATGAAAAATGGGCATATTGAAGGAAATATTTTAGTTTTGCTTTACATTGTAAAGTAATTATCGGTAAACTTTAACATGGTAATTTAGGGGTGCATTTAAGTGCGATAAAATATAAAAAAATAAGGAAGCGTTTTCATTCTAAGGAAAAGTGGTGAATAAATGAAATTAACTGAGGTTGATAAAAGAATTTTAGAGATGCTCACTAAAAATGGTCGGATGTCTTACGCCGATATTGGAAAAGAACTGAACTTATCAAGAGTTTCGATTCGTGAGCGTGTGAATCAATTAATAAAAAACGAGGTTATAGAGAGATTCTCGGTAGTTATTAATTCAGAAAAAGTAGGAAAAGGAGTATCTGCTTTCTTTGAGGTTGATTGTGAACCAGCTTTCTTAGTAGATGTAGCTGAAGCACTCGTAGATAATCCTGTTGTAGCTAGTTGTTATCAAATGACGGGTCCAAGTACTTTACATATGCATGTATTAGTCGATGATTTTGTCAGATTAGAGCAATTTATAAATAATGAACTATATGCTTTAGAAGGTATTACGAGAGTAGAAAGTCATATACTGTTGCGAAGATTTAAAAGTAGAAATGGACTAAAGTTATAGGTATTTTTAACCGAGAGATGTCGTATCTCTCGGTTTTTTTTACTATTTTTTGTAAAAATTCATAAAATTATAGAATATTCTGTCTACCGGGGGTATAATCAAAAATAATTAAATTTACATTGTTAGGTTATTTATCATCATTAGTTAACAAACGTATGTGATTTTAATTAATATACTTACAAATGGAGTAGGTGGAAAGATGGCAGCACTCATATTGAGAAGATTGTTCCAATTATTTTTACTTTTACTAGGTATCTCTTTTTTAGTCTTTGCTTCGATGCATTTAGCACCTGGTGATCCAGCTGCAGTCATTGGAGGACCTACAGCAACAAAGGCAGATCTTAATGCCATTAGAGAAAGCTTGGGACTGAATGATCCTTTCTTTGTCCAATATTGGCATTATTTATCAGGTGTATTACATGGGAATTTTGGATATTCATTTCAAACGAAACAGTCGGTTGCAGAGGCAATTTCAATTCGTTTTCCCAATACATTAAGTTTAGCAATCGCGAGTATGGTTGTTGCGGTAATAATCGGAGTTGTAACTGGCATTATTTCTGCACTTAAGCAAAACTCGTGGATGGATGTATCAAGTACAATTATTGCACTTGCAGGTATATCAGTACCTAACTTTTGGCTAGGGGCGATCCTAATTCTCATATTTGGGGTTAACTTACAAATATTGCCTGTTGGGGGATTAGATTCACCAATTTGGACAATAGCTGGGCTGAAGCAAATTATTTTACCAGCCATCGCGTTAGGGACAGCTTCAGCTGCTATGATTGCAAGAATGAGCCGTTCTTCTATGCTTGAAGTAATTCGAGCGGATTACATACGAACTGCTAGAGCAAAAGGTGTAAAAGAAAAATCGATTGTTTGGATTCATGCATTAAAGAATTCGATGATTCCAGTCATTACTGTAATTGGATTAAACTTCGGATTTCTTCTTGGAGGAACAATTATTACTGAACAAGTATTTGCGATTAACGGCGTTGGCAGACTGATGATTGATGCAATTGCATCTAGAGATTTTCCAATGGTTCAAGGAGCAGTATTACTAGTGGCAACTCTATTTGTAATTGTGAACTTATTCGTCGATATTTTATACGTATTTATAGATCCAAGAATTAGCTACGATTGATCAGTGAAAGGAGGAAGAGAATTGTCTACGGAAGTTGTCATTAATAATATAGGTGCAAAACAAGTTAGTTCTAAAAAGAAAGAAAAATTTATTGTTCAAACGTTTAAACGACTAGTAAAAAATCGATTAGCCGTTTTTGGATTAATTATTATTATTTTACAAATTTTAATGGCAGTGTTCGCTCCATTAATCACGATTCACGATCCAATTAAACAACATTTATCATCAACGGAGCTACCAGTATTCTCAAGTGGACATTGGTTAGGGACAGATAATTATGGACGTGATATGTGGAGTCGAATTGTCTATGGATCACGAGTATCACTTCTTGTTGGGTTTAGCGCAGTAATTCTTGGCTTAATCGGCGGAATTACAATCGGTATGCTAGCAGGATATTACTCAAAACTAGATGGCTTGCTAATGAGAATTGTCGATTTACTCTTTGCTTTCCCAGGAATACTACTAGCTATGCTAATTATAGCAATACTTGGGACTAGCCTTGTAAATGTTGCAGTTGCGATTAGTATATGGGCAATACCTTCATGTGCGAGAATCGTTCGTGGTTCTGTATTATCAATAAAAAAGCAAGAATACATACAAGCAATGAGGACTTTAGGAGCTAGTGATTTACGCATTATGGTGAAACATATTTTACCAAACTGCATGGCACCAATAATTGTTTTTGGCACAATGAAGATGGCCACGGCTATTTTAGCAACGGCATCACTTAGTTATTTAGGCCTTGGAGCTCAACCGCCAACAGCAGAATGGGGATCAATGATTTCGCAAGGGCAAGATTATATGTTTTCTTCACCACATATGACAATCGTACCGGGTATCGCGATTATGTTGATCGTTTTCTCTTTTAATGTCGTAGGTGATGGGTTAAGAGATGCTTTAGATCCAAATATGAATATAAACAATTAAGGAGATGGATATATGAAAAAGTGGATGTTTATCGTATTTAGTGCAATTCTTTTACTTGCTGGATGTTCTAGTAAAACGACTGGATCAAATAGCGCCAATGTTTCTCAAGAACTTACTTATGCTTCAACATCAGATGTAGTTGGTTTATCACCAATTTTAACAAATGACTCAGTTTCGGCTAATGTGATCAGTCAGGTTTATGAAACTTTATTTAAACGAGATCCAAAAACAATGGAAATTGAACCACTTTTAGCAGAGTCATATACAAATCCAGACAATAAAACTTGGGATATTACGCTTAAAAAAGGAATTAAGTTTCAAGATGGAACAGATTTCAACGCAGAAGCAGTAAAGTACACATTCGATAAATTCCGTGACCCAAAAACGGCTGCTCCACGTGCATCTTTATTAGAACCAATCCAATCAATTAATGTTGTTGATGATTACAAATTAGAAATTAAAACGAAATATCCATACGGACCTCTTTTAGCGGCACTTGCTCACTCAGCTGCTTCAATTGTAAGTCCAACAGCAGATAAAAATGGAGATTTAATGAAAAAACCTGTAGGTACTGGGCCATTTAAGTTTGTTAGCTGGACACCTGGTGACCAAATCGTTCTTGAAGCGAATAAAGATTATTGGAATGGTGCACCTAAACTGAAAAAAGTTACGTTTAAAGTCGTTCCTGAAGTATCTACAGCGATCTCAATGCTACAAACTGGAAAAGTACAATTTATTGATGCATTACCAGCAGAGCAAATTAAACGTCTAGAATCAATTAAAAAAGTAAAAGTTACAAAAGCAGAAGGAACTCCTGTTTATTATTTAGGATTTAATATGACAAAAGCACCAATGAATAACTTAG
The DNA here is from genome assembly GCF_042267765.1 of Gottfriedia sp. NPDC056225. Lineage (NCBI taxonomy): Bacteria > Bacillati > Bacillota > Bacilli > Caryophanales > Bacillaceae > Gottfriedia > Gottfriedia sp. NPDC056225. Next base: position 139,258 of record NZ_JBHJTJ010000006.1, on the reverse strand, counting down.
CATTCCGTCAAGCAGTTGCTTATGGATTAGATCGTAAAGCATATATTAATCAATTAAACGGATTAGGTATTGAAGGGAATAGTGTAATTGGTCCAAAAGTTTTCGGATATGACCAATCTGAAGAAGAAGCAGGCTATTCTTATGATGTAGAAAAAGCTAAGAAACTGATTAAAGATAATGGATTTGAAGGAAAAGAAGTAAAAATGTTAGTTCCAAACAGAGATATGTATATGAAAATGGCTGAAATTGCTCAAGCTCAAATGACTGAAATTGGCTTAAAAGTTAAGCTTGAAACGATGGAATGGGGGACGTTCCTTGATGCATCAACGAAAGGTCAATACGATGTAACGTTCTTAGGATGGGCAAATAGTACAGGAGATGGTAGTGAATTATTATATCCAAACTTCCACTCTGACAATATTGGAATATCTAACCGAATTTCATATAGTAATCCCCAGTTTGATAAGTTAGTGAATGAATCTCGTCAAACGATTGACCCAGATGTTCGAAAAGAAAAACTAAAAGAAGCGGATGATTTATTAGTAAAGGATGCTCCGGTCATCGTTATGAATCAAGGTGTAGTAACATCAGCAGTTGATCAAACGGTGAAAGGTTTAGTAATTGACCCTACTGGACAATGGTCTTTATATAACGTACACAGAGAGTAGGTAGCATGATGACGACAGAACTTCTATCTGTAAACAATTTAGTAACAACGTTTCGAACAGCTGACGGAGAAATCCCAGCTGTTCGAAATGTATCCTTTTCAGTAAACAAAAGCGAGACTTTATGTATCGTTGGAGAATCTGGTTGTGGAAAAAGCATTACATCATTATCTGTAATGGGATTATTGCCAAGTAATGGGTCAATTAAAAGTGGCTCTATTCAATTAGAAGGCACTGATTTAACTAAGCTAACAAATGATGAGCTAAGAAAAATTAGAGGTAATAAAATATCGATGATTTTTCAGGAGCCAATGACTGCTTTAAATCCTGTTATTACAATTGGGTATCAACTACGTGAGCCACTAATGATCCACCAAAAGCTTACTAAACAAGAAGCAAATAAAAGAGGTATTGAACTTTTAAAACAAGTTGGAATTCCTTATCCAGAAAAAAGAATCCATCAATATCCTCATGAATTAAGCGGCGGAATGAGACAGCGGGTTATGATTGCCATTTCATTAGCTTGTACGCCAGGACTTTTAATAGCGGATGAACCAACAACAGCACTTGATGTCACGATTCAGTCACAGATTTTAGATTTGATTCACGATTTACAAGAACAGTTGGGAATGGGTGTCATCATGGTTACACATGATATGGGAGTCGTTGCTGAAATTGCCGATAAAGTGATGGTTATGTATGCAGGAGAAAAAATTGAAGAAGGCCCTGTTGAAGAGATCTTTAATAATCCAAGTCATCCATATACAAGAGGTCTATTAAATTCTGTACCAAATGTTGATGATCCAGATTTTGAATTGGAAGCTATTCCAGGCTCGACGCCGAGCTTAAACGAACAAATAACTGGCTGCCGTTTTCATCCACGCTGTGAACATGCCCTTGGACGATGCAAAGTCGAAGTACCAAAGGAATTTAAAATAAAAAATGGGCACACGGTTAAATGTTGGTTAAGTGAGGAGGATGCACTATGACTCTAGTAAAAAGTAAGTCAACTTTATTAGAGCTTCGAAATGTAAAAAAGTATTACCCAATTCGTGGAGGATTACTTAAAAAAGTACAAGGTCATGTTAAAGCTGTCGAAGAAGTAAGCCTTTCATTATTAGAAGGCGAAAGCTTAGGAGTTGTAGGTGAATCAGGCTGTGGTAAATCTACTTTAGGTAAGACAATCTTAGGTCTTGAGGAAATTACAGATGGAAAAGTAATTTTTAGAGATACAGAAATTCAGCATTTATCGAATAAAAATCGAAATGATTTTAAGAAGCAAATGCAGATGATTTTCCAAGATCCATATGCTTCATTAAACCCGAGACAACGAATTGGCGATGCGTTAGAAGAAGTATTTGTAATTCATACTAATCTATCAAAACAAGAACGAAAAGAGAAAGTAATCGGATTGCTTCGTGAAGTAGGTTTAAATGAAGATCATTACGATCGCTATCCTCATGAATTTAGTGGTGGACAACGCCAACGTATCGGAATTGCTAGAGCGATTGCTCTAAATCCATCACTAATTATTTGTGATGAAGCAGTATCTGCACTTGACGTGTCAGTACAAGCACAAGTATTAAAGCTCTTAAAATCATTACAAGCAAAATATCAATTAACTTATTTATTTATCTCGCATGATTTAGGAGTAGTTAGATATTTCTGTGATCGAGTTTTAGTTATGTATCTAGGTAATACTGTTGAGCTAGCTCCAGTAGAAAAATTATATAAAAATCCACTACACCCTTATACAAAGGCGTTATTATCTGCGATTCCCCGTCCAAAAGTCGGAAAAAGACATGAGAAAATCCGCTTGACAGGTGAAATTCCAAATCCAGCTAATCCACCTTCTGGTTGTACATTCCGTACACGTTGTCCACTTGCGACAGACCTTTGTGGACAAAAAAAGCCAGAGTGGAAGGAAGTTGAAGAAAATCATTTTGTTGCATGTCACCATGTAGAAGCATAAAGGAGAAGATATTAAATGCAGTTTGATCATTTAAATAATCCATATTCAGCACAACGTCATACAACATTTGGAAAAAATGGAATGGTGGCAACATCCCAGCCTTTAGCAGCACAAGCAGGGCTAGATATATTGAAAAAAGGTGGTAATGCAATTGATGCTGCAATTGCTACCGCAGCCGCTTTAACGGTAGTTGAACCGACATCAAATGGAATTGGTGGCGACGCCTTTGCATTAGTTTGGGTGAAAGGGGAGCTACACGGCTTAAATGGTAGTGGGCCAGCACCAAAATCAATTTCAATTGAAAAGCTAAAAGAACAAGGAATTGAGAAAATGCCAACTCATGGAGTTATTCCTGTTACAGTACCAGGAGTTCCTGCCGCATGGGCAGCATTATCAAAACGATTTGGAAAATTACCATTAGAAGAGGTTCTTCAACCAGCAATTACCCTTGCAGAAGAAGGCTTTCCGATCTCACCAATTCTAGGGAAGTTTTGGAATATAGCTTATGAAAAGTTTAAAAAACAATTTACTACATCTGAGTTTGACGAATGGTTCAAAACATTCACTCCAAATGATCGAGCTCCGGAAATCGGGGAAATGTGGTCATCAAAATCACATGCTAAAACTTTACGAGAAATTGGAGCAACAAATGCAGAAAGCTTTTATCGTGGAGATTTAGCGGAAAAAATAGCTTCATTTATGAAAGAGCATAATGGATATTTAAGTTTAGAAGATTTAAGTGAATATAAAGTGGAATGGGTAAAACCAATCTCTACTAATTATCGCGGATATGATGTATGGGAAATCCCGCCGAATGGACAAGGTATGGTCGCGTTAATGGCATTAAATATTGCTAGAGGTTTTAATTTTTCTACAAAAGATGAAGTTGATACATATCATAAGCAAATAGAAGCTATGAAACTAGCTTTTACTGATGGAAAAGCATTCATTACCGATTCAGAACATATGAATATCGATGTCGATGAGCTATTATCTGAAGAATATGCTGCATCACGCAGAGAATTAATTGGTGAAAAAGCGATTGAACCAGAAAATTACACTCCTCCAAAAGGTGGTACTGTTTATTTAGCTACTGCTGATGGGGAAGGAAATATGGTTTCTTTTATTCAAAGTAACTATATGGGATTTGGATCAGGAATCGTCATTCCAGATACGGGTATTGCACTCCAAAACAGAGGGCACGACTTTTCGTTAATTCCAGAGCATTCAAATTCACTTAAACCAGGTAAAAGAACATATCATACGATAATTCCGGGATTTTTAACAAAAGATAGCGAAGCGGTTGGTCCATTCGGGGTAATGGGTGGATATATGCAACCACAAGGCCACGCACAAGTTGTAATGAATACAGTAGATTTTCTACTAAACCCTCAAAGTACATTAGATGCACCTAGATGGCAATGGATGGAAGGGAAAAAAGTGGTAGTTGAACCTCACTTTCCAAATCATCTTGCTCAAGCACTTGCTCGTAAAGGCCACCAAATTCAGATTGCTACGGATTGTAGCAGCTTTGGTAGAGGCCAAATTATATGGCGGAATCAACAGAACGGCGTGTTAATGGGAGGAACAGAATCTCGAACAGATGGCGCAATTGCAGTTTGGTAAAGGAATGATTCAATGTTAAATCAATGGCAACTTTTTTTAGCTTTTTTTAGAGTAGGAATGTTAGGTTACGGAGGAGGCCCATCTTCCATACCACTTATACATACAGAGGTTGTAGATAAGTATAAATGGTTAAATAAAGATGACTTTTCAGATGTATTAGCAATTGGAAATGCACTTCCTGGACCAATCGCAACAAAGCTTGCGGGATATATTGGGTGGAGAATAGGTGGGGTAGTAGGTATGCTAAATGCAGTAATCGCAACAACGCTACCGACTGTCATCCTACTTATGATTCTATTATCAACGTTAAATCATTTTAAAGGCATTGCTTGGGTACAAGGTATGTCAAAAGCGGTTGTTCCAGTAGTAGGGGTGATGTTAGCGACTTTAACATGGGATTTTGTAGAAAAATCAAGAGAATCTCTCGGTTGGAAAATTACTAGTATAATTGTAGTAGCTAGTTTTATCCTTCTCTATTTTTTAAATGTACATCCTGCAATACTAATCGGATGTTTAGTTGGATATGCCTTTTTCTCAAAAAGTAAAAATGAAAAGAAGAAGAAGGTGAAGGCATCATGATCTTTTGGAAAATATTCTTGGCATTTTTCTTACCTGGAATTTTCGGATACGGTGGTGGACCAGCCTCTATTCCTTTGATCGAGAATGAAGTTGTAGATAAATACGGATGGATGAGTTCAGTTGATTTTAGTAATGTACTTGCATTAGCCAATGCACTACCAGGTCCAATCGCAACAAAGCTGGCAGGGTATATTGGGTATGCTCAAGGAGGAGCGTTTGGAGCATTTGTTGGATTATTTGCTTCAATCGCACCATCACTTATTTTGATGATTGCATTATTAAGCATATTAATGAAGTACAAAAATTCACCTAAAGTTAAAAAAATGACTTCATTTGTTAAACCGCTAATCGCAGTATTACTTGGCATTATGGCTTTTGACTTTTTCAATGATTCATATAATGGTGTAGGTGTAACTCAAACAATCATTATTAGTGTACTTGCCTTGTTATTTTTAGAGCGTTGGAAAATTCACCCTGCATATGTAATAGGGGGAGCACTTGTATATGGTGCTATATTCTTAGCATAAGTAGTTAAACATTATTAAAGCAACAATTTATGTGATGTTGCTTTAATAATGTTTTTTTGCGTTGAGCCTTTTTAAATTTATTACCATAATGTGAAGTACCATAAAAATAGCAATTATTATAGCATGTAAAAATTATACATATCAACATTTGTGAATTCAGTCACAAAATAGACAATTTATTGACACGGATTTGACATATTAGTTTAAGTCAAAAACCCTTTTAGAAAAGTAAACTATAAGTAACAAGAGATACCGTATGTACTTCTCTAGAAATTACTTAATGAATTATTTGTGAAAAAATGTTCAAATTTTAACTCGAGCTTTATGAAATTTTTTTTGAAATATTCTTTATCTTAAGGGGGATGGACTGTGAGTGTGTTAGAACTTGCAAGATTACAATTTGGTTCCACAACGATTTTCCATTTTTTATTTGTACCACTTTCTATTGGTTTAGTATTTATGGTAGCAATTATGGAAACATTGTATGTTTTTCGAAATAACGAGACATATAAAAAGTTAACAAAATTCTTTGGGCACTTATTTTTAATTAATTTTGCTGTTGGTGTTGTTACTGGTATTATTCAAGAATTTCAATTTGGTATGAACTGGTCTGAGTATTCTCGATTTGTAGGGGATGTATTTGGAGCGCCGCTTGCAATTGAAGCATTATTAGCGTTTTTTATGGAATCTACGTTTTTAGGAATATGGATTTTTGGTTGGGAAAAACTGTCTAAAAAAATTCATTTATTGTGTATTTGGCTAGTTGCATTTGGAACTGTCATGTCTGCATTTTGGATTTTAGCAGCTAATTCATTTATGCAGGAGCCAGTTGGTTATACGATCAAAAATGGTCGTGCACAAATGAATGATTTCTTGGCAATCATTACAAATCCTCAGCTAAAAGTAGAGTTTCCTCACACGATTGCTGGCGCTTTAGCAACTGGTGCATTATTTGTAGCCGGTGTAAGTGCGTATAAAATTTTAAAGAAACAAGAGATTGCAATCTTTAAGAAAGCATTCAATCTAGCAATGGTTGTCGCTTTAATAGCAGGAATTGGCGTAGCGTTTAGCGGCCATTCTCAAGCGAAGCATTTAATGGAATCACAGCCAATGAAAATGGCTGCAAGTGAAGGGCTTTGGAAAGATAGTGGCGACCCTGCAAGCTGGATGCTCTTTGGTCTGATCGATTCGAAAAAGAAAGAAAATAAATATGAGGTAGAAGTACCATATTTATTAAGTTATCTTGCTTACGAGAAGTTTGAAGGTAAAGTACCTGGAATGAATACTTTACAAAAGCAATATGAGAAATTATATGGTCCCGGAAATTATATTCCACCGGTTAATACGACATTCTGGAGCTTTAGAATTATGGCAGGAGCAGGAATGGTCATGATTTTAATGTCGATGCTAGGATTATATTTTAGTTATCGAAAAAAATTAGAATCAAAAAATCTATTCTTAAAGGCAACGATATTACTTATTTCATTACCATTTATAGCAAATACAGCTGGATGGGTTATGACGGAAATAGGCCGTCAACCTTGGACTGTGTTCGGTTTAATGACGACAGCTGCATCCGTGTCACCTAATGTTTCAAAAGGATCACTCATTTTCTCTATCACAACTTTTACTACAATGTATGCAATTTTAGCAGCCGTTTTAGTTTACTTGTTTGTGAAAGAAATTAAAAAAGGAACACATCATGTTAAAAAAGAAGAGGTTCCTACTGTTGATCCATTTGAAAGGGAGGCGACAATTGTATGATTGGGTTAAATGAATTATGGTTTTTACTTGTTGCAGTTTTATTTATTGGCTTCTTCTTTTTAGAAGGCTTTGACTTTGGTGTAGGTATATCTACGAAGCTACTAGCTAAAAATGATACTGAAAGAAGAATATTAATAAATACAATTGGACCATTTTGGGACGCAAATGAAGTTTGGTTATTAACTGCTGGTGGAGCAATCTTTGCAGCATTTCCGAATTGGTATGCAACGATGTTCAGTGGCTACTATATTCCGTTTGTATTCGTCTTAATGGCATTGATTGGACGCGGAGTTGCTTTTGAATTTAGAGGAAAAGTTGAAAGTTTGAAATGGGCAAAAGCTTGGGATTGGGTAATTTTCTTTGGTAGTTTATTACCACCATTTTTATTCGGCGTACTATTCTCTAGTATCCTTAGAGGAATGCCAATCGATAAAAATATGAATATATCTGCTGGATTTACTGATTACGTTAATTTATTCACTGTAGTCGGCGGTATAACTGTGACGCTTTTATGTCTATTACACGGATTAATGTTTTTAACTTTAAAAACGGTTGGAGACTTAAGAGATCGCGCACGTTCTCTAGCACGTTTAGTAATCATACCAGTATTTCTATTCTTAGTTGCATTTACTGGTATGGCATTTTTTGAAACGGATATGTTTAAAGTAAAAGCGCAAATAACAGTGCCACTTATTTTATTAATCGTAGTATCTTACGTTCTTGCTACAGTCTTCATCATTAAGAAAAGAGACGGTTGGTCATTTACTATGACAGGACTTGGTATTGTACTCACTGTAGGAACTCTATTTACTTCTCTGTTCCCAAGAGTCATGATTAGTTCAATAAAAACAACTTATGACTTAACAGTTTATAATGCTTCATCAGGTCCATATTCATTAAAAGTAATGACAATTGTAGCATGTACACTATTGCCATTCGTACTAGGTTATCAAATTTGGAGTTATTATGTGTTTAGAAAAAGAGTGGATGAGAAGGATTTGACTTATTAATGGGAAGAGATCTTATTAAATACAAAGGGATAAAGAATTTATTTGTTATCTTATCTTTTTTAACAATTATACATGTAGCGACAATTATTATTCAGGCATATATGCTTTCACAAGCTATTGTCAAATTGTTCAATGGAAAAAGTAGTAGCGATATTTTATACGCTACTATTTTCTTCATCGTCGCATTTGTCTGCCGATATATAGTTTCAACAATCAAACAGAAGTGTTCAGAAAGTTTTGCAGACATTGCATCGACGGAAATAAAGATGGACGTTTTAGAGAAGCTTTTTAGACTTGGGCCTAGATATGCAAGAAAATCAGGAACAGGAAGCATTGTAACACTAATTATGGAAGGAACTACTCAACTAAAACAATATTTAGAAATCGTTCCTTTGAAAATGATTAATTTAGCCATCATCTCACCAGTAATTGTGATCTATATTTTCTTTGTTGATAAAGTTTCTGCACTTATATTAATCGTAACATTTCCAATCATTATTATTTTTATGATCTTACTTGGTTTGGCGGCTAAAAAGAAATCAGATAAACAATGGAAGATTTACCGAATTTTATCGAATCATTTTACAGATTCACTGCGCGGTCTGGAAACATTAAAATTTCTTGGATTAAGTAGAAAACATATTAAAAAAATTGAAAATGTAAGTGAAAGATACAGAGAAGCAACGATGGGAACTCTGAAAATAGCTTTTTTATCATCATTTGCGCTAGATTTATTTACTATGCTATCAATTGCTACAGTTGCCGTCTTTTTAGGTCTTCGCTTAATTGACGGAGTAATATTATTAGGTCCAGCACTTACGATATTAATCTTAGCTCCTGAATATTTCTTACCAGTTCGCGAAGTTGGTGCGGATTATCATGCTACATTAAACGGTCAAGAAGCTGGAAAAGCAATGCAGAATATATTAGATGAGCAGGAGTTTAAGGCTCAAGAAACTGCTCCCCTTTCTGAGTGGAGCCATAATAGTACAATTAAATTGCAAGACCTATCAGTAACTCCAGAGAAAGATGGTCAATCGATTTTAACAAATATAAATTTAAGAATGGATGGGTTTCAAAAGATTGGGATTGTTGGAGAGAGCGGTTCTGGTAAATCAACACTAATTGACTTAATCGGTGGATTTTTGGAGCCTTCACAAGGTACTATTCGAATTTCAGATGAAGAGGTATCGCATCTTCAATTAGCTAATTGGCATAAACAGTTAATCTATATCCCACAAAATCCGTACATTTTTTCAAAATCATTAAAAGATAATATAAGTTTTTATAAACCTAATGCAACTAACGAGGAAATTGAAGATGCAGCCACACAGGCCGGTTTAACTTCTTTAATGGAAGAACTACCGAATGGATTAGAAGAAAAGATTGGTGAAGGTGGCAGAGCGTTAAGTGGGGGACAAAGTCAACGTGTTGCACTTGCTAGAGCTTTTTTAGAAAACCGCCCTGTACTTTTATTAGATGAGCCTACTAGTCATCTTGATATTGAAACAGAGTTTGAATTAAAACAAACAATGCTTAAGTTATTTTCAAATAAATTAGTGATTTTAGCTACGCATCGCTTACATTGGATGAAAGAAATGGATCAAATTATTGTGATGAACGAAGGAAGCATAACTGAAGTTGGTTCGCACGAACAATTAATGATGAAAAAAGGTCATTATTATCGACTAATTCATAGTTAGAGGGAAAAGTATGTTAAATAAAAATGGATGGATTTTACCATATATTAAAGAAAATCGTCGTTTATTTATAGTTGTGATTTTCTTAAGTGCACTGACAATTTTTGCGGCGGCTTCACTTATGTACACTTCTGGCTATTTAATCTCAAAAGCAGCAACTAGACCTGAAAATATTTTAATGATTTATGTACCAATCGTAGCTGTAAGGACATTTGGAATTTTAAGGTCAGCATCTAAATATGTTGAAAGATTAGTCGGGCACCACACGATCTTAAAAATTTTATCTCGAATGAGAACTAGATTATTTAGCAATCTCGAACCGTATGCACTTAATATCAATTCGAAGTTTAAAACAGGAGATATTTTAGGATTGCTAGCGAATGATATTGAATATTTACAGGATATTTACTTGAAAACTATTTTTCCTGGCATTGCTGCATTATTTATCTATTTTATTTCGGTTATTGCTTTAGGTTTTTTCTCCATTCCTTTTGCACTACTGACCGCAATCGTCTCATTTGTTTTAATCGGAGTTTTACCACTTTTTTCATTATTAGTTGAAAAAGCACGGACACATCAAATAAAAAAGGAAAAGAGTCATTTATACGAAAATTTAACTGATGCTGTGATTGGTATTAGCGATTGGTTATTTAGTGGTAGGCAATCAAGCTTTATAACAAAATATAGAGAAATGGATGATTCCTTAAGAAAAATCCAAGGCAAAGAAAAAAGATTTAGAAGATGGCGAGACTTAGTTGCACAATTCGTTGTGGCAATTTTAGTGTTAATGATACTTTATTGGGCAGGTAATGAAAGTTTAGCCGGAGAAATTCCAAAAACGTTTATTGCTGCATTTGTGTTAGTGATTTTTCCTTTAACAGAAGCCTTTATTCCGTTATCGAATTCTCTTGGCAGTGTCCCATTATATTCGGATTCAGTCAATCGTTTAGATGGCATTAAAGAGGTAAAACGCGCTGAGCAATTACCTGTTTTAGAAGGGAATAGTGATGATTATAGACAAATCGAATTTAAAAATGTAAGTTTTCATTACCCTGAAAGTGAAAATATTTTAAACAATATTTCATTTGCGATTGAGCCAAATAAAAAAACAGCCTTATTAGGACCAAGTGGATCAGGTAAATCAACGATTCTTAAACTAATTGAGGGAGTAGAGACTCCTACCCAAGGAAGCGTTAAATTGAATGGAATCGAAAGTGAATCATTCGGCGACCATATTTCGAAAGTTGTCTCTGTACTAAACCAAAAGCCATATTTATTTGATACTTCAGTTTTAAATAATATTCGTTTAGGAAATCCAGTGGCAAGTGACGAAGAGGTAATAAGGGTAACGAAAATGGTTGAACTGCATGAATATATCGCATCACTTCCGGAAGGTTATCATACTTCTATGCAAGAAACTGGTGTAAGATTTTCAGGTGGAGAACGTCAAAGAATAGCATTGGCGAGAATACTCCTTCAAAATACACCAATTGTCATTTTAGATGAACCAACTGTCGGACTGGATTCAATTACAGAAAGAAAATTACTTCAAACAATCTTTAAAGTTTTAGAAGGAAAAACGGTATTATGGATTACACATCACTTAATTGGTGCAGAAATGGCTGATCAAATTCTTTTCTTAGATAAAGGAAAAATCGCAATGAATGGATCACACGATGATCTTTTCAGACACGAAACTCGATATCGCAACCTTTTTGAGTTAGATCGCCCATTTAACGTAATAGAATAGATGCAAGATAAAGGACTCTGACGAATTCGTCGGAGTCTTTTTTGTTCTTCAAAATTACAGTTTGACGGAAAATGATTTACATGATATATTTATCTCGAATTCGAGATATCTTGAATTCAAAATAAATTTTAATTAATTTTTTCAGTATTCTTCAGCTATAGATTCGCAAAATAAAAAAGTTTATATAAAAAAACTATCATTTGGAGGTATTCGTATGAACGGCTTAAAAGGTATACACCACGTAACAGCAATAACTAGCAGTGCGGAAAAAAACTATGAATTTTTTACTAATGTTTTAGGAATGCGTTTAGTAAAGAAAACAGTCAATCAAGACGATATTCAAACGTATCATTTATTCTTTGCAGACGATAAGGGTAGCGCTGGAACGGACATGACATTTTTTGACTTCCCTGGTATTCCAAAAGGAGCACATGGCACAAATGAAATTTCAAAAACATCATTCCGAGTACCAACCGATGTAGCATTAGATTATTGGGAGAAACGTTTTGATCGTTTAAATGTGAAGCACACAGGAATAAAAACAAAATTCGGTAAGAAAACACTATCGTTTGTTGATTTCGACGATCAACAATACCAATTAATTTCAGATGAACATAACAAAGGAATTGCTTCAGGCACACCGTGGCAAAAAGGCCCAATTCCATTAGAATTTGCAATAACAGGACTTGGCCCAATCTTTATCCGCGTAGCAAATTTTGCATTCTTTAAAGAAGTAATCGAAAAAGTACTTTTATTTAAAGAAATTGATAAAGAAGAATCATTCCACTTATTCGAAGTTGGCGAAGGAGGAAACGGAGCGCAAATTATTGCGGAGCATAATGAAATACTACCTCAAGCTTTCCAAGGCTTTGGTACTGTTCACCATGTGGCGTTCCGTGTAGAAGATACAAGCGTATTAAAAGAATGGATTAAACGACTAGATTCATTCCGTTTACCTAACTCTGGCTATGTAGACCGTCATTTCTTTGAATCTTTATATGCGAGAGTTGCACCACAAATTTTATTTGAGTTTGCGACAGATGGACCAGGATTTATGGGTGACGAGCCTTACGAAACACTTGGTGAGAAACTATCATTACCACCATTCTTAGAACCAAAGCGCGATGAAATTGAAGGAATGGTTCGTCAGATTGATACTGTTAGAAGTACGAAGGAATTTGTGAAGGAATAATGTTTTAGAAAGGGCACTCACTTTTTTAGTGGGTGCTTTTTTGTTTGCTGGTGACGCTATGCTACCGCGAAAGGCGAACACATTGTGTATTTTATTGATAAAGCTGTGAACTTTGTTGATATAATGGTTATTTTTGTTGATAAAGCGTCTGTTTTTGTTGATATAATCGTTAATTTTGTTGATATGAGCATAAATCATGCTTCGTTCAAGAGTATTGAGTTAAAAATCACACCTATAATTAATCAAACCGTTAAAAATTACCTAAAAAATTAATGCATAAAATGTTTTGTTATTCTAATGAAATATTTTACTGAATAAAAATCTTATGAACTAAAATATTTTTTAGGAGAGGAAACATGAATACTACACCTGATAGGCATTTATCAAAGGATGAAATGGTAAATATAATCCAAAATGGACTAGTGAAGACAAATAATCCTAGAAAGATTGTTATAGTAGGAGCGGGAATTTCAGGATTGGTAGCAGGATCTTTATTAAAGGATGCAGGGCATGAAGTAACAATCTTAGAAGCAAATGGCCGAGTGGGTGGTCGGATTTTTACGAAAAGAGCACCATTTATTAATGATCAATATTTGGAATTAGGTGCAATGCGTATTGCTTCTAACCACAAGCTTGTTCTTGAATATATTAATAAGTTTAATTTAAAAGTGAACGAATTTATAAACGGGAAATCAGAGGATATCATTTATGTAAACGGAGTAAAAACAACGCAAAAGTTATATGAAAAAAATCCAGATATTTTAGGTTATCGTGTAGAGGCTAATGAAAAAGGGGTAAATGTTGATCAGTTAATTGAAGGGTCTTTAAAATCTGTAACTGATTTTATAAATCAAAATCCTGAAGAAAATTGGAAAACGATTATTGAAAACTATGATAATCTGTCAATGGATTCATTTTTAAGATATAACCCGATCGGGACTCCGTTATCACCTGGTGCTGTTGAAAAAGTAAAAGTACTTCAAGGGATGGAGGGATTTCCTGAACTTGCCTTTACGGCTATTTTAAGAGAGTTTATCGTATTACTCTCAAAAGAAATTAAGTTTTACGAGATTACAGGTGGAAATGATCAGCTACCAAGAAAATTCTTAACTCAATTGAAAGACAATCTATTTTTCGGACAAAAGATGAATAAAATTGTACAAGAAAATAATCAGGTTACCATTCACTCTGATCATTATACAAGCCATCTTCCTTATCAAACAACTGCCGACTATGCCATTATTACTATCCCCTTTTCATTATTAAATTTCATAGAAGTATTTCCAAGAAACTCATTTTCTTATTATAAATGGAAAGCTATTCGAGAATTACACTATGTTCCTTCTACAAAAATCGGACTTCAGTTTAAAACTAGATTTTGGGAAAAAGATGGGACATTAGGCGGTAAATTAATAACAGACTTGCCAATACGTTTTGCATATTATCCTAGTAATCATAATGGACATAATGGATCAGGAATTGTTCTGGCAAGCTATACTTGGGAAGACGATGCATTGATTTGGGATAGTATGTCTGAAAATGGCCGTATAATGAATGCTTTGAAGGACTTGGCCACTATACACGGTAGTATAGTTTATACTGAATTTATAACAGGTTACACACATAGCTGGGCTCTTTATCCATACTCTGGAGGGGCTTTTTCTATGTTCAAGCCTGAACAAAATAGAGAACTGTCACCATATATCTCCACTCCTGAAGGGAAAGTACACTTTGCTGGAGAACATACATCATCTGCTCCTGCATGGATTGAAGGTGCAGTCGAATCAGGCATTCGCTCGGCATTTGAAGTCAATAATCGGACTTTCAATGAATGATAAAATTCATTTTTCGTATTTCCTTTGAATATAGTGGAGATAGTGGATGTTTTTTTATTTGAGGGAGTGATCAGTTTGAACGAAAATAACCAAGGACTTCAATTTACCCCTGTTAAAACATACGATGTTTTTCATGGCCCAAATGACCCGTGTCCACCAATCGGGAAAAGATACTTTTCAACACCTCCACATTTATATTTAGGATTTCAGCCACCAGGATTAGAGCAATTTTCATACAAAGAGGCATTAAAAAAAGGTACTTTATGGAAGGTTTTTTATGACTATTACGAAAATCCATATAAAGCTAGGAGGGATTAAAAAATGACTCAGCAACTTCCTCCAGAGTATTATCAAGATTTAGAGGAGCTTCAAGCAGTTGACTTTGTGCTTGTAGAATTAACTTTATATTTAGATACTCATCCAGATGATCAAAATGCAATCAACCAATTTAACCAATATGCCCAATATAAAAAGCAAATTGAAGCTAACTTTGAATCAAAATATGGCCCATTATATCAATTTGGTAGCAGTTTTTCAGATCAAAACTGGAACTGGCATAAAGGCCCATGGCCATGGCAGGTTTAAAAGGAGGGAGTAACAATGTGGATTTATGAAAAAAAGTTACAATATCCAGTTAAAGTAAGTACCTGTAATCCCATGCTTGCCAAATTTTTAGTTGAACAATATGGTGGAGCGGACGGAGAATTAGCAGCTGCATTAAGATACTTAAATCAACGATATACAATTCCCGATAAGGTTATTGGACTTTTGACAGATATCGGGACAGAGGAATTTGCTCATTTGGAAATGATTGCTACGATGATTTATAAGTTAACAAAAGACGCAACCCCAGACCAAATGAAAGCAGCCGGACTAGACACCCACTACGCATCACACGACAGTGCACTCTTCTACCATAACTCAGACGGTGTGCCATTCACTACGGCATATATCCAAGCAAAGGGCGATCCAATCGCAGATTTATATGAAGACATTGCAGCGGAAGAAAAAGCTAGAGCAACTTATCAATGGATCATTGATCTCTCTGACGATCCGGATTTAAATGATAGCTTAAGATTTTTAAGAGAGCGTGAGATTGTTCATTCGCAGAGATTTAGAGAAGCTGTGGAAATTTTGAAGGATGATCGACAGCAGCGGAAGATTTTTTGAATATCGACCTGTTCCTGGTATGCAGGAGCAGGTTTTTAATTTTTACATAAATAATATGTCACAAAAAAAGACCCCCAATCGTTATATATACGATTGGAAAAATAACAGAGGTAAAACCTAGCTCGAATAATACAAATTATTCCTAATGTCACAAAATGAATCACTTAGTCGTTATATATTCGAGTAGGTACTCATATTTCCGACTTAAATAAAAAAAGCGAGGTAATTAATTATGACACAACGTATTGATTATATGAAACAATCACCAGAATTCGTTAACAAAATGATGGCACTTAGCAATGAAGAGAATGAGAGTTCAATTGAAGAAGCAATTCTTCATTTAGTACACATTAGAGCATCGCAAATGAATGGATGTGGTTTTTGTACAGATATGCACGTTAAGCAAGCTAAAATGCATGGTGAGAGGGAGCTTCGTCTTTACCATATTCCTATTTGGCGCGAGTCTACATTATTCAGTCCACGTGAGCGTGCAGCATTAACATGGACGGAGATTTTGACTAAATTGCCTGAGCATGGTGTGCCTGATGATGTTTATAATGAAGTTCGTGAGCAATTTTCGGAAAAAGAATTATCTGATTTAACATTCTCGGTTATGGCAATAAATGCTTGGAATAGAATTAGTATAGCGTTTAAAGCAGTACCTGGATCAGCAGATATAGCATTTGGATTAACAAAAGCTGGACTAAAATAAAAATGACAAAAAAGCGCGTGGAATGCTCACGCGCTTTTTTAAATTCACTTTCCAAGATGTTTCAGCTTGTCTGGGTTCCTGATTATATATACATTTTGAATTAAATTATTTTCGATATGAAGCATGCCGACTGTGTGAATTCCTTCGTTGGAACGGAGAATAAGAGCGGGTTGGCCGTTAATTTGACTGATTTCAATATGTGGTACTCCGTCGACCATTGATGCTTTCCGTATCGCACCGAATAGGAATTTTGTAACGTGGTCACTTGATTTAATTGGATTCACAGCGGCGATTACTTTACCACCACCATCTGCAATAAGTACAGCATTTTGGTCTAACATTGATACGACTTGATTCAAGTTGCCGTTTTTGAGTGCGATGATAAATTTATGTGTTAATTCTTGGGAAGCAGAGTTGGAATGAATTACTTCTTCAGTACTAATTCCAATTTTTGCTTTTGCACGGCTGAATACTTTGCGACAATTTGCTTCACTTTTTTCTACTAGTTCAGCAATTTCGTAATATTCGAAGCTAAGTGCTTCACGAAGGACAAAAACGACACGTTCTGTAGGAGTTAACTTTTCAAGTAAAACGAGCATTCCGTAAGACAACTGATCGTCAAGTTCGACTGAATTCATTGAATTGTCTTCAGCATAGTAAAGGGGCTCAGGAAGCCATTCTCCGAAATATTGCTCCCGTTTCTTGCGAGCTGATTTTTGTATGTCACGACAGCGGTTTGTTACCATTTTACATAGATATGCCTTAGGTTCGCCTAGTTTGTCTGGGGAAACGTCATATAGCTTTAAAAATACATCTTGGACTACGTCTTCTGCATCTGAAACCGATCCTAACAGCTGGTATGCAAGTTTAAACAATAACTTTTTGTACTTTTCGTAAAGATCTTGCATAGTTTCACATCCATTCTATTTAAACAATTTACTATTAAGATTTTATAGATAGGGTCTCTTATATAACGAGATAGGGTAGAAGTTTGTGACAGGGATGATTCTTAAATTTATCTATAACATAAATAACATATCCTAAAATGATTTAATTATGATTTTTAATTGGCAAACGTATTGTTGTAACGAAGAGCGGTTGGTGAATTTTCGTCTATTACACAAAAACTCCACAAATTTTCTTTGTGGAGTTTTTACTATATTGAGGAATGGTTTTAAGAAATTATATATCAACGTGATTTGCCATTATATCAACCGGAATCGGCAATATATCAACGAGAAACAGCGATATATCAACGGAGTTCACAACTTTATCAATATTGTTCACATTTTGTTCGTGTTCCGCGTGCTTTATATCAAACTTATTTTTTCTTAAGAAGTGCAATCAGTAAAGCAATCACAGAAAGAACAGCTGCTCCGATTGACATTACTAATGAAGTATTACTTGAATTTGACTTCTCAGAATCAGTTTTCTTAGTTGTATCTTGTGTTGTTTTAGCTGGTGCTTCGTTTACAGTCGTGTCCTTCACGATCGTTGTAATTGAGTGTGGAGATTCTGATTTTTCGTCACCAGTCCATTCTACGATACTGCCATCTTTATAGTATTGGTATGCATCCCATGCGCCATTTACTTCTGAGTCAGGATTTTTTGCCATGAACACAAATTGTTGAAATTGTCCTGGTAAAATTCCACCATTTTGTGCAGTCCAAGTAACTGATGTGACAACTCCATTTGCATCTTTTGCTTCAGTTAAGTTCCATCCTGGAATTGCTTGGTATGAAACAAATTCAAATTTTGAAGGAACTTTAAGTGTTACTTTTGTTGTAGGTACATCTTTTTCAGTTGGTACTTTCATTGTATAAGTTTCCCATGCACCAGGTGTTGAAGTTTTTGGCATAACGACAACATGTGCACTTGCAATACCAGTAAATAGCAAAGTCATAGCGAATGCTGTGGCAATCGTTTTAGTTGCTTTTGAAATGAATTTTTTCATTATTTATGTCTCCTTTGAATGTAATAAATCATCTACTACCCACGATATAGTTAAAGCTTACATCTATTGAATCGAGAGAATCTGTTAAAATATGGACCTTTACATTCCAATGTCCGGCCATATTTGTATAAAATCCTTTTGATTCGTAAACACCTGTTAAAGCTTGTTTAGCTTGTGTAGTGTTATTACCCATATTCATATCAGTGTTTTTAAAGGTAAGTGTAACTTGTTGAATAGATGTGATGTTTTTATGATTTTTGTCTTTAATCTTAATTGTAAAAGTGTTTTTGCCGACTATATTTGGTGTAGCATGTAGTGATATTGAATAACCTTTATTTTGCTTTACTCCAGTAAATGGACCAGGTGATTCCATTGCAGTAGGCAGATTAGTTAGTAAAGATGATAGTGCAAGTACGACAATTCCGATACTTATTTCAATCCAAACTGATTTGCCTAATTTATTTTTGCTGCGTCTTCCTTTAATAAAATGGATTAAGCCTAATACCAACATGACAAGGAATAAAAGTATTTTCCCACATAAAACCTTTCCATAGTTTGTATGTAATAAAGAGTAAAGGTTAGGGATATAGTTTAAACTTGCATAAATACCACTTACTAAAAGTAGTGTAACTGATATAGTTGCCCATTTTGAATATCGTTGGATGGTTTTCCAATAGTCTGCGTTAGCCTCTTTTTCTATTTGTACTCTAGGAAGTAAATAACATATTCCTATTAATCCTCCTAGCCAAATTGAAACAGAAAGTAAGTGGATAAAATCAAACAAAATTGGTAAAAATTCGTTTTCCGTTGCTGCATGGCCAATAAATGCTTTTGCAAGTAATAAGAAAGCGCCGATTACAAATGCACTTAGCCACCAATAAAATGCGTTTTTTTGTTCCTTTTTACAAGCCATATACAATGAATTAGCTAGCACCATTAATAATAGAAGTTGGATGATCCAAACACTTCCGAACTTAGTGTTGTTTATTGTTTCCATTAGTAAGTTCTTATGAAAAACGGCTTGCCATGTTCCATTCGTATAATTTTTTGTCTCAACAATCAGGCTAAGAAGGACACTAAATAATAGCCCGAAATAGGAGAGTAACAATAAACCTTTTGTCTTATTAAAGGCAATTGTGCGATTGTTTTTATCGTTTTTGTAAACAAATAAGCCAAAAAATAATAGGCCAACAAATAAAAATAAACTAATGTATTCAATCCAATAAGTTCCCATTACATCCGTATTGGATAAAGGTTGTGTAGGTTTACTAGAGGTATTGATCTTACTGCCAGCATCTCCTACACTAAATGGAATGACCCCATTAACTGAATGTCCATCACTTGATACAACCTTCCAGACAATATGATAATTGCCATCAGGTAAATTTGGTTTTAAGTTTCCTTCTAAAATTGATGGATTTTGCTTATTAACTTTCCCATCGTTTAAATCAACTCGTTTACCTAATTCATCTAAAACTTGTAAAGAATGAAATGCAGACTGTACTGGTTCATCAAATCGTACTTGAATATGTTGTGGAGATTTAGTAAAAGTCTCATTCTCGTAAGGTGTAGATTTTACGATATAGGCATGTGCTGAAGCAATGGATGGAAAATAAAGAGCAGCAATCAATAAAATTAAGAAAGAAAACCCTATTTTGCGAGATTTTATTATTTTGAGTCACCTCTATATCTACTTTTTGGTATGAGCTAGATGATAAACAACTTCTAAATTCTAAATTAAAATTGTGATAGAAGTGTGATAATCTGTAAATATTTATTAAATTTAATTGGAATATTTTAATTCATACTACAAAAGTCCTCAGATAGTAAAATTATTTAACTGCATTTATTCCTTTATGCATGCTTATTTTAAATTACATGAAACATAAAAAATCCGCAAGAAATCTAATTATCTTGCGGATTTTCACTATGACGAAGCCCTTGGACTTATATTTATTTTACAAGTAACTTACCAACTGAATTAGATGGCTCTAATGAAATTTGGTATTCCCCTTTTAAAGGATTATTTAATAAGAGGATATTTTTGCCGGTTTTCAATGGAATATTAATACCCAAGTCTGCAGAGGTCAATTTTGGGTGTTCGGCGCTTCCTTTATCTACATCAACAATAATTTTAGTCATTGTCTCAGGTTTAAAGATTGTATTTTTCGGACTAAAACCTGAAGCAGTTACGTGAATTGTTGCGTATTGAAGGTCATTTTGGTCATCTTGTTTTGCTGTCTGCTTTTGGGGTTGCCCAATTACACCAACTTTTACTTTATCGATATTCACTGTAAAAATAATTGCCCATATAAGAAGGGCTGAAATTAATAGTACTGTACTGTTTGATGACCCAATGAGTATTCTCTCGTTTTTTCCTTCTATTATATGCTTCTTTTTTTGAGGTGAATTTGAAACTAGTTTTCGATCAATGAAAAATAATAATAAATAAATAAAAATGATAAACAGAACGTCCACAATAACGATCGTTATACTTGATGTGAATGTCATGTATCCGATTGTTGTCCCCACAAATGCTCCGAGTAGAGAAGCTAACATATCAGTAATTCCTTTATTAAATAGTTTCTTAGTTATAACTAAAATTAAAACTGCTAATAAGACGTCCAAAGTGAAAGAGATTAGCAAATGGTAATTTATAGTTAAGATGAATAAGAAACTGATAGTAGCTGATGATACACCAACCAATAAAGAAATCATTGAATGGATCGTACTAGAAAAACGCTCTTTATTTCGATAAAAGTGGTTTAAACTATAATAAGTAAGAAGGAGTACTAAGAAAAGACTTCCATACTTTAATCCCATGATAACACCTCTAAAATAAGTTTTTTAACTATAGCTTTGATCCAAAGTTCCAGTCAGGATATACGTATTGAACACTTGGAGATTTAGCTGGCTCTGATTTTTCAACGTTTATTTTTATAACCGTTTGACCATTAAAATTAGTGTTACCGATCGTACCAGTAATTGTTACCCATGAATTATTGACAAATTGCTGTGCATCAGTTGATTCTGCAATAATACCGAATGGTGAAATATCAGCGATACAGTGAGTCATTCCCATTCTTGCAACAATAAATTGATTTCCTGCTAATTTAGGATCTCGATAGATAAACCCCTTAATTTTAATTTGTTTATTTTGGAAATTGTCGACAAATGTATTCATTGATTGAAGTTTTTCGATAAACCATTTGTCTTTCATCTCAATTATATTTTGCTTGTATAATCGCATTCCAAGCTTTGCATAATCTTGATCATATACATTTGTTTTGAACAGTTTCTTAAGCGCAGGGTCCTCATTTCCTTTTACTTCTACAGCATGTCCACTAGATGAAGATTGAACAGCCAACCCTTTAAAATTCATTTCCTTATTACTAGCAAGAGAACTTGAGCTCGCATGGTTTGGTAACAGATACCCAAGAAACAGAGGTAATAAAAATAGGCTATAAATCAAAATATCCTTCAAAATTGATTTTTTAAATAAATGATGGTGCTCATGGCCAAAAACTTGATCGTGACTATGATCATGACCACAATCACAAATAATAACATGTCTTTTTAATGAAAGGACGGCTATATATATTTGAGAGATTACGACAATAAACAGAATGCCGGTTGCAATTTTTATATAGATTACAAGCTCTGGTACGATAAATTGAAGTATTTCGTCAGTAAGCGTTAATTGAAAAATATAGATAGCAAGTCCTAAGAGAATAGCAGCTTTAATAAAATGATGAATCGTCGTGGAACTAATTTTATTTTTCATAGTAAATCACTGCCTTTATAAATTAATAGACTGCAAGACTAACGTTCCAATTAGTACAAAAATGAAAACCAATGTACAAAGAAGTAGAACAAATCGAGATCTAAACACTGCAAGCATCATCAGGATCCCTTTAATATTAATCATTGGCCCAAAAACCATGAAACCTATTAGTGAGCTCTTTGTAAAAATCGTTTGTAGAGATTGAGCAACAAAAGCATCTGATGTTGAACAAAGGGATAGAATAAAACCAAGACCCATCATAAGGATGTTTGCTGCAGGACCACTGTTTCCTAATTCAATCAAACTATTTTGAGAAACGATAATTTGAAGTAGGGCAACGATAATCGAACCAAATACTAAGTATTTACCCATCTCAAAAAATTCACTTACTGCATGACCCAAAACCTCAATGAATTTGTTTTTAACTGGTAGAGATGCTGTATCGTGCTGATGATCATGATGGTGATGATTTTCTTTAGTTTGGTCGACTTGATCTCGTAATTGATTTGACTTAACAAATTGAAAAACGATCAGTCCGACGATTAGTGCAACAATGAATGCAAGTCCCATACGATAATATGCAACAACTGGCTGATTTCGAAAAGCAGTTAAAGTTGATAGAAATACAATTGGATTTAAAATTGGTCCAACTAATATAAAAGTAACGGCAACATAAAGTGGCATTCCTTTTTTTATTAGTTTACGAATAGCAGGTACCATTCCACACTCACAAATCGGAAAAATGATTCCTAAAACACTAGCTGCAATAATACCTAAAAAAGGATTTTTTGGTATAAATCTTTGAATCATTTGATCCGTAACGAAAACTTGAAGAATTGCTGAAACGAATACACCGATTAAAACAAAAGGTAAGGCCTCGATAATAATACTAATAAAGACCATTTTAAAGACTTGTAGTTTTGCAGTCGAAAAAACAGAGCTCAAGCCTGTAGTGGAAGATAAGTATAAAAGAAACACAATGATTAAACTAATAATGATTAGAAAATGTCGATTAGAACCAGCAGACGTTCGTTTTTCAATAGCAATACTTCGCAAAAGGATTCACTCTTTCCATTTTAAGATATGATGCGTTCAAATAACCAAATTCCACCTAATATAAATGCAAAGCTAGAGGTAGAAATAATTGCCTTTCCTGAATACTTCGAGCGATGTAATTGTGTTAATAATGGTAATAATAAAAGAACAATTGAAAGTTGGATCACTTCAATTCCAAGGTTGAAGCTAACCAAATCTGCTGCTAATTCACTTTTTGATAGATGCATCGCGGTTAATAAATCTGCAAAGCCCATTCCATGAATTAATCCAAAAATAAACGTTAATACCCACCGATGATTGATGTTTTTACGGAATATATTTTCAATTGCTACATAACAAATACTCAGTGCAATTGCAGGTTCGACAATATAAGAAGGTATCGAAATAATTCCTAAAACTGTTAATGTTAATGTCAAACTATGTGCGACTGTAAAAGCAGTAATTACTTTTGCAAACTGCTTAAAACTTTGTCTTGCGATTAGTAACGAAAGTAAAAACAGTAAATGATCATAACCCGTGAGAATATGATTCATACCGAGTTTTAAAAATGAAATCCATCCTTTAGAAGATGGGCTTGTAGTAGAGTCCGGATTGGACTGTTTTGTTATGACAGGCTGTTGTTTTGTAGGTTGAATTGTATTCGTATCATTGCTTAGTCCCTCATACGCACTGTCACTTAGGATCATAGACCACACACGACCTTCATCTGAAAGAGCGGCAGTACTACTTTCCTTCCCATAGTTCACCTTCAATAAATCTACATAAGTAGTACTCGTGTTTGAATCATCTTTGTACAAACTATCAGATAGCATAATAGATTGAGAGGGTTGGATTGCCGGGTAATCAACATTAACAATCAGTTGTGTGGCATCGCCTTTTCGATTAAGCTCCAGCTTATTTATTTTTGTCCAATTTTGTTTTTCTCCGTTAATTTTTAAAGTGATGTTGCTTTGGATAGTAGATTCAATTTTTTTCTTAATTGCCTCAAATTCATTTTGGTCTAACATCCCGTTCTTATTAACATCACCACCAGTTAATTCCATGACGGAAACTTCATCTAAAGCAAAGTTCATTGTAGTTTTTGATTTTAAAAGATTTAATGTCGTGTAGCTCGCGCTTAATGAGTGAGCTTCAACAGTTACAAATGATGTGCTAAAAAAAATAAGAATGCATAAAAATAGGGGAAAAGAACGACGTAATTTATTTGTTGTTAAGAAAAAAATACTATTTTTCATTTGTTTCCTCCGGGAAATAAAATAGAAAGATATTGTTATCGTACATAGTAAACATTACAGAATTGTTATATAATTGTAAAGAATTTGTAATTTTTAGCAAATTTTGTAGAAATTGCTCGTTTAAACATAATATAGTTAATGGGCGAACACTACATTTGATGAAGGGAGGGACGAAACTGAACCATTATTTCCCAATAGTAAAATAGTCTTGTGTTTTTGAAGAAAGATTTTAGTTGTTTTGAAATAATAATTAAAGTGGGGAAATTTTCATGCACAAAATAATGCAAAGATACAAAAGGTATTTGGGTCTTTTGACTACGATACTGTTGCTATTATCAACAGTTAGTCCACAAATGGCAAAAGCAGCCGCCGCAACTACTTTAGCGAAATGGGATTTTAGTAACGGGCAAGTAACTACACCGTCCTCTGGAATTCCTGAAAATATGACTAGTAATATAACAACGACTGGTTCCAAAGTTACTGGATATAATGCCGGCCCATCTGGAAATTCAGTTATTAACGCAAATACATGGTCAAATAATAGTTCATATTGGGAAGTTTCGTTAACAACGAAAAACTATGAAAATATAACTCTTTCATCTAAACAATATAGTTCTGCAACAGGTCCGAAAGATTTTAAACTTCAATATAGTTTAGATGAAAATACATGGGTTGATGTACCCGATGGATCTATTTCAAATGGAAATGCTACATGGTCAAGTGGGGGACAATTAATCAATGTAGCGTTGCCAAGTGAAGTAAGCGACAAGAACTCAGTTTACTTAAGATGGATTGTCAATTCAGCATTAGCTGCCAAAAATGATGGGTCTAATTTTAGTACTACGTCAGGTACAAGTCGTATTGCTGACATCGTTATTAACGGTGAGTCGATTGGATCTCCAACATTAGAAAAAACAGCTACTCCTGACGCAACAAAAATAAATTATTCTACAAATTCAACAGTAACTGGAAATGCGGGAGCAGTCGCAAATAATTCCGTTGTAAAGGTTTATTATGATGATAATAAATTAGCTGGTACGACGACGGCTGCTGCGGATGGATCATTTACTACTACAATTACCAATTCACAATCAAAATCGGTTGTATATGTTACTGCACAAGAAAACGGGAAAGCTGAAAGTGATAAAGCTTCAGTCAATTTCTCAGGTACTATTGTTCAGAAAACAGCTGCTCCGATCGCTACAAAAATTTCTTTTGATTCGTATACAAATGTATCAGGTTCTGCAGGAGCAGTTGCAAGTAATGCAGTTGTAAATGTCTATTTTGATGACAGTACAATTGTAGCTACTACAACAGCGGCAGCAGATGGTTCATTTAACGTAACATTTGCAAATCCTCAAATGAAATCAGTCGTTAATCTAGTTGCTCAAGAAGCAGAAAAGAGTCCTAGTGAAAAGACTGCCGTAAATTATACAGGTCCAACTGAAAACCTAAAAGTAATTTCACCAGGTGACGTAGTATTTAGCCAAATCTATGTAAATGGTGGTAATGGGGGAGCATTCTACAAAACAAAGTTTTTTGAACTCTATAATAATACAGATAAAGATATTAATTTAACGGGTTGGTCAATTGCTTATACTTCAGCATCAACAATGAACTTTGGAGCTGGGCAAGCATTATCAGGCGTTATTAAAGCACATGGTTACTTCTTAATAGCAGGTAGTACGGGTACGACGGGACAAGCACTTCCGGTTACTCCAGATATTACAACTACGTTAAACCCAAGTGGTTCAACAGGTGGCGCATTAGTACTTGCAAAGAAAACGACTGCTGTTACTGGTGTTGATGATCCAGATGCAGTTGATTTATTAGCATTTACGAATGGTACAGCAGTATACAAAAACCCTTTATATTGGGGAAGTCCAATTTCAGACTCTACAATTGGTGGAGGTACGATTCAACGTAAAACAAATATTGGTACAGACCCACGTTCAGCATACGGAATTGGAAACGGCTGGTTTACAAAAGACCCTTCAAAAGATTTCGTCTTAAATAAACCAACAAGTGCGAACTATTCCGATGAAATGGCTGTCCATAACTCAAAATTTATGCTTTCTCCAGATGATTCTAAAATAGCTTATACAAAAACGAATGGGGCATCATCTGTAACGGGACAAGCTGGCTCAGTACCTGCTTCATCGACTGTAAAAGCTTATTTTGAGAATGAAGGTAAATTAACGAGTGGCGGGCAAGTAACAGCAGAATCTGACGGTTCATTTACTTTAAGTTTGACAGATTCAAGTGATCATTCAGCAATCTATTTAACAGAAACTGATTCTTCACAACCTACTCAAAAGGAAAGCTATTACTCTAGAGTAGATGTGGCTGGTAATTCAAAATCAGTTACTTCAATTAGTGATTTAAGAAAAAATGATGACAAAGGATTTCCAATTAATAATGGCTATTCCACTACAATTGAAGGAGTAGCAACAACAGATAATCAGCCTAATGGTGATGTGAATACAAATTTCTTCATTCAAGATTCTACTGGTGCAATCAATGTTACGAATCACATGAATCCTTCAACTACGATTCAAGCTGGCAATAAATATAGCATCGATGGACGAGTTGTATTTACAGCGGGGATGACGGAATTTATTCCAACAGCTATTCGCTTCGTAGGAAATGATCAAACACCGGCAGCTAAAAGTATCACAATTGGTGAGCTAAATGAAGCAACTGAAAGTAAATTAGTGTCATTTACTGGAAAAGTCACAAATATTCCAACAGATGGTCCAAATTACGATATTACAGTAAGCGACGAATCAGGCGATAATTTAGCAATCGTACGTATTCAAGGATCTTTAGGTAATATTGAACAAGGTCAATCTTATACTTTTACAGGTATAGTTAACCAATATAAAAAAGCTGCACCTTTTACTAGTGGCTATCTTCTTATTCCAAGAAACGCAAGTGATGTAAAAGGACAATTAGTGTTAACACATACTCCGGTTACAAAAGCATATACAGGAATGGACGCTTCTTTTAATGCGATTGCAAAGAACGCAGATTCAGTTACGCTTTATTATAAAGGAGAAAACGAGGCTACTTATCATTCAGTAATTATGGAAACTGCAGACCATATTAATTATAATGGGAAAATTTTAGAAGCAGATGTTCCAAAGTTAAAATTCTACTATTATATCGAAGCGGAAAATGCTGAAGGTAAACAGGCAGTAGGAAGTTCTTCAAAACCTTTAGAAGTAAATGTAGTAGATGACCAAGATGGTCCTAAATTCTATAATGAGTTACCTGAAAATGGTGATAAAACTGATTCTAGACATCCTGAAATCGTTGTAAAAATGGATGATCCAAGCGGAATTAATCTTTCATCAGCAGCTATATCAATCGATGGCCAAGATAAAACTTCAATCGCAACAATTAATGATACAGAAATTAAATTAAATCTTACAACTGCTAATGAATTAGCTGAAGGTGAACATACAATATTAGTGTCTGCTAAGGATAAATTAAATAATCCTTCTACCTTTACATGGAAATTCACAGTTACAGAAAGATTTACGGGTGGAAATCATTATCGTGGAACAACGCACAACCACACGAATATTTCACATGATGCTGCAGGAAGTCCTGAAGAAGCGTTAAAAGCGGCTGAAAAGTATCATTATGATTTCTTCGCATTCTCAGATCACTCTCACGATATCGATTCAGACCTTGTTAATAAAGACACTGTTGATCGTAAAGGCTTTAAAGAGAGAACAGGCGGTGCAAACTGGCAGTTAACAAAGGATTTAGCAAAACAATATACGAAAGATGGTAAATTCGTTGTATTCCCTGCGTTTGAAATGACATCAACTACTTGGGGTCACTCAAATGTATTTGGAACAGAGAACTTTATTGATCGTGTAGTAGATGGTGGAGCTTATCAAAATTTACAAAAGTATTATGGATGGGTATTAACATACGACAATATTGTAGCGCAATTCAACCATCCAAAAATGTCTGCAAATGCATTCGATAACTTCATCCCTTATAACAAAAATTTAGACAAGCTATTCACAATGCTTGAAGTAGGGAACGGATCAGGAAAGTATTCTTATGCGAACGCTGAAGATAGCTACTATAGTGCACTTGATATCGGCTGGCATGTTGCACCAACTTATGGTGAAGATAATCATGATGCAACATGGGGGCAAACGAAAAAGCGTACTGTAATCGTAGCAAAAGATTTAAGTCAAGATGCTTTACTTGATGCAATGAAAAACAAACGTGTTTACATGACAGAGGATCCAAACTTTACATTGGATGTATCTGCAAGTGGTTTTTACATGGGATCAACAGTGGATACTGATACTTTAGATTTTAACATATCAGGTAAAGATCCAGTTTTAGAACAAGCGAGTGATCCTGATTATAGCTATATTAAAACTGCTTCTAACGATGCAATCACAAAAGTAGAATTAATTACAAATCATGGAACAGTGGTAGATAAGTATGTTCCGACAACAGATTCAACTTCATTTAACTGGAAGCCAAGCTTTACTGTAGTTGGTGGACAACAATGGTTCGTTGTTAAAGTAACACAAAAAGATGGGGATCAAATTTACTCAGCTCCGATTTGGTCACAACAGAAAGACTTAGCAGTAAAAGTTAGTGATGTGACGACAAAAGATGGAGCAATTATTGGCGGACTTTCAGCTAATTTAACAGCGGGAATTAGCAATCAAGGAACTTTAGATGTTAAACAAGTAACTGCTCATTTCTATTATGACAGTATTGATGCTAATCATTTTATTGCGGATGCTGCAATCGATTCGCTGCCATCTAATACATCGGCAAGTGCTAGTGTTACATGGACGAACCCAGTTCCAGGTACACATAAAATTATTGTTGTTTTATCGGCAGCTGACGGACATGACCTCGGTAATAATAAATACGAGCAATCATTTACGATTAAGGCTCCTTTAAACAAAGTTGTCATGATTGATGGGTCTCATAATAATGAGAATTCGAAACAAGACACTGGCACATATAAAGATAATTTTAAACTATTCACAACGTTAATGAAGCAGCAAGGCTATACAGTAGCAGAAAATGCATCACCACTTACAGAACAAGTATTGAAAAATGTTAATGTATTAGTTATTACTCACCCAGCTACGGCATATTCTGCAAGTGAAATTTCCGAGATTAATAATTTCGTGAAAAATGGTGGATCTTTATTACTAACAGAAAAGAGTAATTTTGGTGCAACAAATCAAAATGTAAATAGTATTTTATCTGGTGTAGGTTCGAGTATTTTAGTAAACAATGATGGAGTTTTTGATGAAACAACTGACGGAAACTTCTGGGGGACACCACTGACAGCTAATTATGCTGTAAGATTACACCCAACACCGAACAAAAAAACGACGTTAACAGACTTCGTTCCAACTATTGAATACTATAGTGGATCTAGTCTTGCTAAAAATGACGGTTCTGGAAATAAAGTCGGATTGACTGACAGTGATACTGTCACAGTTTTAGCTAAAGGAAATGAGTCTACATTCCAAGATACAACTACTATTAAACCGGATACTGTAAAATATAATGTTCAAACTTCTAATGGGAAAAATGGACCTCCACTAGATCAAGTTACTGGTGGTTCTAGCATACCGATTATTGCTTCTGAACAAGTAGGAAATGGTAGAGTGTTTGTTTCAGGTATGAATATCTTTAATGATAAACAAATGGATCAAACATATAATCCAAAAGGAAATGACCCATTTGCTGTAAATGTTGTAAATTGGTTGTCTCAGATTAATCCAGAAGTAAAATCAATTGGTGATGCGCGTAAGCTTACTGAAGGTACGAATGTCGTTGTTGAAGGAACTGTTACAGCTACTTCGTTCTTTGATGCAGCTTATATTCAAGACAGTACTGGTGGAATTATGGCCTTTAACGATGTACCAGCAGGTAGTTTAGAAGTAGGAGACAAAGTACGCGTATATGGTCATATAAAAATCTTTGAAAACAACTTCGAGTTAGAGTTTGGTAGCTTTGCAGAAAGTATTGTGAAGCTTGGCAAAGGAACGCAAATTGAAGCTAAAGTTGTCAGTACAAAAGACTCAAATAACGATGAAAATCAAGGTCAATTAGTTAAAGTAATTGGTAAAGTAGTTTCTAAGTATGATGATAATTCCTATGTAATCGATGATGGTTCAGGACCAACATTAGTATTCACAGATGGATATGTTGTGAATCAAAGCGGTCCAGTACCAAACTTGAATATTGGAGATACGTTAGAGGCAACGGGACTAGCAGGTAAATTCTCAGAAGGAAATCGTATACGAGTAAGAGATACGAAAGAATTAGTAGGAACTCATACTGCGAAACCGAAAGCTCCATTAGTAAATGCTATTTCTGATCTAGATGAAACAATTACTGGAACGACTGAAGCAGGAACAAAAGTAATTGCAAAAGTAAATGATAAAGAAATCGCAAATGCAATAGCGGACAACTCTGACAACTTTGAAATGAAGATTACGAAACAAGTAGCTGGTACGAAAATCGTTGTAACAGCGGTTGACTCAGCAAATAATGAAAGTGACGGAGTAGAAGTCATTGTTAGTGATAAAACAGCACCGAACGCGCCTGTTGTAAATGAAGTACAAGATAATAGTACAACTGTAACAGGTAAAGCAGAGGTGGGATCAACAATTACTGTTTCAAAAGGAAGTGTAATTCTAGGTCAATCAGTAACAAATCAAGATGGAAACTTTAGTGTTTTATTATCTTCAAAACAAAGTGCAGGAACAAAATTATCAGTTGTTTCAACAGACAACACTGGTAATATAAGTTCGGTAACTGAAGTCATTGTAGTCGATAAGACAGCTCCTATAAAGCCAGTCGTAAATGCTATATCTGATAAAGACGAGAAAATTACCGGAACGACCGAAGCAGGGGCAAAAGTGATTGCAAAAGTGAATGGTAAAGAAATCGCTAACGGGATAGCAGATAGTAATGGTCACTTCGAAATTAAGATTTCGAGACAAGTAGTTGGTACGAAAGTTGTGGTAACGGCAGTCGACTTAGCAAATAATGAAAGTGATGGAGTAGAAGTTATTGTAAGTGATAAAACTGCTCCGAACGCGCCTGTTGTGAATCAAGTACAAGATAATAGTACGACTGTAATAGGTAAAGCAGAGCCAGGAACGACAATTTCAGTTTCAAAGGGAAGTGTGGTTTTAGGGCAATCGGCAACGAAACAAGATGGTAGCTTTAGTGTTTCACTATCATCAAAACAAACTGCAGGAACAAAATTATCAGTTGTTTCAACAGATAACGCTGGTAATAAGAGTCCGGTAACTGAAGTCATTGTAGTGGATAAAACAGCTCCAATGAAACCAGTTGTTAATTTAGTAAAAGATACTGATACTCATGTAACTGGTACCGCAGAAGTAGGTTCAACTATATTTGTTTCTGTTGGGAATAAGGTTCTAGGTTCAGTAAAAACAAATTCTAAAGGAAGCTTTGATGTTTTAATTACAAAACAAAAAGCTGGAACAGTATTAACGATTGTTTCCGTTGACTTAGCAGGAAATAAAAGTTCACAAGTTCAAGTAACAGTTGCAGATAAAACACCTCCAGTAAAACCAGTTGTGAATGCAGTAAAAGATTCCGATACGAAAGTTTCAGGAAAAGGTGAAGCTGGTTCAACAATTAAGATTTCTGTAGCAAAAACAATTGTAGGACAAGGTACTGCAGACAAAGCAGGGAAATTTAACATTACTTTAAAATCAAAGCTAAAGGCAGGTACAGTATTATCAGTTGTATCTATTGATAAAGCAGGAAATAGTAGTTCAATAGTTCAAGTAAAAGTAATCGATAAAACACCGCCAAAAGCACCAAGTGTAAATTCAGTAACAGATAAAACGAAAGCTATTACAGGAACGGCTGAAGCAGGATCTAAGGTAATTGTTAAGAGTGGTTCGACGAAATTAGGAGAAGCAACTGCTAATAGTAGTGGTAAATTTACGATTACAATTAAATCTTACTTAAAGGTTGGTACGACTTTAACAATAACAGCTACAGATAAGAGTGGGAACACAAGCCCAGTAGCAAAGGTTAAAGTAAAAAAAGCTGGAACAAATTCATTTAATCAAGGATTTATAAAGTGGATTGCCAGTTTACATTTTTGATTTTAGTGTAAAAAAATCATCACAGTAATGAAATGCACCTCGAAAGTTAGTTAACCACTAACGTTTAGAGGTGCATTTTTTTACTAAATTTAAGTAAATACTTTTTATGAATTCATACATTAGTAAAATCTGGGGGATGTTATATATCATTATGAATTCACTAAAATAAAATATATAATATTACTAATATGTTCATAGTTTTTCAAAATCTTATATGATATTATGAAACTATAAATCACGGAAA
Organism: Gottfriedia sp. NPDC056225; assembly: GCF_042267765.1. Taxonomy (NCBI): domain Bacteria; kingdom Bacillati; phylum Bacillota; class Bacilli; order Caryophanales; family Bacillaceae; genus Gottfriedia; species Gottfriedia sp. NPDC056225. The sequence goes on along the minus strand of NZ_JBHJTJ010000006.1, from coordinate 106,321 downwards.
CGTGATTAATACATAATAAGGAGTGTTAATAGCATATGGCAATTTCTTTACAAAAAGGTCAAAAAGTCGACCTTACAAAAGGAAGAGCGGGACTTTCTTCTTTAACTGTAGGTCTAGGATGGGATCCAGTGAAAAAAAGTGGTGGTTTCTTCGGATTTGGTAAACAAGAAAACATTGACTGTGACGCTTCCGTTTTAATGTTAGATGAAAATGACAAGTTAAGAAGTGCAAGTGATGTAATTTATTTTGGGAACAAAAGAAGCTTATGCGGTAGTATAGTACATTCTGGCGATAACCTAACAGGTGATGGAAACGGTGACGATGAGCAAGTATTTGTTAATTTGAATAAGGTACCTTCTTATGTACATAAACTTGTATTTGTTGTAAATATCTATGCTTGTGTTCAACGTAAGCAAGATTTCGGAATGATTAAAAATGCATTTATCCGTGTAGTAGACAAAGCTTCAAACTCTGAGTTAGTAAACTATAATATCACTGATAGTTATTCAGGTTTAACTGCATTATTCCCTGGTGAGATTTATCGTCATAATGGCGAGTGGAAATTCTCAGCAGTTGGAGAAGGAACAAAAGATATAGCGCTTGATAAAATCGTTCAACGTTTTCAATAAATAAATGAATAAATAATATGAAGAAAAAAGGAGTGCAATTAAAATGGCATTAAATTTATTAAAAGGACAAAAAGTAGATTTAACAAAAACAAATCCTGGTTTAACAAATATTGTTGTTGGTTTAGGTTGGGACACTAATAAGTACCATGGTGGAAATGACTTTGATTTAGACTCATCAGTATTTTTATTAAATGGCGCTAGTAAATGTGCTTCTGAACAAGATTTTGTTTTCTATAATAACACTGTAGGTGGAAATGGATCAGTTGAACACCATGGTGATAACAGAACTGGTGCTGGCGATGGAGACGACGAGCAAGTAACAGTTAATCTTACAAACGTTCCTGCTTCAGTTGAAAAGATTGCATTCGCAATTACGATTCATGACGCAGAAGCACGTAACCAAAACTTCGGACAAGTAAGTAATTCATATGTTCGTATTTTAAACGAATCAAACGGTGAAGAGTTAGTTCGCTATGATTTAGGTGAAGATTTCTCAATCGAAACTTCAGTAGTTGTTGGTGAGTTATATCGTCATAATGGCGAGTGGAAATTCAATGCAATTGGTAGTGGATACCAAGGCGGTTTAGTTTCATTAGTTAGAGATTACGGCTTAGACGCTTAAGGTTCCATCAGCATAAAAAGTAATAGTTAAAAGGGGAACGTTCAAATTCCCCTTTTCTTTATCGTTTAGTACATCTTTAGAAAATGAAAATGCCATTAGAGGAGAGGAGTAGTCTAAAAATAGGTCAATTTTTGGATGAAACTTTGGCAAACAACGTCTATCTTAACAAGAACGAATTTCTAACGATGTCCTAGATTGTAAATAGTTAAAACTAAAAGGAATAGAAATAATTCCCTTAAATGGATTTATAATGAAATAAAATGACGGTTGTAATCACTTAAAAAGTAAATATAGGAATCTCTTGTTCCTATTAAGTAATGTTCTCATACAGTATCACCCTTTGGTTCATGAGTTACATTTACCTCATAAGTATTATATTTGGATAATATGTAGAAGTTAGGGGTGGGATTTTGAGTAAACAAAGAAATACGATAAATTTAAACGATCCAAGCTTACTTAGTTCGCGTCAGGCGTGTCAAGAATGGGGAATCAATGATTCAACATTAAGGAAAAGAATAAATGATTTTCCAGACGGTACGATACGTAAATTTGGTTCATCTTGGGTAGTAACTCGTGAAGGCATGTCGGTAGTTTTCGGGCAACCTAAAGCGAAATAATTACATCGGAGAGGAGTATTTAAATATGTCTGCGATTAACCCAAAAAAGATGGATATTAATCAGCATGATTGGTTGAGTAGTTTAAAACAACCATCTACATTAAGACGTTCTTACGAAGAGGAAAGCGAATCAATCAGTTTCAATCAAGTTGCTTGGCGAATTTTAGGGACAAACATTGACGAAGATGAGTATTTTGAAAATCTATACGAACTAGTACACGATGATTCACTAAATGTGTTTCTATTAAGTGAAGGTTTGGACAAGACAATTTCGAATGATCTGTTTCAAGCAGTACAAAGAATATTAACAATAAATACTGCTGAAAACGGGTTGTCAGTAAACAGACTTATTGCATTCCTTGACGGTGAGAGATTAATTCCTAAACATGAGAATCAGTATATACATAGATATATTCGCGAGCAAATTAAAGCTGTATTTACTACGTTTAAAGATTCGCATAAAAATGGATTCCTAGATAGTAATTTTAGGAGAGTAATAGTTGATTTAGTGAAATGGTTACATAATCATGTGAATAAATGGATTGAGGATTTTCCTAAGAATTCACCTCTTATATTATGGTATGGTGACACGTCTTTAAGTGAATGTTATTTCCTTTACTTACTAATATTATTAGGCTTTGATATTGCTATATTTCATCCTGAAGGGAAAGATTTATTAGCTAATTTTGTAGGCCAAGAGAAAAATGAAATAACAATATTACCTTCATCGAGTGCGTTATTACCATTTCCAATCGAAAAACCAGTTAGAAAGAGTACGGTTGCTCATAGAGCATCTATGGAAATTGAGAAATTATTGCATACAGATGATTCATTATTATATAAACCATGGCAATTTAGAAATTATGCTCCAAGATCAATTACATTAAAGACTACCTATGACGAATTATTCATTTTACATAAGGAAAGAGCAATGTTACGCCCAAACTTCCAAGTAAAAGCTAATTTTGTTGAAGTACCGGTTTTCTTTATAAAAATTTTAGGTGTAACGAAAAATCGCCGTGAGTATTGGGAAAAGATTAATCAATTAACTGAGTCGAATTTAACACTTAAAATAGATAAATTTCCTTTTAGTCAATTAGCTAAAGGGAACCAACAATATCATTATCAAAATGCTTTAGGACCTGATGGCTTACTTGATCCTAATAAAATGATGGCTAGTAATTGGTGGAGATATAAAGAACTACCAAGTGGATTACAGTTTGGGCTTGCTTCTGCAATTTCTAGATATGTTGAACGCGTAAATATTAAAGTGTTACCGAACGAAACAAGGGAACAAACACAACTATTTTTATTTAGTCAATCAATGAATATACCAAACGAAGTGTTAAGATTACTACAACAATTTGATTACACTCAGCAAATACCGAAATTAATTATTTATAATACTGAAAAAGATGGCGAGCTAAGTAGAACTGATGCAGCATTACTTCTATTATTAAATGAGTTTGGAATCGATCTAGTATTACTTAATCCTACAGGTCAGAATGATATTGAATTATTCGTAGACGACAAGTTATTTGACTCTCATTGGCTTGATGAGGTTACTTTTGATAGTGAGTTTCAAGCATTACGTGCACCTGGACAGTCAATAATTAAAACGCTACTTAAAAAAATAGTTAAATAAAGGGGAGTTTAAAATGTCTGTAAATACACTTACTAGTTTAGAAAATCAAGATGAAATCATAAAAGCTAATCCAAATGAAATGAAATTACAATTAAGAAATGAACCGGAAGTACATCGTTTAACTAATTCAATCGATTACAAAAATCAAATTGCTTTATTAGAGTATGGAAAAGAACCAGCGAATGAAATTTCAACTTTTTCAGGCAAAATATTAAATACGATTAAGGCTTCAAGTATGGAAGAATCTAGCGTTCTATTAAAGCAATTGGGTAAAATTATGGACCGCTTTGATGCGAAGGATTTTGCAGAGGAAAAAGGATTTCTCTCTAAAATTTTTAATCGCGGACAAAAGTTAATCGATAAGTTATTTGATAAGTATCAATCAATGGGGACTGAAATTGATAAAGTTTATATAGAAATTACAAAGTATGAACATGAAATGAAGTCATCTACAAATACATTAGAACAACTTTACGAGCAAAATGTCATGTATTATTTGGAATTAGAAAAATATATTGTAGCTGCAGAAATGAAAGCCGAAGAGCTAAAAACTCAGCTTCCTGCATTAACAGAAAGAGCTGGAACTGGTAATCAACTTGCTATGATGGAATTAGACACTTTAAAAAATGCGATAGAGCTAATTGAACAACGTACTTATGATTTAGAAATGGCGAAACAAGTGGCATACCAATCAGCACCGCAAATTCGTATGTTACAACGCGGTAATACAAAGTTGATAGGTAAAATTAACTCAGCATTTGTAACAACAATTCCAATCTTTAAAACGGCATTAATTAATGCGATTTCGGCAAAGAGACAAAATTTAGTAGCACAATCGATGGATGAGTTAGACAAGAGAACAAATGAATTATTATTACGCAATGCAAATACAATTTCACAGCAAAGTGTTGATATTGCTAGATTATCAGGTGCGCCTAGCATTAAAATTGAGACGATGGAAGAGACTTGGAATATCATTATGAAGGGTATGCAAGAAACGAAAGCGATTGAAGAAGAAAATAAAGTTCAACGCGAACAAGGTAAATTGCGCTTAGAGCAGCTTCAGGAAAACTTCATTAAACTTAAGCAAGGAAACTAAATTTTATTGCATCTAATTAATAGAAGTCAGTAGATAAACAGCTATTGACTTTTATTTGTATTAAATAAGTAATGTGCGGGAATTAGCCAACTTTGTAAGTTAAAGAGTATTTGTTGCTTCCTGGGTAGTCTTTTTAGTTAATTTTTAATACTTTTATTTTGAAAAAATGTTATTATAATATAATGAGATAAAATGAAACGTTAATTCTTAATTACATATGTTTTGAAAAAAAGTTGATTGATTTGATTTATTTATTAAATGTGTATTGATAACTCAACAATTCTGAAAGTTCAGTATCAACTGTGAAATGTATTGACATTGATTCTCGGTCCAGTATAATAAATAATTGAAAATGATTATCAACATCAACGAAAAATTAAGGAGAGACAGAAATGATTAGCAATATGAAAATGCCTAAAATACTTGGGATTGTAATGTCTTTATTATTAATAATTGGACTAGTTGGCTGTTCGTCAGATTCAAGTAAAAAATCTGATAAAAAGTCTTCAAATGAATCCGCTGTCACAATCGATACTAAATTTGGTAAAGTGGAAATCAAAGGACATCCTAAGCGCGTAGTAGCTCTAGGTTGGGGAGATGCAGAGACTGCATTAAGTCTTGGAGTTGAACCGATTGGTGCAAGTGACTGGCTTGCTTTTGGTGGAGACGGTGTTGGACCATGGTTAAAAGGTGCATATAAAAAGTCACCAACTATTCTTGGTACAATGGAACTTGATTACGAGAAAATTGCTTCACTTAAACCAGATTTAATTCTTGATGTAAAATCTTCAGGTGATGAAGAACGATATAAACGACTTTCAGAAATTGCTCCAACGGTTGGAGTTCCAAAAGATGGAGATAACTATTTAACTTCTACTAAAGAACAAGTACAAATGATTGCTCAAGCTCTTGGTAAAGTTAGTAAAGGAGAACAACTTCTTAAGGATGTAGACGTAGCATTTGATAAAGCTGCTAAAGCGAATCCTGAATTTGCAGGCAAAACGGTTGCAGTTGGTGCTTACGATTCTTCAGGTTTCGGTGCATACGTAAAAGGAGATTCTCGTGTTGATTTTGTAACGCGACTTGGTTTCAAAAATAAAGAAGAGATTGAAAAACTAGCACAAGGTAATTTCTTTATTAAAGTTGCTGATGAAAAGTTAGATCTTTTAAACGCTGATCTTACTCTTGTATTACCTATTTTTGTTGATCCAAAAGAGATTACTAACAATAAACTTTATCAGAAGATTCCTTCTGTAGCTGATGGAAGATCATTAATTCTTGATACGAATTCATCAAACGCATTTTCAACAGGTACGGTTCCTGCATTATTATGGGCAATCGATAATTTACCAAAACAATTTAAAACAGCATTAGAAGGCGGGGAGTAATACAGTGAGCGTGATGAAGCAACCAAAAAACAAAACGACTCAAGTAGTTGGGACAAATAAAAAGACAATTACTTCAATGCGGTTGCAACGGTTTTTGGGCTTCATCATAGCACTTTTACTTTTGGTAGCCGTAGTATTCTTAAGTTTAATGATCGGTGCGAAGTCTATTCCACCTAGAGTTGTATGGGATGCGTTGTTTTCACCAAACAACAGCTATGACCATACGATCATTCTTACTACTCGGGTTCCTCGAACACTAATTGCACTTATAGTTGGACCTGCTTTTGGCTTAGCAGGTGCATTGATTCAAGTCCTTACCAGGAATCCGCTAGCGGACCCTGGTATTCTTGGTGTAAACGCAGGTGCAGCTTTTGCAGTAGCTATAGGAGTTGGTGTATTTTCTGTTACATCAATGTCCGCCTATATGTGGTTTGCACTAGCAGGAGCATTAGTAGCAACAATTGCTGTGTATATTATTAGTGGAGGAGCAGGTAAAAAAGCACCTACTCCTGTACAAATTACATTAGCTGGGGTTGCGCTTGGGGCCACATTGAGCGGAATTACAACATCATTAACATTAATAAATAGTAAGGCATTCGCACGAATGTTGAACTGGAGCGTTGGAACATTAGCTAGAAGAAGTCTTGATGATCTTTGGCTTGTTCTTCCTATTTTAATAGTTGGAGCCTTACTTGCTTTTGTTATAACTCCAGCATTAAATGCGATCGCATTTGGAGACGATCGTGCATCATCATTGGGTGTAAATGTTGGTGTGACTCGTACAATCGGATTAATTGCCATCACTTTATTGGCTGGTGGTGCAACAGCAATAGCTGGCCCAATTGGTTTTATAGGCTTGATGGTGCCACATTGTGTACGATGGTTTGTTGGTCCAGATCAATTCTGGATCTTTTTATACTCAATTGTAGCAGCACCGATTCTACTCATTTTATCGGATATTATTGGTAGGGTTGTATTGTTACCTTCTGAAGTTCCAGTAGGAATCATCACAGGATTGGTTGGTGCACCGATTCTACTGATTCTTGTTCGTAGACGTAAAGCGAGTGGATTATAATATGAAAATGATTTGTGGCATAAGTTTGAAAGTAAGAAGGAGTGAATGTTATGCGCCCTATTAATTATGGTCGGCACTATATACAAATTAAATGGCCTATAAAGGCGCGCATTGATGTGAGAAGCATTATTGTAACATTAATCCTTCTTATAGCCACGATTGCAATTGCAATGTTTGCGTTAATGGTAGGTACACTGAAGTTAAGTATAAATGAAGTTTTTTCTGCTTTAATTGGTCAAGCGACAGGGATGACACAAACTGTTGTAATAGATTGGCGTCTACCAAGAGTACTGGCTGCGATTATTTTTGGAGCAGGTTTAGCAGTAAGTGGAATGATTTTTCAATCAATTACTAGAAATCCATTAGGTTCGCCTGATATCATAGGTTTTACATCAGGCTCTTACACTGGAGCGCTTATTGTGCTTCTTGTCGCAAAGTCAACTTCCTATATAAGTATAGCTAGTGGGGCTTTAATTGGCGGATTCACAACAGCCCTCCTTATTTATTTGCTAGCTTTTCGTAAAGGAACACAAAACTTCCGTCTAATTATCGTCGGAATAGCGATTTCGGCTCTTTTAGGAAGTGTCAACTCAATGCTCCTTATTAAAAGTGATGCAGAAGTCGCATTAACTGCGGCAGCTTGGGGAGTGGGATCCTTAAATGGTATTGATTGGAAGCAAATGATTCCACCAGCAATTGCTGTTTTTCTTCTCATTATTTGCGCTGGTATAATGAACAGACCATTGCGTGAAATGGAACTTGGGATGGATACAGCAAAATCTCATGGTGTTCGAATTGATCGGTCCCAACTCGTGTTGATTCTAATTGCCGTTGCTTTGACGGCTGCACCAACAGCAGTAATTGGGCCAGTTAGCTTTGTTGCACTAGTTGCGCCACAAATCGCTAAACGGATCACGAAATCTGAGGAGAGTTTGTTACCCGCAGCGATGATGGGATCTTTTCTATTACTAGGAGCGGATGTACTTGCTCAAAGGGTAATTCCAGGAACAATTTTTCCAGTTGGTGTAGTGACCTTATCATTAGGCGGAATATACTTAGTGTGGCTATTATTTAGACAGGCACGTTCAGCAGCTTAAATAAAGTAGAAATTTGCAAGGTAGTAGGTCCTTTCTAAAAAAGGTTTCCCGTATTACGATATTCTGATTGAAAGAAGTTGAGTTTGAAATATGAAGTTAACAGCAGCAGAAATTCAAAGCCAGAAAATGTCCAAAACAGAGTCTAGGCTTTGGACAGAAAACATTACAATCAAATATGATAATCGAGTAATTTCCAGAAACCTTTCAGTACAGATTCCAGACGGATCATTTACGGTAATTGTTGGTCCAAATGGTTGTGGGAAATCAACCCTACTTCGAACTCTTTCAAATTTGCTGAAGCCGTCTGCTGGAGAAATTTTACTAGACGGGAAAGCTATTACATCTTATAAATCAAAGGAAGTAGCTCGTAAACTAGGTTTGTTGCCACAATCTTCAACTGCACCAGATGGGATTACAGTTGCGAATTTGGTGTCACATGGTCGATATCCATACCAGAATCTTATAAGGCAATGGACTGATGAAGATGAAGCAGCAGTAATGTCTGCGATGGAGCTTACAAATACGAGCGATTTATCGCATCGATATGTCGATGAACTTTCCGGTGGACAAAGACAAAGAGTTTGGGTTGCTATGGTGCTAGCTCAGCAAACACCAATGCTACTTCTTGATGAACCAACGACATATCTTGATATTGCTCATCAAATTGAACTGCTAGAACTTTTTAAAGATTTAAACCAACAAGGGAGCACATTAGTTGCCGTTTTACATGACTTGAATCACGCTGCAAGATATGCAGATAATATTATTGCCATGAAAGATGGTCAAGTCATAGCACAAGGTGATCCTCGTGAAATCATTACCGAAAAACTTGTTGAGGAAGTATTCGGTTTAAAATGTTTGATTATCGAAGACCCAGTTGCCATGACACCGTTAGTAGTTCCATTAGGAAAAGACCGATAACTTAGGGTTGTTTTAATATCACTAATAAAAAAATAAGTGATAAGAAGTTGTTACACTTATTTTTTTATTAGTGATTTTTTACACGTTAAGAAAGTATAAATTGGCAGGCGGCGAAGATCAGTGACGTAGATGCCAATTTTAGGTATAAGTATAAGTGCAACTACCCCTCTGTCTTCACCTGACGGCTCGCCAATTGGCGAGTTTTCTTTATATGGCATATTAATTATTTTTGCGATTAAAAACCTGCTTTTATTAAAAAAATTTAATTGAACTAATTCAATTAATTTGAAATAATCATAATGGGATCAAAAAGTATTTAATACAAATTGTTCTAGTAAACAACAAAGCGGAGAATTCATATGAATAAAGAAATGGAAGTAGTCGATCATCTTGAAGAACTGCGTAAAAGAATTATTATTACAGCAGTTACTTTTATTGTTCTATTTATTATTGGGCTTGTTTATGTTGAACCAATCTATAAATTCTTAACGAGGTCTTTAACATATAAACTAGTCGTACTAAGTCCCGGAGATATATTATGGGTATATTTTTCAATATCTGCTGTTTTTGCTGCCGTATTCACGATTCCAGTGGCAACATGGCAAACTTGGCTATTTGTGAAACCTGGTTTACATCCTTCAGAGCAAAAAGGGATTGGATTTTATATTCCGGCATTATTTTTTCTTTTTCTTTTTGGATTAGCAATTGGCTATTATTTTGTTTTTCCAAACATCCTAAAGTTCCTAACGGTAATGGGACAAGGTATGCTTGAACAAAATTATACAGTAGAAAAGTATTTCTCATTTCTTTTTAATCTTGTTGTTCCATTTGCTGCGTTTTTTGACATGCCTGTTGTCATTATGTTTTTAACGAAGATTGGCATAGTAAAACCTAGCTACTTACAAAAGGTTAGGAAATACGCATACTTTATATTAGTCATTGTGGCATGCTGTATTTCACCACCAGATTTTATTTCGCATATTTCAGTTTCAATACCATTAATTTTATTATACGAACTAAGTATTTTTACATCTAAATCGGTTTATAGAAAAAAAGAGGTAAATGAGTAAAAGCTCATTTACCTCTTTTTTTGCACATTAAGAAAATGCAACGGTAAAGAAAAGTCGATGTAGATGCCAATTCTATGTATAAGAATAAGCGCATCTGCCTTCACCTGACTGCTCGCCAGTTTTCTTTATCTATACTTATTAATCGTTTTTTTAATAAAAATTTAAACTTTGAACAAGTTGAATATTCATAAATTCATCATAGGTTATAAAAAGCTAGGCAAACACCCTTTGACAGAAAATGAATGGAGTTAGGAGCATACACTATGCAATATTCAATTTGGTTCACTGTTTTATTTCTCGCTTTTTCATCTAGTATAGATAATTTTGGAGTAGGAATAACTTATGGAATACGCGGAATAAAGGTTGGTATATTAGCTAATTTAATTATCTCAATCATAGCGTTTATTTTCAGTGAAGCGGGAATTGTTTCAGGGCAATATATTTCAAAAGTATTCCCAGGAACACTATCCAATGTAATAGGTGCATTTTTTTTATTAGTCATTGGACTTAGAATTGTACTTCTTACGATTCCAAGAAAAAACAAAGAAGACCTAATAAATGATAATGAAGATGAATCAAATACTAATGGCCTTACAAATTATTTAAGCTCACCAGAAAAGGCCGATGTCGATCATTCTGGTGATATTAGTAGCTTTGAGGCAATCATACTCGGTACAGCAGTATCGATGAATGCACTTACGAATGGCTTAGGTGTTGGATTAATAGGACTTTCACCATTTGCCATCTCAATAGCAGCCAGTATTTTTAGTTTCGTAGCGATTTGGTTAGGAGTCCTTTTAGGGAAAAAAGTTGCTAATGTTAAAATTGGTGGATGGTCACTTGGACAATTTAGTTCCATTATTAGTGGGATTATCTTAGTGTTAATTGCGATACACAATCTCCTTTAACAAGGGATTTAGAGAAATAAAAGAAGCTGATGGAAAAATTTCAACATCAGCTTCTTTTATTTGTAAGATCCTATGCAATTGTAGAATGTGATTCTTCGTTATCACTTACTTTCATTACATCTTTTTTTGAAATAGAAAGATAAGCAACTAAAATGATGATAATAATCGATAATACTAGGCTGACTGGTCCACCACCGAATCCGAGTCCACCATGCTTTTGAGACACAGAGCTCCAATCAGAAAAAGATGCTCCAACAGGTCGGGTCATAATATAAGCAAACCAAAAAGAGAAAATTTCATTTAACTTGAAGAATTTCTTTCCGATTACTGGTATTGCTAGTAAGACCGTGAACAGAATACCTGATGAAAAATAACCTAAATGCATTGTTGATGCAGTCATATCACCAGTAGCTGTTCCTAAAGCGAAAGTTCCCATAACGACCGACCAATATAATACCTCACGGCGTTTTGTGTATATACTGTGAATAGAAAGAGTTTTCTCCTTGCGATACCAAACCGCAAAAATAATTGCTAACAATACGGCAAAAAACAATGTTGATGCCACGTATGGCACGCCAAGACCAACGTGTACAACGTCTGCAGCAACTGTACCAAATACACTAATCATTACAACAACAAGCCAATAAATGCTAGGTACATATTTGCGGACCTTAAATTGTAAAATTAAAGACAGAATTAGGACTATTAATGCTACTGCAACACCGATTACTGGTGTTAAAGTTTTAACGATATAATCAGAAAATACTTCACCCATACCTGTTGTTAATAACTTAGTAATCCAGAAGAATATCGTTACTTCTGGAACTTTTTTTAACATATTTTCTATTTGTGGATTCATTGTCTTATTTGTATGCTTTTGTTCAATTGTTTCCATTTCATGTCCTCCTTATTGGATTTAAATAAAATGTAAACAAGTTTTATGAAAGTAGAATGAAAATGGAGAAGAAATTTAATGAAATTTACTTAATGAAAATTCATAATTTAGAATTTTTGATTGTATAACACAGTGTATTCTATTAGAATCAGTAAAAAGAAAATAGGTGATATGATGATTAGGTATCCTATTCTAAAAAGTGGTGCAACGATTGGGGTGACTGCAACGTCATCAGGTTTAAGGGAACAGTTCCATGGAATGATGAAGCAATCAATTAGCCGCATGGAAAGAGATGGATTTAAAGTGGAATGTGGAGAGACAGTTTGGACACATGACAAGGCTAAATCAGCAAATGCCAACACGCGTGCAAGCGAGTTAAATCGAATGATGAAAGATGAAGAAATAAACCTAATTTTTCCACCGTGGGGTGGAGAGCTTGCGATTGAAACCCTCGATAAATTAGAGTTCGAAAACTTTAATGAAAAATGGATTTTAGGATATTCAGACACAAGTATTCTATTATTAGCATTTACTTTAACAACAGGGATCGCAACTGCACACGGTACGAACTTAATCGATTTAAGAGGAGAATACTCTGATGAGACAACGGCAATGTGGCAAAAGGTTTTAACAACTAAGTCCGGGGGATCTGTTACTCAGGCTTCCTCACCATTATTTCAAGTGAAATGGCAGCACGATAAACCAACACCTTATATATTTCATCTGTCCGAAAAAACAAAGTGGAAAACAACTTCGAGTAAAGCTGAAAAAGCTCAAGGAAGATTGCTTGGTGGATGTATTGACGTGATTAGACATCTTGTTGGGACTCCTTATGGTGATGTACGATTATTTAGTAGAAAATACATTAGAGAAGAACCAATTATCTGGTATTTTGAGAATTGTGAAATGAATACAACTGACCTAAGAAGATCCCTAGTACAAATGAAACATGCAGGGTGGTTCGAAAATTGCTCCGGAATATTATTTGGACGTAGTGCAGCAAATCAAGCTGTAGATCACTATACGATAGAAGATGTATACAATGAATTAAATGAAGAATTAGAAATACCAATTATATACGACATTGATTGTGGTCATGTGCCACCTCAAATTACTTTCATTAATGGAGCGTTTGCAAAAGTAGAAGTGAATGATGGGAATGGTGTAATTGTACAGTCTTTTATTTAATTCACCACTAATGCGCTTTTTAGAAAAAGAACGCTTTTTTAATATTAAAAAAAGAAAACAAGTGCAAATTTTGTAATAAACACAGTGATGATCCCAATCACGACTTTTGTGTAGAGAATATATTCATCAGAAAGGTCAGGTTCTTCATTATACATCCATCTTCTGCCCATTAATAAACTTTCTCTTGTTTCAAAAAAAGACCATAACAAAATTGCATAAAAAGGCATTAATAATATAAAAAATACAATTTTTTCAACCTCTCAAAAATTATCTGAACTTTTATTTAAGGTAATTATATCTCAATTATGGATAAGGATTTTGGGGGTTCTGTGATAGATCTGTGTCTTTATATAAATTTATTTATAGTTTGTAAGGAGTATTTTAGAAAGTGGATTATGAGACATAGTAGTGAAGCTAAAAGAGGGCATTTTAATAATTCTCATGTAAGGTTATTGATCTGGTGTGGTTCTTTTTAAATAGAAAAAGTTGTATAAGTGCTTAAAAGACTATAACATAGTAATATTATGGCATAATAAAAGAAAGACATATTATTAAATAGAATCAGGAGCAGTAAAATGATTATAAATAATGAGCAAGAATTAGAAGCTTTAAGAAAAATAGGTCGTATCGTAGCGCTAGCAAGAGAAGAAATGAAGGCAAAGGCTGTCGCTGGAATGACAACGAAAGAATTAGATGAAATTGGTAGAAAAGTGTTAGATGAGCATGGCGCAACTTCAGCTCCACAAAAAGAGTATGATTTTCCTGGTACAACATGTATTAGTGTTAATGAAGAAGTAGCTCATGGAATTCCTGGAGAACGAGTACTTCAAGATGGAGACTTAGTTAATATTGATGTATCCGCAGCATTAGATGGATACTATGCTGATACTGGCATTTCTTTTGTAATTGGAAATGGTGATTTATTAAAAGAAAAACTTTGCAAAGTTGCAGAGGATGCTTTTTGGGCTGCTATGAAAAAAACAAAAGCAGGCTCAAAGAAAAACCAAATCGGAAGAGCAGTGTTTAATGAAGCAAGTAAGAATGGCTTCAATGTAATTGAAAATTTAACTGGACATGGAATTGGAAAAAGCCTTCATGAAAGTCCGCAACATATTTTAAACTATTTCGACCCAATGGATAAAGCATTATTAAAAGATGGTCTTGTTTTAGCAGTAGAGCCATTTGTTTCAGCAAATGCGGACCACATCATCGAATCAGGAGATGGCTGGACATTTGTAACTCCAGATAAGAGCTTAGTAGCTCAATGTGAACATACAATTGTTGTAACAAAAGGTGAACCAATTATCTTAACGCAGTTGTAAGAAAATAGGAAAAGCGGAGAATTTTATGTTCTTCGCTTTTTATTTCACATTAAGAAAGTATAGATTTAGATGCCAATTCTAGGTATAAGTATAAGTGCAACTACCCCTCTGTATTCGCGAATCGGCGAGTTTTCTTTATTGGTCTTACTTATTTCGAATAGTTTAATTCCCAAGTAAATCCGTTTTTATCTTTTACGACTGCAAATCTAGAGTTCCAAAACGTATCTTGCAGTTCCATATGAACTTCTCCGTCTTTTAATAACTTTTCATAAATTGTATTAATTTCATCTTCGGAACTCATTTCAAGCGTTGTCCAAACATTGTCGCCTTTAACTAATGGTCTAAAAACATCTGCGAAATAAATTACACATGTTTCATTTATATGTAATTCAGCATGAATATACTTTCCTTCATGGCCATTAAACATTGGCATACCATCACCAGTTTGTGTATTTTTGATCTCACCACCAAAAATTTGCTTGTAGTACTCAAGCTCTTCTTTACAGTTTTCAACGTAAATATGTGGTAAAATTTTTTTCATTTTTTCTCCTCAATTCCCTTAGTTTGTTGTTGAAGAATAAATATGTATAAATTTCGAACAATAACTCACAATTTAAGTATAGCCAACTATAATAGGTATTGTGCTAAAAGTTAAAATATTTTATAATTTAAATAAATTTATGTTCGAAAAGGAGGTGTAGAGAAGATGTTACGTTTTCAAATGGTTTGCGCACAAATGATAGAGTTTTTATATTATTGTCGTGCAAAATTTGCGTGTTTAGCTGTTAACGGGATAGCTGTGTCCTTTTTTAACAATTTAACAACTCAAATAAAACGAAAACGTACTCTTTCCTACGACTTCAACTGATAAAATAATTGTGTGATCCACACTTCTATTTAAGTCACGATTTAAGCCATGGATGAGTTCTATGGCTTTTTTCTATGGATTGGTACGGAAAATAGAAGGAGAATTAATCATGATTGCATGTAGTATAGAAAAAATTTCAAAAATGTTCGGTGGAAATTCACTTTTTACAGAATTATCATTTCAAATTCATCAAGGTAGCCGCGTCGGTTTAGTTGGAGCAAATGGTAGTGGTAAAACTAGTATTTTTAAACTTTTAACAGGTATTGAATCGCCTGATAGTGGCTCAATTCACTTTAAAAAAGGAATAAAAATTGGCTATCTAGCGCAGATCCCTGTTTTTCAGGACGAGATGACAAGCAGAGATGTATTATTAACAGTTTTTGAAGAATTACGAAAAATAGAAAATGAAATGAAGCAATTGGAAATAAAGATGGCCAATACGATAGATGAACGCAAATTAGAACAATTGTTAGTAAGTTATGGATCACTACAAGAGAAATTTAGTAATAATGGTGGATATGAGATGGAAGCATCGCTTTCGAAAATTGCTAATGGGTTAGGAATCAATGACTTACTTTCAAAACAATTTACTTCTTTAAGTGGTGGAGAAAAAACCAAGATTGGATTAGGAATCGTCCTTTTACAACAACCAGATTTATTATTACTTGATGAGCCAACAAATCACCTAGATTTATCAGCCATTGAATGGTTAGGCTCGTACTTAAAGGACTATGAAGGAACAATCGTTGTCATTTCTCATGATCGATATTTCTTAGATGAAGTGGTCAACCATATTTTAGAATTAGAAGAAGGAGAAATTATTGCTTATCATACAAATTATTCTAGGTATGTTGTTCAAAAAGAAGAAAGATTATTAAGGGAGTTCCAGGCTTACGAAGAGCAGCAAAAGAAAATTCAAAAGATGAAAGAAACGATCAAACGACTGAGAGAGTGGGCTAATCAGGCAAATCCACCAAATGCTGGTTTGCATAGAAGAGCTAGAAGTATGGAAAAAGCTCTAGAACGAATTGAAAGATTAAAACGTCCTATTTTACAAAAAAAGAAAATGGCATTTCAACTAGAGGAATCTGGTCGAAGTGGAAAAGATGTAGTTGTAGCTGAAAATCTTTCAAAATCTTTTGCGGACAAAGTTTTATTTAAACAACTTAATTTCTCATTATTTTATGGAGAAAGAGCGGTTATAGTAGGAAACAACGGTACGGGAAAATCAACTTTATTAAAGATGATTTTAGGTCAAACTGCAATTGATGAAGGCAAATTAAAGCTTGGAAGCAGTGTGAAAATTGGTTATTTATCGCAACATTATGAACCAATCCATTCGGATCACACAGTAATACAGGAATTCAGAGAAGAAGTACACGTTACTGAGGGTGAAGCGCGAAATATATTAGCTGGTTTCTTATTTTACGGTTATATGGTTTATCGCAAAGTCAGTCAGCTTAGCGGTGGAGAGAGAATGAGATTAAGATTGGCTCAACTTATGTATCAAGATATTAACTTATTAATTGTAGATGAGCCTACTAACCATCTAGATATTGAATCTAGAGAAGTATTAGAAGACGCTTTAGAAAATTTTAAAGGAACGATTCTTTCTGTCTCGCATGACCGCTATTTCATAAATAAGCTATTTTCAAAAATTTACTGGCTAGAAAATGGGTCTCTATTCGAGTTTATTGAAGAATACCAAGTCGCGAAAGAAAAAATGACCGTATATCGAAATAAACTTGAAAAGGAAAAAGTGGTAAAAACAAATCCTCAATCTAAACCAGCAAAAAAAATCAATACAAAATCGCGAAATATAGAAGACATTGAAAATGAAATCTATCAGTTAGAAGAAGCGATTAGTGAAATAAATAAGCAAATGATGCTCGAAAGTGATCTAAACAGTTTACAGAAATACCACCAAGAATTGGAAGTATTAGACTTGAAAAGTATGGATTTATACAAAGAACTAGACGAATGTATTTAATGAGGAAATATGGTAAGTATTTACTAATGGATACTTTTATTACGTATAGGCATAATCATCAATTCAATGAATGAGATAGATAAATGACATAGTACTTGCTCATGTCTCAAATAGAATTAATAAGCTATAAGGATTACGATTCTATTTAGGTGGTGAGTATATGATTTATGATGATCTTTTTAGCAGATATCCTGGGCCAGGTTATGCACAACCAGGACATGGACCAGGTCAAGGTCAAGGCCAAGGCCAAGGACACGGGCCAGGATATGGACCAGGCCAAGGCCAGGGACACGGGCCAGGATATGGACCAGGCCAAGGCCAAGGACACGGGCCAGGATATGGACCAGGTCAAGGTCAAGGACACGGGCCAGGATATGGACCAGGTCAAGGTCAAGGACACGGACCAGGATATGGACCAGGTCAAGGCCAAGGACACGGGCCAGGATATGGACATGGCCACGACCATGGTCACGGGCCAGGATATGGACATGGACATGGACATGGATTTCCAGGACCAGGAGGGTATTGGTCGGGAGGATATTATATTTTTAACGGAAGAAGATGGCACTTTATTCCTGGAGTCGGATGGGTTGTTGTATATTAAAAAATAATAAAGCTGATTAATCTTTTTAATCAGCTTTTACATAATTTATCGAAAAATAGTATGAGGAGATGACGTAATGGGAAAAGTTATTAGATTTGAGCTTCAAGTACCAAATATTGAGCAAGCAATCGATTTTTATTCTAAGGCCTTTGGATGGAAGTTTACACAAATGCCTGGTCAGCATGAATATTATTTTATTCAAACAGGAGAATCAGCCGACAAAGGAATCGATGGAGGATTAATGCTTTCTCCAGATGGCCAGACACGTACAACGAATTCAATCGATGTTCCTTCAATTGATGAAGCGATTGATAAAGTTATGAACTATGGTGGAAATATAGTAGTTCCTAAAACGGCTATTCCTCAAATGGGTTATTTTGCATACTTTATCGATAACCAAGGATTACTCTTTGGATTATCTGAAGAGAATTCTAACGCTCAATAAATGAAAAATACCAGTATCCAACTAATCGGATAACTGGTATTTTTATTAATTTTTTTCTACCCCAAAAACAATGCCGCCTTTTTTTCTAGCGGTTTCAGTTACAGTTAGAACTACCTTACTAAGCTCTTTCAAATTTTCATATTCTGCTTGGTTAGATTCTTTAATAATGCGAGTAAAGTTTTGGATCTCATATAACATATCATTTTCTACTTGGATAACTTCCAGTGACTCTCGTTGCTTTGACTTATGGTTAACCAAAGTAATTTTTGAAATTGGAGATGGTTTATCAAGCACTAAAGACCCGATTTCACCTGTAATTTCACATTCAATATAAGATTGAGAGACTTTAGAGCATTGAATGCTACAAGTATAGTCTTCATAATTTAATACTAATGTTCCACTACCATCAATACCGTTACGAAGTTTTACAGGTGTATAATCTACAGAAGACGGTTTTCCAAATAAACCAATCAATACATAAACTGGGTACACACCTAAATCTACTAATGCACCACCTGAAAATTCTGGAGAAAATACATTTGGATTTTCCCCTCTAAGGAACGCGTCGTATTTCGAAGAGTATTGTAAATAATGTAGATTAGCACTTCTTATCTGACCGATTTTTGCAAGACCTTCCTTTAAAGCTGTGAAGTTTGGAGAGTGGAAGTTACGAATTGCTTCAAATAAATAGACCCCGTTTTCTTCTGCAACTTTAAATGCGTGATCTAATTCTTTTGTGGTAGAGAATATTGGTTTTTCACAAATAACGTGTTTTTTATTTTGGAGTAATAAAATTGCTTGTTCATAGTGTAGTGAGTTTGGTGATGCTATGTATACTATTTTAACCTCAGGGCTTTTTGCTAATTCTTCGATGTTCGTAAAGTAATTAGGTGCATTGTGCTTTAAAGCAAATGCTTTTGCACTTTCTTCATTTCTCGAATAAATTGCAGTTAAGTTAAGCAATTTACTTTCCTTGGCTGCTTCAATAAAACTTTCTGTAATCCAGCTTGTTCCAATTGTACCTAAATTCATCTTTTCATCTCCTAAAAAAACATAGTTAACTTTATCTTTACAATCCTAATCGAAAGATATGTTAAAATAAAGTAAAATACATCGAAGGAAGTGACATTTTATGAAGAAAATTTGTGTTTATGCTGGTTCAAATCTTGGGAATAGAGAGTCATTTAGTCTTCAAGCTAAAAAACTAGGTACTTTATTTGCTAGTAACAATATAGATTTAATTTACGGTGGATCAAGACTAGGAATTATGGCAGAAATCGCAAATGAAGTTTTAAAACAAGGTGGAAATGTCATTGGCATTATGCCCGGTGGATTATTTCGTGGAGAAGTTGCTCATAAAGGGCTGACGCAATTCATTGAAACAAAAACAATGCATGAGCGTAAAGCTTTAATGAACGAAATGTCCGATGGCTTTATCGCGCTACCAGGTGGAGTTGGTACTTTCGATGAATTATTTGAGATCATTTGTTGGTCACAAATTGGGATCCACAATAAGCCAATCGGTTTATTAAATGTTGATAACTATTTCACTCCAGTCTTAGATTTACTTAGACATGCTGTAAAAGAAGGATTTATGGGCGAAAATACCCTTTCACTATTTGTTGTTTCAGAAAATGCTGACGACTTATTAAAACTAATGCAGGATTATGAGCCACCTGCTATCCAAAATAAATGGAAGCAGTTAGAAGGTAAATAAAACTAGATGCGAACCCACGATTTTGTGGGTTTTTTTTGTGCGTTTTTGAATCGTAATCCTCAAATTCTTGCTGGCTTTTTAGAGAATTCTAGTTAAAAGAAGTGGATTGATCCAAAAACGTCAACAAGAATTGTTAACATATCAACAGGATTGGTGGGAATATCAACGGGATTTGCTAGTATATCAACAGGATTGGTGGGAATATCAACGGGATTTGCCAGTATATCAACAGGTTTTGTGGGTATATCATCGAGATTTGCAAATATATCGACGAGTTTAGCTGTTATATCAACATGAATTGCCAATATATCAACGAAGTTCACAACTTTATCAACAATGTTCAATTTATGTTCGCAATGTTCAATTTGAATTGGCTAGTTATCAACAGAAAGAAACTGCCAACTAACTTTATGAACAAAACACAGCGGTTTATGCACAAAACTAGGTGTTTTATGAACAAACCGCGCTTTATGACAAAATACGGAGGTTTATGAACAACCAATCATTTTCCATAAACAATAAAAAGGGTGCCTCTTAAGTTACGAGACGTCCCCTTCAATTAGTTTTCTTGCTTTTTTCTATTTTTAAGCCACTTCGCGGGATTCAATTTTTTGCGATAGTTCGTCATTACATCTTTACCCACAAATACTCCACCAATCCAAAACATTGCTTCTCCTAGAATAACTAATAGTGCGATTAGACCAGCTTTTAAGCCGCCGGAAACATGTAAAAAAGGTAAAGTGAAGATTAACAAATATGGAATAAATGAGCCAAATACTAAGTAGTATGGTATTCTTTTCATAAAGTTCTCCTTTCAATTCCTTTCATGAGAATAGCATTAATTATTCAGAAAAGGAAGGGGAAAACTTAATAGATCGTAAGAATTTATAACATAATTAGGAGGCTTCAAGATGAATCAGGATGTTGTTCTTGAGCTGAAAAAAGTAAATAAGACAATTAAGAATCAGGAGATTATTAAAGATATTAGCTTTGATTTACGTCAAGGAGAGGTTTTAGGTTTATTAGGTCCGAATGGTTCAGGAAAAACGACGACAATGCGAATGATTGTTGGTCTTATGAGTATTACAAGTGGTGAAATTTATATAAAAGGTCATTCAATTAAGGATCATTTTAAAGAATCGATTAAGCATATTGGTGCTATGATTGAAACGCCTGCTTTTTATCCTTTTTATAGTGGGTATAAAAATCTAATGTATTTTTCTCGGATGTTAGAAGGTGTTTCAAAAAAAAGAGTGCTTGAAGTAATTGATTTACTAGGACTTTCAAATGCAATTCATAAAAAGTTTTCAACCTATTCTTTAGGGATGAAGCAAAGATTAGGCATTGCGCAAGCTTTATTACATAATCCTTCGATTTTAATTTTAGATGAACCTACTAATGGATTAGATCCGGCTGGGGTAAGAGAAATTCGTGATTATTTAAAACGTGTAGCTGAAGTTGAACAAACGGCAATTTTACTATCAAGCCATTTATTATCTGAAATAGAATTAATATGTGACCGTTCAATTATTATTCAAAACGGTCAATTTGTTGAGTCAATTGAGTTAAACGATCAAAGTGGTGAGAAGTTATTTATTGAAGTAGTTGTTAAAACTACAATCGATTTTGAAAGTAAATTTACAAATCTAGATAAAAAGTACAAATATGAAATTATGAATAATCAATCATTAATCTTTGAGATTGATGAAGAAGAGATTCCTTCTTTAATGAGAGAGTTAGTAATGGCTGGGGTAGAGATTTATTATGTAACTCGAAAAAAAGAAAGACTAGAAGACTTATTCATTCAATTGACAGGAGGAAATGTCATTGAGTAATTTTATAGGATTAATTGATAACGAACTACGCAAAGTCTTCGTTCAAAAATCATTTATTATTTCGCTAATAATATTATTTATACCAATCATCGTTCTAGGCAGATGGGATTATGTTGAAAAGGTGAGTGGAGCGGATAAGGCTAAAAATTGGAGAACAGAATTAAAAATAGACAATAAAAAGATCGAAGAAGAGTTGGCAGGGCAAAACTCGTCAGATTTACCATCACTTGCAAAAGAACAAAAAGAGACGTATGAAATCAATAAGTATCGTCTTAAACATAATATCTCAACGATTCAACAACATACTGTTTTGGACTTTATGAAAAAAGGTGCGGACATAACGAACTTTATCGGAATCCTGCTTATTTATTTTGCAAGTAATATGATGTCAAAAGAGTATCAATGGAAAACGATTAATTTCTTGCTGGTTAAACCATCAACAAGAAGAATGATTTATTATGCAAAATTTATCAGTTTGGCAATTTTATATTTCATCTTTTCGTTTGCAATTATTATTTACTCTTTTATTATAGGTAGCGCACTCAACGGGCTAAGTTTTAGCACACAACCAATTTTACAATATGTAAATAACCACGTAGTAGAACAGAGCATTTTACCAAGTTTAATACATGATTATATCATCAATCTACTACCTTACTTATTTTTCGTGGCAGTTGCATATTTCTTGTCAACGGTTTTAAGGACAAGCAGTATTTCTTTATTAATAAGCATAATTCTGCTATCAACATCGGATGTGATCGCAACATTATTAAAAGTAAAAGACTGGTCGAAGTTTCTACCATTTATGCATACCGATTTATCAGTTTACACAAATGGCATCAATATTGAAAATGGGATGAGAATTGAATTTTCTATTACAGTACTAGTCATATATATATTGTTAGTCCTCGTCACTGCGGGTGAAATTTTTAAAAAGAGGGATGTTTAGGGATCAAGAAAGGAAAAAGGATAAGGCATTTGCCTTATCCTATTCTTTTTAACTTATTCATGCTTTACCATTGATCCATATGGTATGTCGTTGGTAGTGGATGCTTTGTACATAGAGCAAACTTCTAGCTGTGCTGATTTGTTATATTCCCACTTTAGACAGGCGTTTTGGTTGAACTCTGTTGATGAATCTGTTGTAAAAAAAATCGTTGCTAAACTAAAAATGGTAAACCCGCCAATTAGACCTCGCTTAATTTCATCTCCATTTTCTTTTATCCATAGAATAGTTTTGCGCATATGCTCCTCCAAGGAAAAAAATTATTAATAAGTAATTCATTCTATGAACAAAAAGAGTAAGATAATACAAATCAGTAGATAAGTTTAGTTGGAAGAATATTCTAAAAAAAAGCACCATTGCTTAATAGCGCAAAGGTGCTTTTTTTAACTGCAATTAATCTTCATCCTGCTTTAATAATCCATATAAGAATAAATTCATAATTTCATCTACTACATCTTTTTGTTGGATATATTGTGAGGTTGTTGGATCCATATTCATAAAGGCTTGGCTTATAACTTGAATATAGATAAGTAGTGTTTGATTTTGTACTTCGCCCCTAACTAAACCGAGAGATCGCCCTTCATCGATTAGTGAGGTCAGCACTTTGAAAGATTTGTTCATTGTAAAGTCTAACACTAATTCTTGCAGTTCTGGGTCTTTCTTCATTAAAGCTGTAAACATTTCCAAATTAATAATATCGAGCCCTTGTTTTTTGCGAATAAATAATTCTTTAATTTTTTCATTAAAAGAGATGTCACTTGAAACGACCTGTTGGTATTCCTCATATTTTTGGTTCATTAATCGAATAATTGTTGCCTTCAATAGTGCTTCTTTACTGCCATAATAATTGTATATTGAAACTTGAGATACATTTGCTAGTTTGGCAATATCTGCGATTTTTATATCATTTAATGGTAGTGTCAATAGTTCAGTTGTACTTAATTCAATGCTCTCCATTTTCTGCAGAGTTCGTTTTTTATATCCGTCCAATATTTATACCTCCGTCATTATCTATCAAATAGTATATCATGTTTTGAAATATCTTATTAAAAATATTTCAAAATGTATTCTCTTTTTAGAGAATGAGGTATATACTAGTTTTGTAATAATCATATTAAAATATTTCAAAACAATGCAGGAGGTTTATTTTATGTACGCGATTGAAATCAACAATTTAACAAAGACCTACGGCAATTCAAGGGGAATATCGGATATTAGTTTTAATATAGAAGAGGGAGAAATATTTGGTTTTATTGGTCCAAATGGTGCTGGGAAATCAACAACGATTCGAACTTTACTATCTTTAATTTATCCGACTAGTGGTAGTGCAAAAATATTTGGTAAGGACTGTATTCAGTTTGCACCAGAAATAAAAAAAGAAATTGGCTATTTACCTTCTGAAGTTTTTTATTATGACAATATGAAAGTAATGGATTTGTTAAAATACTCAGCTAGTTTTTATAAAAAAGATTGCACGAAGCGAATTAAAGAATTAGCTGAAATCATGGATCTTGATTTAACAAAGAAAATTGATGATTTATCTTTAGGAAATAAAAAGAAGGTTGGGATTGTCCAAGGATTACTTCATGAACCGAAATTAATCATATTGGATGAACCGACAAGTGGCCTTGATCCTTTAATGCAACAAAGATTTTTTGACTTACTAGAAGATGAGAATAAAAAGGGAGCTACTATTTTATTCTCATCACATATTTTAAGCGAAGTACAGCGTCTATGTGATCGAGTTGCCATTATAAAGGAAGGTAAAATTGTTACAGTTGAAAAAATCAGTACATTACAAGAAAACAATTACAAGCGTTTTAAAATAGACATTCTAAATGCGGTAGATCCAAATTTCTTCAATATGCCAGGTGTAAATAATGTAGAGATAAAAGGTAAAACAATCAGCTTTATTTTTAAAGGAAATATAAACAATGTTTTGAGAAAAATAGCAGAAATTGAAATTGAAAATCTATGGATTGAAGAGCCAGATCTGGAGGAAATTTTCTTACATTATTATGAAAAGGAGGACTAATAAGCAATGAATATTTTTTTACACGAATTAAAAGCTTATCGGAAATCCACCCTCATTTGGACGGTTTCTTTAATGGCAATCGTTGTGTTTTTCTTATCTCTATTTCCAGCTATTGCAAAGGACTATGCAGAGTTTACAAAAGTTTTGAAGGGCTATCCTGAAGGAGTTAGAAAAGCACTTGGAATTGAGATTGAGAGCTTTGGAAATATAGTAGGATTCTATTCGTATGTATTTATCTATATTTCACTATGTGGTGCGATACAAGCGATGATTTTAGGTACCTCGATCGTTTCAAAAGAAGTACGAGAGAAAACAGCTGATTTTCTTTTAACTAAACCAGTGACTCGAACAAAAGTTATCACTTCTAAGATTTTTGCAGGTGCCGTCTCTTTAGCCATTACAAATATATTCTATCTTATAGCAACTATACTTATGGCACAGCATGTAAAAACAGCTGATTATAGTAATAAATTAATTGTATTACTTTCTATTTCTCTATTTATTATTCAACTAATATTTTTTGGAATTGGAATACTTGTTTCGGTCGTCTTTTCAAAAATAAAAGCAGTCCTATCAATTTCACTTGCTGTTGTGTTTGCATTTTTTGTTGTTGGTATGGTAGTGGCCACAGATGAAAGTAATGCTAAACGATATTTATCACCGTTTAAATATTTTGAACCAAAGTATATTATTGCTCATTCAAAATTTGAAACTTCATTTTTAATCTTGTCGATCGGTATTATTTTCGTTTCGATCATTGCGAGTTTTGTAATTTATAAGAAAAAGGACGTTCATGCAGTATAAATTTAAAGAAAGGGAGGGTTGGAGTTGAATCTATTTTTTAGAGAAATGAAGACATATCGTAAATCTATTATATTTTGGTGTATTGGGATTGTATTTTTAGTTGGAAGCGGAATGGCAAAATATAAAGCTACTGCATCAAATGGACAAATAACTGAGATTTTTAATCAAATGCCTAAATCTCTACAAGCAATAATGGGCTCAGGAGCACTTGATTTATCAAAGGCAAGCGGCTATTTTGGCATATTAGTTTTATATTTATATTTAATGGCAACCATTCACGCCGCCATGTTAGGGGCCAACATAATTGCTAAAGAAGAACGTGATAAAACGGCAGAGTTTTTATTTGCAAAGCCTATTTCAAGAAATAAAGTCATAACGTCTAAATTATTAAGTGCTCTAGTAAACATTCTTATTTTTAATGGTATTACGTGGATATCCAGTGTATTAATTGTAGGGAAGTATAGTAAGGGTGAGGATGTATTCGGTAATATAGCTGTTGTAATGGTCGGTATGTTTATACTACAGCTACTATTTTTAGTAATTGGCTCGGCTATAGCTGCAGTTTGTAAAAACGCCAAAAAAGCAGCATCCTATGCAACAGGTATTCTATTAATCACATTCATCATGTCGATCGCAATTGATTTGAATGAACGGATAGAAGGGTTGAAATATATTACGCCATTTAAGTACTTTGAAGCGAAAGATATTATGTATGGTGGAGGATTTGACATTATTTATACAACGATCTCAATAGGATTGATCATACTATTAACAGTTATTACTTATGTTTCGTTTAAAAAAAGGGATTTACATTTATAACGAAAAGTAAATAAATTGTGCCAAAATCTAAGATAGGGATATTTTGGATTTGTTGGCACTTTTTTTATATAATATTATATTCAGAAAATATTGACATGTATTAATAATCGCAATACCTTTAATATAGTAGGTTATTTATTGCAAGGGGGTAAAACAGGGGGATGTTTCAGCCGACAAAAGAATTTGCAGAATTTCTAGATCAAAAAGATTCTTTATCAATTTATCGTAATGAGTTCTATTTACAGCCTAATACAATCTATTTAGATGGTAATTCTCTAGGGCTTCTTTCTAAAAGAGCCGAACAAAGTTTATTAGATCTATTAGATTCATGGAAAGCACTTGCAATCGATGGATGGATGCAAGGTGATCATCCATGGTATTATTTTGCTGAAAAATTAGGA
This sequence comes from Gottfriedia sp. NPDC056225, assembly GCF_042267765.1. NCBI lineage: Bacteria > Bacillati > Bacillota > Bacilli > Caryophanales > Bacillaceae > Gottfriedia > Gottfriedia sp. NPDC056225. The sequence goes on along the minus strand of NZ_JBHJTJ010000006.1, from coordinate 79,321 downwards.
GCATTAAGTGCACCTTTAGTTGGGGCAAAAGAGGATGAAGTGATTGTAACTGGGTCTACGACTTCGAATCTTCACCAATTAATCGCATCTTTTTATGAGCCAAGTGGCCAAAAAACAAAAATTTTAGCAGATGAATTAAATTTTCCATCTGATATTTATGCTATTCAAAGTCAATTAAAATTAAAGGGCTTTGATCCAGAAACACATTTAATCCAAGTGAAGAGTCGCGATGGTCGCACAATTAGTGAAGAAGATATTATTGAAGCAATGACTGAAGAAATTGCATTAATTATTCTTCCTACTGTTTTATATCGAAGTGGACAGTTATTAGATATAGAGCGATTAACAAGTGCTGCTCATGAACGTGGAATTATAATAGGATTTGATGGTTGTCATTCTGTTGGAGCAATTCCTCATCAATTCCATGAATGGGATGTGGATTTTGCTTATTGGTGTAATTATAAATATTTAAATAGCGGACCTGGTGGAGTAGGAAGTTTATTCGTTCACGAAAAGCATTTTGGTACAATGCCTGGGTTAGCTGGTTGGTTTGGTTCAAATAAAGAAAAACAGTTTGATATGAAGCATGAATTTACTCCATCAAATACAGTTGGTGCTTATCAAATTGGTACGCCACATGTGCTAAGTATGGCGCCACTTGCTGGCTCACTTGAAATGTATAAAGAAGCTACAATTGATCGAATTCGTGAAAAGTCATTACACAGTACAGCCTATTTAATGAGCTTAATAAATGAAGAACTAAACAATTTTGGTTTTACAATTGGTAATCCACTTGAAGATTCAAAACGAGGTGGACATGTTTGTCTTGAACATGAAGATGCTGCAAGGATTTGTAAAGCGTTAAAATTAAATGGAATTGTTCCTGACTTTAGAGCACCAAATGTAATCAGACTAGCTCCAATTGCATTTTATACTTCTTATGTGGATGTATGGAATAGTGTACAAATTTTAAAGAAAATTATGGTTGAAAAGCAATACGAGCAGTTTAAAAATGAGCGCGAAATCATTGCTTAGGAGTTGTTTGAAATGTCATTAATCGATATATCAAGAAGATTGCAAAATGGTATGCCTGTATGGCCAGGTGATACAAATTTTTCATTCGAATTAAGCTGGACAAAAGAAGAAAGTGGTTCGGTCAATGTTGGTAAATTGACTTTTAGCGCTCATACAGGCACACATATCGACGCGCCTTTTCATTTTGATGAAAATGGCAAGAGAGTGATCGATTTAGATCCTAACTTATATGTGGGAATCGCAAAAGTAATTGAGTTGATTGAAGTAGACTCTATTAAAAAATTAGATTTAGAAACTTTTCAATTAGATGGCGTGGAACGTTTATTAATTAAAACAAACTCGTGGAAAAATGATAGCGTTTTCCCGGAGAGTATTCCACATATTGAAAAGGAAGCAGCAGAGTACTTGCACACAAAAGGAATTAAATTAATTGGAGTAGATGTACCTTCAGTAGACCCACTTGATAGTAAGGAACTTGAAGCACATCATGCTCTACATCACGCAGGTATTCATATTTTAGAATCAGTTGATCTAAGAGATGTTGCTTCAGGAGAGTACGAGCTTATAGCATTACCACTACCTTTAGCAGATGCTGATGGTAGTCCAGTACGAGCAGTTTTACGTAAATTAGTTTAGCGGGATATGAAAATGACACAAGAGCAAAAAAAACTGACAGATTACGAGAAATATATTCGCACAGAAGAATTATTAAGTTTACAAAAGCCTGATGAAGAATTATTTTGTCCAGATGAATTAACGTTTCAAACAGTTCACCAAATTGCCGAGTTACATTTTAAATTAATCATCCAATCGATTCATTTTGCGGATAAACATATGCGTGCAAAAGAGGTGACAAGAGCAACTCATCACTTACAACGTATTAATAATCACTTAGTACACTTACCAGCAGTTTTTGACATGGTAAAACTAGTAAGTCCAAGTGATTATCACATAATTCGTTTAGCTTTAGGAAGAGGTAGCGGTCAAGACTCTCCTGGATTTAATGAAATCTTAAAATTAGGACCAACACTTTGGCAGCCTTTCAAAGATCTATTAGATGAAAATTTACTGACACCAGTTCAATTACACCAAGATGCGGCTAAAAACTTTGAGTTGTTCCAATTAATGCAAGAGCTAACATGCTTCGATGAAAGATTCCAATCTTTCCGCAGACAGCATATCCAACTTGTACGTCGTATGATTGGCATGAATACAAAGAGCTTAAAAGGAGTTCCAGCAGAAGCATTAGAACGTGCTGTTCGCTTCGAATTTTATCCAGAATTATGGCAAACGGTTTGTGATTTAACAGATTTAACAGGATCTAGTTATAATCCGAAGCCATTATAAAGCAGAGAAGGGCAGATTCGATTTTTTGAGTCTGCTTTATTATTTTGGAATAAATATGGGGTATTTTACGATTTGTTGATAGTAACCTGTGATATCAACAAGAGTTAGGGATAGATCAACGAAGATTTAGTGATATCAACAAAAATTGGGGATAAATCAACGAAGATATAGGTGATATCAGCAAAAATTGGGGATAAATTAACGAAGATATAGGTGATATCAACAAAAATGGTGAATTTATCGACGAAGAACTGGGTGATATCAACAAAAACCAGTGTTATATCAACAAAACTTGTGGTTATATCAACAAAAACCAGTGTTATATCAACAAAAACCAGTGTTATATCAACAAAAACCAACGTTATATCAACAAAGTTCACTTAGTGTTCGCAATTGCTGTTGTTGTCCACAGTATTTATAAACCAATTGATGAAAGCAGATTCTGCTTTTTCTTTTTACTTAAAATGGAAAATTTGCATTATGGGTAAGATAATGCCATATGATTTTTTATTAGGGCGGGTGAGTTTATGGAGAAGGGGCTTCAAAAGCAGTTAGATTTTGCAGCTTTGTTGAGTATTGTTTCCTATTTGGTTCTTGCGTCGGTCAAAGTGCTTGTTAGTTTTTATACAGATTCTAGTGCTCTTTTAGCTGATGGGCTTAATAATGTGACTGATATTGGTGCGACGTTGGCCGTATTTATTGGGATAAGGATTGCAAGAAAACCAAGAGATTTAGATCATCCATATGGTCATTCAAGAGCAGAACAAATCGCTACTTTAATTGCGTCTTTTATTATGATGTCAGTTGGTTTACAAGTAATCATTGAAAATATTCGGAAGCTATTCATTGGGGAATATGGGACTCCAAATAGATTAGCTGCTGTAGTTGCATTTGCTTCTGGGATATTTATGTTTGGTATTTATTTTTATAATAATAAGGTTGCAAAAAAAACGAAGAGTAAGGGGCTTGCAGCTTCAGCTAAGGATAATTTATCTGATGCGTTAGTTAGTTTGGGAACGACTATTGGAGTACTTGGAGCTTCAATTGGTTTTCCGATTATTGACCCAATCGTTGCCATTTTAGTGGGTGTTATTATTTGCAAAACTGCATGGGAGATTTTTTATGATTCAACTCTTCTACTAACTGACGGGTTTAATCCAGATGAAATGATTTTGTTTAGTGAAACTGTTGATCAAGTACCAGGTGTACATAAAGTAGTTGATCTAAGAGCTAGAATGTACGGAAATACAACGATTGCAGACGTAGTCATTGAGGTGGATGGCGGTATTGATGTGAGTAAAAGTCATAATATAACGGACCAAATCGAAATGATTCTACAAGAACAGCACGGAATTCATTATACACATATTCATGTAGAGCCAAAGAGCAGTTTAAAGGGAAGAGATGGAGTAAGGGAATAGGGAAAGAATTTTATACTTTTCCGATCCCCTTTAGCCATTTTAATTCATATCTTGTTTAACGAATACAATGAAAGAGATTAGTAATGCTAATAGTCCCCAAATGGATAGGTTCATTAGGGAGAAGTGCATGTTTAATCCTTCTATGGATGGAAGCTGGCCAGCTAGGTAGTCTGTTAGCCCGAGATTTACACTAAAAAAGTATTTTGCTCCTGACCAAGATGTAGCCAGACCACTAAGGACACTACCCGTAATTAGTGCTGCTAGCATAATGCCCATTGCAGCGGGTGTAGTTCGGACTAATACTGATACCATAAATGATAACGTTCCAATAATAATACAAACGAACCATGCAAGTCCAAAAGCCATCATAATGTATTGCCATTGTGGGATTAGTTGAACTGAGTCTGTTATTAGCTGATTATTTTTGATGACAAATCCTGTTAGCACAGGGACGGTCCAGCCTTTAAAACTGAATACAAATCCTGAAGCAATATAGGCCATTACACCGTATAAGACTAGAAGAAAAGAGATTAATAAACAGATGGATATATATTTACTAAGTAAGACCTTCCATCTTTTAATAGGACGAGTTAACAGTATTTTTATCGTACCGTCGCTTCGCTCTCCAGATATAATATCAATCGTAATGACCATAACCAATAAAGGTAGAAGTAGCCATCCAATACTTTGTTCAATTAGTTTACGTATAAATGTAGGCGCACCAGGAGTTGTTGGATTTATGTCATTATCCAAATAATATTGTTCTTGATCGATTTGAACTTTTAACCAACTTTTCCATTCATCAGGAATTCCAGTTGAGTTTAATCTATTTTGCTGGTCGACTATTTTTTGTTGAAGTGATACTTTCCAATTATCCGTTCCGAGTCTTTTTATTGTTTCTTCCGTTTGCTGCAATTGAGCATAAACAAAAATTGGAATGAGTACTGCTAAAATGATAAAAATAACAAGTATTCTTCTTTTCCTTACCATTTTTTCAATTTCGTTAAAGACGAGTCTAACTAGCTCAGCCACGAACTTCGCCTCCTGTCATTTCCATAAATAAATCCTCTAATGTATCAGACATCGTTTTAACGCCGTTAACCTGAATGTCTTCAGCTACGAAACATTGAATAATCTCGTTAATTTTTAAAGGTGACATTCGGCAAAGAATGAGGTCATCTTTTACGTTTATATCTTGAATTGTAGAATCCTTTTTTAATAAATCTATTGCTTTTTGTGTTGGAGAGACTCGCCATTCAACACGTTCAGCCGCTTCTTTTACTAAATCTTTTACAGTAGAGACTCTTACCATTTTTCCTTTATTAATAATTCCTACTCGATCACAGATCATTTCAATTTCACTCAATAAATGACTTGAAATAAATACGCTTATATTTTGCTCTTTGACTAGCAGATGAATAAATTCGCGCAATTCACGAATACCAGCCGGATCTAAACCATTTGTCGGTTCATCTAGTATAAGAAGCTTTGGTCTTCCAAGTAAGGCTTGGGCAATACCGAGCCTTTGTTTCATTCCTAATGAATACGTCTTTACTTTTTCGTGAATTCTTTCGCTCAGTTTCACGAGATTTACGACTTCGATGATCTTTTTATCATCTTTAATTCCTAACATTCTCGCAAATTGATTTAAGTTTTCCCATCCAGTTAAATAGCCATATAATTCGGGATTTTCTACAATACATCCAATTTGTTTCATTGCTTCTTTGAAGTGCGTATTAACGGGAAATCCAGCAATTTCAATCGTACCTTTTGATGGTGCTATTAGACCGACTAACATACGAATAGTTGTTGTTTTACCAGCTCCATTTGGACCAAGAAAACCAAATACCTCACCTTCGTAAACTTCAAATGAAATTTGGTCAACTAGTACTTTACCTTTAATGCTTTTTGAAACTCCTTCTAATTTAAGTACTTTATTCATTCGACTCACCTCGAAGCTGACTTCCGATTTTACTAGTTAAACGATTTGCCATTTCTATATAACCGTCTTTGTTTGGATGAAAATGGTCAGTGTATAAATATTGATCTTCTTCGTTATAAAATAAATCAAATGTTGGAATTACGTAAGCATTCTTAACTTGTAGAGTTGCTAATTCAAGTAGATTATTCCATCTATAAACGAAGCTTGAAGATGCATCGAGACCTTGAACATTATGAAACGGATTATAATAGCCAAAAGTATAAATAGACGCATTTGGATTTTGTTGATGTATTATTTTAAAAATCGAACTTAAATTATTTTGAAATGTTTTTTCATCAGGTCGATACGTTTTTAAAAATTGTTCATTCATTTGATTCGCACCTGGAAATAAATCATTGCTACCAATGGAAAGAACGACAATATTTGCAGTGCTTAGTGTTTCTTGAATATTTTTTTTCTTTAAATCATGAAGTAAATCTGATGTTTTTGCACCACTAACAGCTAAATTCGATATAGACGTGGACTGTTTGTACTCTTTTTGAAGATTGTTTTTTAATCTCCCTACATAGCCTGTCCCTTCATCGTCACCAACTCCTCGAGTAAGTGAGTCACCTAATGCAACGATTTTTAGTTGATCGCTTTTATGTACGTTATCATCATCTTTCTTTTTTTGTGTATTATTGCTTGCAATTAGTTTGCCTTTTTGCGGATTTAGAACAGTATAAGCACCTTTTGCAAAGCCGTAAGCTAATAAAAAGAAACATAGTAATGAAATGAACATAATGAATCGAACAAATTTATTGTATTTCAATTTTAACACCACCAGAAAAGGAAATATTTTCATTTATTAATCATTATTACCATATTAAATTTAGAATTGCACGAAAAAACCTGCCTTCAAAAAATGAAGACAGGTAGACCTGCTTTATGAAGCACGTTTTAATTCTTTTACTTCTGATTTTTTTTCATTGTTTAAGAAGTAATAAGCCATTCCTACACCTACAGAACCACCTATTATATTACCGAATGTAACTGGGATTAAATTATGCAAAACATCACCAAAAGTAAACGTCACTTCATGTGGTAAAATATATGATAATACAAAGACAGCAATATTTGCGATACTATGTTCATAACCAGAGAAGAAGAAAGCAAATACTAATAAGAAGATCAGTAACATTTTAGCAAGATCATCTTTAAATCTAGTTGGTAAGAAACAAGCAAGACAAACAAGCCAGTTACATAAAACACCTTTAAAAAATAAGTGGAAAAATGATGCATGAATTTTATGGTCGACTACACCATTTAAAAAATGATCAGCAGGAAAATCTTTGGCTAAACCAGTTAAATAATAAATAAATGCAAAAATAAGCGCACCAATAATATTGCCTGAATAACATGCAATCCAGTTTTTTACTAAATCAAGTTTAGTCGTTTTTTTAGCTAATGTTGAGAAAGTAAAATACATTGTATTACTAGTAAATAATTCCCCACCACCGTAAATAATCATAATTAATGCTGTAGCGAAAACGAATGGATAAGCTATAGATGAAAATGGCGAATCCTGTAATCTAAATAATTCAGCTAATTTTAAACAGACAATCAAAATAAAGCTTATATAAATTGAGGCTAATGCAGCACGAGTTAAATATTTAATTAAGCTTTGATCTAATATTTTCTTTTTTTTAAGAGCTAAATCGATACAATATTGGATACTATCTCGTTCCAATTGGTTTCACTCCCTATGGGTTCTTTAAACACATTCATAGTATACAAATAAATAATGATTAAAAGTTTGTGAAACTGTGAACAAATTATGAAAAGTGGAATTGAAGACATTAATGCAATATTATCTATGAAAATAACCATTCTTTATTATTTTTACTTTACAATTGTAAATAATCGTCTTAGTACTGGTCGAAGATATAATATAATTTTAAGGAAAACAAGTTTGAGGTAAAAAAAGGAAAATATAAGAGGTAGTAAAGAGTAAAAATTACTATTCAAATTTAAGTTGCATGTAAAGTCTATATTATGGGAAGGTGATATCGATGGAAAATGAGTTTGAAGAAAAATTTGATGCATTACTAAGAGATTTTACGCAATTAAGATTAGGGGACTGGTCAGAGGAAGAGCAAGAAAAAATGGAAAAAATGATGATGTACGAGTATATCTCAAAATCAATGCCCAATTTAGCCAGCCAATGGAATGGTGAGTATTCCCAAGCATTACTAAAAAGGTATACCGAATTATTATTAGGGGACTGGTCAGAGGAAATGCAAGCAAAAGTGGCAAAATGGATTAAGTACACATATATCTCAAAATTAAAGCCCAATTTATTAAGACACTGGAATGCTAAGTATCCTCAAGCGAAACAAGAAGTTGTTAATTTAATTAGAGAAATTAAAGCATTAAATGATCAAGTAGTGGCTAATAGAAATAAATCTTAAAATTCTATCCATAATTTTCAAAGATGACGCCATCAATAAATTATGATAATATAATTTTAAGTAAGGGCATACAATTTTCAATAAACAAAATTCGACAAATTATTAAATAATTGTTTTAACAAATTTCATAAGATGATACATTAATATTATATAGAGAGAAAAGTTAAGATTAATTCTGGGGGTAGAGTAATGGAACAAGTTATGAAGAATGCTTTTTTATTTATGTCTAAAAATAAGTTTTTAACTAAAATGGCTAAAAAATATGGCCTAAGATTTGGTGCAGGGCGTTTTGTTGCAGGCGAAACAATCGATTTAGCTACAAAAGTTATTAAGGACTTAAATAAAAAGAATTTAAAAGTAACAATTGATTATCTTGGAGAATTCGTAGACACTGTTGAGGAAGCAAATGAAATGGCTACTCATTGTATTGAAGCAATTGAAGCGATTGGTAAGGAGAAATTAAATTCTCAATGCTCGTTAAAAATGACTTCGATGGGTCTTGATATTTCGGACGAGCTAGTATTAGCGAATATGCGTCGTATTTTAGAGGCAGCTAAAAAGAATGGCGTATTTGTTACAATCGATATGGAAGATTTCTCTCGTTGTGAAAAAACGATTCGTATCTTTAAACAATTAAAATCTGAGTACGATAATATCGGAACAGTTATTCAAGCTTATTTATACAGAACTGAAAGCGACATTACAGATCTAAACAGTTTAAACCCAAATTTACGTTTAGTAAAAGGGGCTTATAAAGAGCCTGCTGAAGTAGCATTCCCAGAGAAAAAAGATGTGGATGAAAACTTCAAAAAAATCATTAAAATGCACTTATTAAACGGTAACTTTACTGCAATCGCTTCTCATGATGAAGCAATGATTGAGTACACAAAACAATTAGTAAAAGAGCATAATATTCCAAATGATCAATTTGAGTTCCAAATGTTATACGGAATTCGTACAGAGCGTCAATTAGAGCTTGTTAAAGAAGGATATAACATGCGAGTTTATGTTCCTTATGGTACTGACTGGTATGGATACTTCATGCGTCGCTTAGCAGAACGTCCTGCAAACGTAGCATTCGTATTAAAAGGTATGTTCAGTAAATAATTTTAAAATTAAAGGCTAACTAAAAAGGATTGAGTGAGGATCCTTTTTAGTCAGCCTTTTTCTCTTTATTTACAGGATTTTTTTGTGATAAGTAAGTTATTAGTAAAACAACATTATTCATATAATTGCTAAAATCATAATTGTCCTAGTTTTGCTATTAAGTTTTTTATTGAAAAAGTTTACTGCCCCATGTTTTTTTTACCGTACTGTTGGTTGTTACTTTGTCTTCCTTTTTCTTGTCCTTGATCTCCATGACTCGCATTACCTTGAACACTTGCTGCACTAACTCCACCCTTTGATGGGTTTCTTTCACGTTTCATTTCTTATCACCTCCATTTCTTAGACTAACCTAATTAAATAAACTTATTAGTAAAAAATGGTTTTAGATGAAAAAAATAAAGGAAAAGGAAAATGGTTTAAGGTCGAGAAAAAGACTTTAAACTAAATTGTAAAATTTTATTAATTTGAACTTTTTGTTTATTGCGAAAAATGAGAATTTATCATATAGTGAAAGAAGAGGTGCTCATTTGCTACGGATTGTTCTATCTTGAAAGTGAATGAGTATTCATTCAAGAAACGAGGAGGAGAAATGCATATGATCCAAAGAATTAAAAAAGCCGCTGTACTCGGCTCTGGTGTGATGGGATCTGGTATCGCTGCACACTTGGCAAATATAGGAATTCCAACATTACTACTTGATATTGTACCAAGAGAATTATCTGAGGAAGACGTTGCAAAAGGTCTTACTACAGATTCCATAGAATTCCGTAATCGATTTAGTCAAACGGCTATTCAGAAATTATTGAAACAAAAGCCAGCTCCTCTTGCATCAAAGAAAAACTTATCATTAATTCAAGCGGGTAACTTTGAAGACGATATGAGTCATTTAAATGAAGTTGACTGGATTATTGAAGTAGTTGTTGAAAATTTAGCAATTAAAAAACAAGTATTGGCTAAGGTAGATGCATTTCGCAAACCTGGTTCAATCGTAAGTTCAAACACATCTGGTATTTCCATTGAAGCAATGTCTGAAGACTGTTCAGATGACTTCAAAAAACATTTCTTAGGCACTCACTTTTTTAACCCACCACGTTATTTAAAATTATTAGAAGTTATTCCTACTAAACATACATCTGAAGAAGTACTTACATTTATGAAAGCTTTTGGAGAAGACGTCTTAGGGAAAGGCGTTGTATTAGCAAAAGATACTCCTAACTTTATTGGAAACCGAATCGGAACATATGGATTACTTGTAACTGTACAAGAAATGCTAAAAGGCGGATACAGTGTTGGAGAAGTTGACTCTATTACTGGTCCAATGATTGGGCGTCCTTCTAGTGCAACATTCCGTACATTGGATGTAGTTGGATTAGATACATTCATCCACGTTGCAAATAATGTATATGACCTTGTAGAAGGCGAAGAGAAGGAAGTATTTAAAGTTCCAGAATTTATGAAAGAAATGGCTAATCGTAAATGGCTTGGAAGCAAGTCTGGGCAAGGGTTTTTCTTAAAGCAAGGTAAAGAGATTTTAGAATTAGATCCAAGCACATTTGAATATGGGGAAAGAAAAAACTTGCGTACGGCATCAACTGAAAGTATTAAACAAGTTAAGGGATTAGCCAATAAATTGAAAGCGCTTGTATATGCTGATGATCGTGCAGGTAATTTCTTATGGAGCATCATTAGCCCGGTGTTAGTATACTCTGCTGAATTGTCTGGTGAAATTTCTGATAACATCGTCGGAATTGACCAAGCAATGAAATGGGGATTTGGTTGGGACTTAGGACCGTTTGAAATTTGGGATGCAATTGGTGTATCTAAATCAGTTGTTCGAATGGAGAGCGAAGGTTTAACTGTCCCAAATTGGGTTAAGAGTATGATCGATAATGGCAACGAAACTTTCTACAAGCAAGACAACGGAGTTACTAGCTTCTATCACAATGAAAAGTATGAAGAACTAGTAAGAAATGATAAAGAAGTTAAGTTAAGCGTCTTAAAGGAGCAAGGTCGAATTATTAAACAAAATTCTGGAGCAAGTTTAATTGACCTTGGAGATGGAGTTGCTTGTTTAGAATTCCATACGAAGAGCAATGCAATTGGTATGGATATTACGCAAATGGTTAACTTCGCAGTTGATGAGGTTTCCAAAAATTATAAAGGCCTAGTGATTGGTAACCAATCTAAGAATTTCTGCGTTGGTGCTAATTTAGCTATGATCTTAATGGAAGCACAAGATGACAACTACTTTGAAATTGAAATGGTTGTGAAAGCATTCCAACAGGCAATGATGAAAATTAAATACTCTGATAAGCCTGTAGTAGTTGCTCCTTATGGAATGTCATTAGGCGGCGGTGCTGAAATTTGTTTACCAGCTGCTAGTGTAGTAGCATCAGCTGAAACTTATATGGGGTTAGTAGAAGTTGGAGTAGGCTTAATCCCAGGCGGTGGAGGTAGTAAAGAGCTTTATATTAAACAATTAAAAGAGTTCCCAGAAGGAGTTCAATTTGACTTACAAGGCATTGCTAATCGAGTATTTGAGACGGTTGCAATGGCAAAAGTTTCTACTTCTGCTCAAGAAGCATTTGAAAATGGTTTCTTAAACCATAATGACCGTAAAGTATTTAATGCGGATCATTTAATATATGAAGCAAAGCAACGTGTACTTGATTTATATGAAGGTGGATATAGTGCACCAATTCGCGAAAAAGTACCTGTAGTTGGTGAATCTGGTTATGCTACTTTATTAGCTGGTGCAAATTCTATGTATTACTCTGGCTATATAAGTGAGCATGATTTAACAATTGCTAAAAAACTAGCGTACGTAATTGCAGGTGGTAAAGTACCATTTGGAACGCTTGTAGATGAAGAGTATTTATTAAATATAGAGCGCGAAGCATTTATAAGTTTAATTTCTGAAATGAAATCTCAAGCACGTATGCAACATATGCTTGTTAAAGGAAAACCGTTACGTAATTAATGGGAGATGGAGGGAAGAACATGAGAGAAGCTGTTATTGTTGCGGGTGCAAGAACACCTGTAGGTAAATCGAAAAAAGGATCACTAGCAACGGTTCGTCCAGATGATCTAGGGGCATTAGTTGTAAAGGAAACATTAAAACGTGCAGGAAATTATGATGGTCCAATCGACGATATTATTTTTGGTTGCTCTTCACCAGAGGCTGAGCAAGGATTTAATATGGCACGAAACATTGGTGCATTAGCGGGATTATCACATTCAGTGCCTGGAATTACAGTTAACCGTTATTGTTCTTCAGGCCTACAAAGTATTGCTTTTGCTAGTGAACGTATTATGTTAGGTCACTCTGAGGCTATTATTGCAGGCGGAGCAGAATCAATGAGTTTACTTCCAATGGGAGGGCATGTTGCTCGTTTAAATAGTAGATTAGTAGAAAATGCACCTGAATATTATATGGGAATGGGCCATACTGCAGAGCAAGTTGCAAATCGATATGGTATTTCGAGAGAAGATCAAGATGCTTTTGCAGTACGCAGTCATCAGCGTGCGGCAGCTGCTATTAAAGAAGGCCGTTTTGTTGACGAAATTGTTCCAGTTGATGTAACTCTTCGTTCAGTAAACTCGAATCATAAATTAGAAGAAAAGCATTTCACTTTCTCTCAAGACGAAGGTGTTCGAGAAGGGACTTCTTCTGAAGTATTAGCTAAATTAAGACCGGCATTTAATGTGAGAGGTTCTGTGACAGCAGGAAATTCTTCACAAACAAGTGATGGTGCAGCAGCAGTATTAGTAATGGACCGTGAAAAAGCGGAGGCTGAAGGGTTAAGCCCACTATTAAAATTCCGATCTTTTGCAGTAGCTGGAGTAGCTCCTGAAGTTATGGGAATTGGGCCAGTTGAAGCAATTCCAAAAGCGTTAAAATTAGCAGGATTAAGCATAGCTGATATCGGCTTATTTGAACTTAACGAAGCATTTGCTTCTCAATCAATTCAAATTATACGTCATTTAGGACTTGATGAGAACCGAGTAAACGTAAATGGAGGAGCTATTGCTTTAGGTCATCCACTTGGCTGTACGGGTACTAAATTAACTTTATCATTATTACATGAGATGAAGCGTCGTGGTGAGCAGTTCGGTATTGTTACGATGTGTGTAGGTGGCGGAATGGGTGCTGCTGGAGTATTTGAATTAATTTAATCGATCGGTGTTAATAGATTGCTAAAATAGGTTTTCAAATAATTACTTAATTAAATAGGAGGAGTTATTGATGGAAAAAACAATTGGTGATTTACTTAAAGGCGGAAGCTTCTTAACGAATGAAGTGACATTTGATAAAGTATTTACTCCAGAGGATTTTTCAGATGAGCATAAATTAATTGCGAAAACAACTGAAGAGTTTGTCATTAATGAAGTATTACCTGAGTTAGAGTATTTAGAGCAACATGAATTTGACCGAACAGTAAGATTGTTAAAACAAGCAGGTGAGCTTGGACTATTAGCTGCGGATGTACCTGAAGAGTATGGTGGAATTGCATTAGACAAAATTAGCTCTGCATTAATAACTGAAAAAATTTCCCGCGCTGGCGGCTTCTCACTTTCTCAAGGAGCTCACGTTGGAATTGGAACACTTCCTATCGTATTATTTGGAAATCATGATCAAAAGCAAAAATATTTACCTGGATTAGCATCAGGCGAAAAATTTGCAGCTTACGCATTAACTGAACCAGGTTCAGGGTCAGACGCATTAGGAGCTAAGACTGTTGCTAAATTAAATGCTGAAGGAACTCATTATATTTTAAATGGTGAAAAACAATGGATTACAAACTCAGCTTTTGCTGATGTATTTGTTGTTTATGCAAAAATTGATGGAGAGCACTTCTCAGCATTTATTGTTGAAAGAGAATTTGAAGGAGTTTCAACTGGCCCAGAAGAAAAGAAAATGGGTATTAAATCTTCTTCTACTCGCACATTGATATTAGAGGATGTAAAAGTTCCTGTAGAAAACCTTTTAGGTGAAATTGGAAAAGGTCACGTTATTGCATTTAATATTTTAAATATTGGTCGCTATAAATTGGCTGTAGGTACAGTTGGTGGTTCAAAACGTGCTTTAGAATTATCAGCAATCTATGCGAATCAACGTCAACAATTCAAAACGCCAATTGCTAAATTTAGTTTAATTCAAGAAAAATTAGCAAGTATGGCTACAAAAATTTATGCGAGTGAAAGCTCAGCATATCGTACTGTAGGACTTTTTGAAGACCGCTTCAGTCAATTAACAGAGGAGCAAGCAAAAGATCCTAAAGCAGTTGCAGCAGCTGTGGCTGAGTACGCTATTGAATGTTCATTAAACAAATTCTTCTGTTCAGAAGTATTAGACTATGTAGCTGACGAAGGTGTACAAATCCATGGTGGATATGGTTTCATGGCTGAATACGAAATTGAGAGAATTTACCGTGATTCACGTATTAATCGAATTTTTGAAGGTACAAATGAAATTAATCGTTTAATTGTACCAAGCACATTCCTTCGAAAAGCAATGAAGGGAGAACTGCCATTACTTCAACAAGCAGAACAAATTCAAGAAGAATTAATGATGTTAATGCCATCAGAAGTTGGGGATGCGCCGTTAGAGCAAGAAAAATATCTAGTACGTAATGCAAAGAAAATTGCAATTATGATTGCTGGTCTAGCAGTTCAAAAATTCGGTAAAGCATTAAGTAATGAACAGGAAATTCTAGTCAATATTGCTGATATAGTAAGCAATGTATACGCAATGGAATCGACAGTTCTGCGTACTGAAAAAGCAATTAATAAAATAGGTCTTGAAAAATCGAATCAAAAATTACTTTATACTCAAGTATTCTGCCAAGAAGCATTTAACGAAATCGAAGCACATGCTAAAGAAACACTTGTAGCTGTTGAGTCTGGAGATACTTTACGAATGATGACTTCAGCACTTCGTAAGTTTACACGGCACACGCCAATTAATGTAATTGCGAAGAAACGTGAAATTGCAGCTGATGTTTTAGCTGATGAGCGTTATACTGTATAATTTTAAAAAAACTGCTGATTTTAGATCGGCAGTTTTTTCTGTAATTAAATGCGTTTAAAAGGATAATTTTCCCATGGATTGTGCCATACTAGTATAAGTTGAGTTATATTTAAGTGATTGGTCCAAGGTTTTGGGTAATTACTATGGTATTTTAGAATAATATATGATTTCTGTTAGAAAATGTATCAAAACACGAACGTTACTCTAGTTTAGTATCGTTAATATTGGTATACTGTTAATGTGCGACAAATTATTACAGAATTTTCGAACGGAACTATTTTAACTCACTTATTCCCTGTGATAAAATAGAATTTGGGAGGAGTTGCTAAATGAGTATCATTTTTTATACATATCCAAAATGTGGAACTTGTCGAAAAGCTGCTTCATGGCTTAAAGAGCATAATATTACAGTAGAAGCAATTGATATTACATTAAATCCACCTTCAAAGGAGTTACTTGATGATATTTATAAAGCAAGTGGACTTTCTATAAATAAATTATTTAATACAAGTGGCGTTAAATATCGTGAGCTTGGATTGAAGGATGTTATTCCAACAAAAACTGAGGACGAGCTATTAGAGCTATTAAGTTCAGATGGTAAATTAATTAAAAGACCTCTAGTTTTTAATGGAGATCAAGCAACAGTTGGTTTTAATGAGGAAGTATTTGAAAAAGTTTGGTTATAAAATAACTATAAAATTTAAGGTAATTAATCAGAGGAGGATTTCACAATGTCAATTCCAAATGAACTACGTTATTCAGAAGAACATGAGTGGGTAAAAGTTGAAGGTAATAAATACTATATCGGTATTACTCATTTTGCTCAATCAGAGCTTGGAGATATCGTATTTGTTGAGCTACCAGAAGTAGGAGATGATCTTACTATCAATGAGCCATTCGGTAGCGTTGAGTCTGTAAAAACAGTATCTGAACTTTATGCTCCAATCAGCGGTAAAGTAATTGAAGTAAATGCTGATTTAGATGAAAATCCTGAATTCGTAAACGAATCTCCTTACGAAAAAGCATGGATGGTAGTGGTTGAAGCTACAAACGCTTCTGAACTTGATGAGTTAATGACTGCTGGTCAATATGAAGAAATGATTAACCAAGACTAATTATCTTACATTAAGCGTCCTTTTGGGGCGCTTTTTATTTATAGAATTTTCATTGAAAAAGCATCGAGACAAGTTGGCTGATTCAGAGTGGCGTTATTCTAGACAGTAATTAGGATCGCAAACAGTTGAAGTAACGAAGATCTAGTGCGTTTGCCAATATTCTGAAGTGTCCATATGGGTGTTTTTTAAAATTTATGTGTATAATTGTAGTAATAAAGCTTAACTTATTTACATAAAACATAATTTAAAGGGACATTTTCATTTAGGGAAAAAAAGGAAACAACAAAGGGAAAATCGAATATACTATATACAAAAGATTTTTAGTCAAAAGTTTTTGAGTCCTATACATTAGGTGATGCCCAGTGAATATTGAAGATCAAAGAAAAGTTATCATTGTCGAAGGTACTACTGATAAGAGAAAAATACAGACGATTATAAAGGAGCCTGTAGATATTATCTGTACGAATGGTACAGTTGGTACTTCAAAGCTAGATGAGCTTGCTGAAATGTTAGATTTAAGAGAAATTTATGTGTTAGTCGATGCAGACGAGGCTGGTGAAAAGCTTAGAAGATTGTTAAAAAGAGAATTTCCACAGGCTGAACATCTGTACATTGATCGAAGTTATCGAGAAGTAGCAACAGCTCCAAGTCAACATTTAGCAAGTGTATTATTAGGAGCGGATATTTCAGTATTTACGGATTATTTACGAACAAATTAAAGAGGAATAATGATCATGCAGCAATGGACAAAGACAGATTTAATGCAAAGAATACAGTCAAAAGAGACTACCGTGATATATATATATACCGCAATGTGTGGTACATGCCAAGTAGCATCAAAAATGCTAGAAATTGTTAACGAGATTCTGCCAAATTTACCAATGAGTAAGGTAAATATTAATGAAATTGTGGAGGAAGCTCAAAGCTGGAAGATCGAAAGTGTACCTTGTTTACTTATTTTTGAAAATGGGGAAATGAAACAAAAAATCTACGCTTTCCAATCTGTTCCATATTTACATGAACTGTTAAAAAAATATAATTTATATATTAAACGATGAGTGCATACGAAATGATGCGCTCTTTTTTAATTGCCTTAAACTATTTCCTGTTTTTAGACATATTTCTCGGGAAATGAGTTGAATGGTGTAGAAAAAATATTAAATAATAGATTTTTATCAAGTAAATGTCGAGCGAAATATAAAGAACACACCTCTAATCTATGAGAAAATAGATTAAAGAATCCAAAAAGAGGTGTTTAAGATGGAAATTAAGGAGTGGGTTGGACAAGCTAGAAACTTATTTATAAAAAAAGAATATTTACAAATTATTTTACCAATTGAAGAAAAAATAGTTGAGTTTAACGGAATAAATGAAAAACTATTTGTTAGATTTAGCAAAAAGGCACCTTTTATTGAGGTAATCGATCGCTCAATACCTCAACTTAGAGTTAACTTTACAAAAGATGGATGGGAATCGTTATATTCAGGTTCGCAAAGATTAAGTCTATTGTTAAAACTAAATGATGCTTCATTTGACGGAAATTACCGCTTATTACTACTGATTGAAACAATTTTTCAATATACAGGTGTAGAAAGTGATAAAAAACTTTTGGAAAATTGTTGACAACTTGTGTCTAAGTTTGTAGAATGAGAATTACGTTAAAGCAAGCAGTATTTACTAAGGAATATTGGTAAGTAAGCTATAAAATACGTTGACAACTTTATATAATCGTAAGTTAACTCTTATCGAGAGAGGTGGAGGGACTGTGCCCTATGAAACCCAGCAACCGTCAATGATCGTCATTGAAATGGTGCTAATTCCTGCAAAGCAAATTGCTTTGAGAGATGAGAGAAAGGAATACTTTTTGTATGTAAAACCTTTCTGCTCATGTGAGTTGAAAGGTTTTTTTGTATTATGCGACTAAAAAAGTACGTTCTTACAAAAAATTGAAGAATGAGTTGTTAGAATGTTTTGAAAGGAGAACTAGTATGATTCAAATAAATAATGTAAGTAAAATATACAAGGGTAAAAAAGGCACAGTTACCGCGGTACAAAATGTATCGTTAACGATTAGTGCAGGTGAGATTTTTGGCATGATCGGATATAGCGGCGCAGGGAAAAGTACGCTATTACGTATGCTAAATGGACTTGAATCACCAACATCAGGTGAGGTTATTATTAATGGTCAATCTATTTCGAAATGTTCATCTAGTCAATTAAGAAAAGCAAGACAGAAGATAGGAATGATTTTCCAACATTTTAATTTATTATGGTCAAGAACTGTATTAGAAAATATACTTTTCCCACTTGAAATTGCTAAAGTACCTAAACAGGAAAGCATTACTCGTGCGAAGGAATTAGTCAAACTAGTGGGACTTGAAGGAAGAGAAAATGCTTATCCTTCTGAACTAAGTGGTGGACAAAAGCAACGTGTTGGAATTGCAAGAGCATTAGCTAATAATCCAGATGTTCTTTTATGTGATGAAGCAACTTCTGCATTAGATCCAGAAACTACTGATTCAATCTTAGCTTTGCTTACAAATATTAATAAGCAGTTAGGTATTACAATTATTCTAATCACACATGAAATGCATGTTATACAAAAAATTTGCCAACGAGTTGCCGTAATGGAAAATGGACAAGTTGTAGAAGAAGGCCATGTTGTAGATGTATTTACACATCCTAAACAATCAATTACGAAGAAATTTGTAAAGCAAATTAAAGGCACAGATGAAGAATTGGACAATGAAGTAATTTCTAAAAGTGTTGGGAATGATAATACTTACAAGCTAACGTTTAAAAATGGACAAGCAGACCAACCGCATATTTCTGAAGTAGTAAAACACTTTGAAATTGAAGTGAATATTTTACAAGGAAAAATTGTTCAAACCGCTGAAGGCTCTTATGGGACAATGAAAATTCAACTTGTTGGAGATAGAAATAACATCAAAGACGCAATTGCTTATTTAGAATCAAAACAAGTTGAAGTGGAGGTAGCATAAGATGACACAACTTTTTCAAAATGTTGATTGGGAAGCTATGCGTATAGCAACTCAAGAAACATTATTTATGACAGTTATAGGTGCGGTGGCAACGTTTATTTTTGGATTAATAATCGGTTTATTCTTATTTTTAACTAGTAAAGACCAACTTCTTGAAAATAAATTTTTTAATACAATCCTAGCAGCGTTTGTAAATATTTTTCGTTCAATACCGTTTATCATATTAATCATTTTACTAATTCCGTTTACAATCTTTATTCTTGGTTCAATGCTTGGTGCAAAAGCAGCATTACCTGCACTTATTATCGGTGCTGCACCATTCTATGCAAGAATGGTTGAGATCGGCTTACGTGAAATAGATAAAGGTGTAATTGAAGCTGCAAGAGCAATGGGAGCTAGTACTTTCACAATCATCGTAAAAGTGTTAATTCCAGAAGCATTACCAGCAATTATCTCAGGTTTAACAGTTACTACTATTGCGATTGTTGGTTATACAGCAATGGCTGGTGTAGTAGGTGGTGGTGGACTTGGTAACTTAGCATTTATGGAAGGATACCAACGTTCAAATAACGAAGTGACATTTGTTGCGACAATTATTATTTTATTAATCGTATTTATTCTTCAATTTATTGGTGATTTAATTACAACAAAAATAGATAAAAGAGCTTAATGATATTAGGGAGGAAACGACAGTGAAATTCAAAAGAATCGCAGGAATTTTAGGAGCAGGTGTATTAGCATTATCTTTAGCAGCATGTGGTGCTAATAATAAAGATAAAGAATTAGTAGTAGGTGCATCAAATGTACCTCACGCAGTTATTTTAGAACAAGCTAAACCAATTCTTAAAAAAGAAGGAATTAACTTGAAAATTGTTAAATTCCAAGATTATGTTTTACCAAATAAGGCATTAGCTTCAAAAGAATTAGATGCAAACTATTTCCAACACATTCCTTATTTAGAGTCTCAAATGAAAGAAAATGGTTATAAATTTGAAAACGCTGGTGGTATTCATATCGAGCCAATCGGTGTTTACTCTAAAAAATATAAGAGCTTAGATGATCTACCAGATGGAGCTAAAATTATCATGAGTAGCTCTGTAGCTGACCATGGTCGTATGTTAAGCTTATTACAACATGAAGGTCTAATTAAACTTAAAGCAGGTGTTGATCCAACTACTGCTCAAATTAAAGACATCGCTGAGAATCCAAAACACTTAAAATTCGAAGCTAATGTTGACGCTGGTATGCTTCCAAAAGTTTATCAAAACAACGAAGGTGACGCAGTATTAATCAACACAAACTATGCAATTGATGCTGGATTAAATCCAATGAAAGATGCAATTGCTTTAGAAGGTAAAGATTCTCCATACGTAAACATTATTGCTGTTCGTAAAGGTGATAAAAACAAAAAAGAAATCAAAGAACTTGTTAAAGTATTACACTCTAAAGAGATCCAAGATTTCATTATTAAAAAATATAAAGGTGCTGTAGTACCTGTAAGCCAATAATAAATTAGAGAGGATGTCTCATTTTGAGATATCCTCTTTTTTTGATGGGTGGCGATTCTTAGCATTGTAGCCGTTTTTGCTGTTTTGTTCATAAAGTGTGGGGATTTGTTCATAAGATGATTAGGCCATTAAAGCATTGCTTTTATAATATTGAAAACACGAACACTATGTGAACTATATTGAAAAAGCTGTGAACTCCGTTGATATAACACTAATTCTCGTTGATATACTGAAGTTTCTCGTTGATATACTGAAGTTTCTCGTTGATATACTGAAGTTTCTCGTTGATATACTGAAGTTTCTCGTTGATATATAGCAGTTTCTCGTTGATATACTGCTTTTTTAAATGTTAAAACAGTATAATGAACTCCATTTAATAAAAGGCACAAAAAACCCGCAAGGATTCCCAGTTTCCTTGCGGGTAATATACTAGTTTTTCACTAGAACATCATTTACAGGTGAGACTGGTGGTCGACCAGACATGACCTCGATAATATTTTTAGCAGCGATCTCTGACATAGCATCGCGTGTTTCATATGTTGCATTACCGATATGGGGTGTTAAAACAACATTTGTTAGTGATTTTAGTTCTTCAGTGATTTTTGGTTCGAATTCGAATACATCTAATGCAGCACCGGCAATTACGCCGTCTTTTAAAGCATCTACTAATTCCTGCTCGTTCACTAATGGACCTCTAGCAGCGTTTATAAAGAAGGCAGTATCTTTCATTTTTGTGAACTCATCTTTACCAAATAAATGGTGTAGCTCTTGTTTATAAGGGCAGTGAAGTGATATATAGTCAGAAGTCTGTATTAATTCTTCTAATGATACATAAGTTGCATTTAATTCTTGTTCAAGCTCATTACTTAATCTTCTTGGTTGATTATAAATAATATTCATATTAAATGCTTTAGCACGCTTAGCTACTGCTTGTCCGATATTTCCAAAACCAAAAATTCCAATCGTTTTTCCGGATACTTCTGTTCCTCTAAAAAATAATGGAGCCCATCCTTCGAAACCTTTTGTGCGGCAAAGTTCGTCTCCTTCGACTATTTTTCTAGAAATAGCTAAAAGAATTCCAAAAGTTAACTCCGCAGTTGCGTCTGTAGAAACCATTGGTGTGTTTGAAACATGGATTCCTTTACTAGATGCATAATCAACATCGATATTATTAAATCCTGCTCCGTAATTAGCGATAATTTTTACATTTTTAGCTGAATCAATTACTCTTTTTGTAATAGGAGTAGATAGCAAACTTAAAATTGCATCAACCTCACTAACTAATTCACATAATTGGTCTTCAGTAATTAATTGCTCATTTTCAAAAACAGTGACATGATGATCTTTTAAAAGTTCCTCAGCCTTTTCTGGAATTTTACCTGCTACTAAAATATGTGCCAAAATAGAAACCTTCCTTCAACAATTTAATTTTATGAATGTTAACTTTTTTATTATAAATCAAGTTTTAAGTTTTTGTTTATTTAGTATTTGGCTGATTCGAGAATATATTTACTTTTTAGTTTGCTTAGTAAAAATACACGCTTATTATTTGGAGACAAAAAAATGCAGATCATTAGTTAAAATGTTACTAAGTGATCTATTTGATGGTAAATTTCTTGTAATGTTATTATTTATTTGTTTTAAAAGATAATTTGTTTGTGTAATACTAACAAACTTTAGTAGTTCCTCTTTATCAGAATATAAATTATTGAAGTGCTAATTGTTTGAAGAACACATTCAATTATTGGTTTATAAATAGAAGATTTACTAATGTTATCAAAATAATTGAGTATTTAATTTCTTTTTTTCTAACTAAAGGTATTTAGTAAGGTTATTTATTGCACGCTTTTTATTTTGAGAAGTTGATTGGAACGGAAAGGTTCTCGACTCCTATGGGAGGTGTGGGAAGGCTAAAGACCCCGCAGGCGCGCCCCATGGAAAGCGAGAATCCTATAGTGGAAATCAACATCATATTGCTTCCTTTACATGAAAAAAAGCAGACAAAGGTCTGCTTTTTTTAACGAATGTAGAATGTAGACATAGTCCCAAAAATTGATATTCAGGCTGATTGCGAGCGCTTGTCAACAGTCTGAATTTTATTAATATCTATGATTTAAACTTGCGGTAGGGGGAGTATGGTTTACTGAATAAAACTTATTTAAAGATCGATCTACATATACCCAACCCTTCCAGCCTAAGTGAATTGTGTCTTTTAGGAAAAACTTATCGTAATCATGAGAAGAAAAATCAGCTACTTGGAAACCTGCATCTTCAATTTGTTTTTTTACCTTTTTGTAATAAACCTCTCTAACTTTTTTAGGGAATCCGGCGTAATCATACCAAGGGCCATTTACTGGAACGGAAATAAACAACGCTTTAGTATGTTCTTGCTTTAATACCGCTAATACCATTTGAAGGTCATCATATTCTGGTGATACACTATAGTTTTTATTTCGTTTAGAATTTTTAAATGTAACAAGGCGATTTTGGATATATTTTTTATAGTATTTATTATTAATCCCAAAATGGTTCGAACTGGATTGACTACGACCTATTTTATCGGCGGCTTTAGCAACTTTATTCCAGGGTAAATCTTCATACTTTGATTTTGTTAAGTGGAAATTTTTATCTGGATCCATAATAACAGTTTCAAAAAGATCTTTCTTTTCAAGTATTTTAAAATATGTGTAAGCTAGAGGCTTTTCAACAAATGCCTTGAACTTAATTTGTTTGTTAGTTGAAGTTAATGCTTTTAATTGTGTTACTAACAAAGAGTCTTTTTTTATGATAGATAGCGTTAAAAGCCTCTTTGCAGCCTGTTTCTTTACTGAACGATTAATTTTACTATTAAGAACGAATGAATAAGTTTGAAGCGCAGAATAATTTGGTGAAAAATGAGTATTATTAATTCCACGTCGAATAAACCATTGTGGAGACAAGACAAATACGATTTTTTTATTTTTTATTCCATCACCTAAAGAGGCTAAATCAAGAAAATGAACGAGACTTTGTGATCCTCCTCTACCAATTAAATATGGGGTGAATTCATTTTTTTCTCCCATAAAAAATCTAGAAGGATGGAAGGTGTCTCTTCTGGCAAGTTCAGAAGACCCAAAAATCGGTAAAAATTTCGGGTCGGTTAACATTTTATCTTGAAGTAAAGTGCCTTGAAATGTTTTAGGGTTTAAAGATGCTGCTGTGTTATTTAATCTCTCTTTTGTAATAAAAAGTTCATAAAAAGAATTTGGAAGATATAGGGCAAGTAAAAATATGAAAATAGCCGTTATCATACCAAAAAATTGGACCTTTTTCATCTTCTAGCCTCTAGAATTGAAATAATCTTATTTGGTGTTGCCCACTCCTCGCGATCAAAGTCAGAAATCGTTACGTTAATACCGATTTGTTCCTCAATTTCGACTAATAAGCTAACCGTTCCAAATGAATCTAATAATCCATCTTCGAAAATAAGTACATCTGGGTTTTCGATGACTTCATCCGTATTACATAAATCAGCTAAAATTTTTAAAACTTCTTCTCTTAAATTTTCCATTATATAGATGGCTCCTTTAGTTCACTAGATGTCCTGAAAATATTAAAAATCCAAAACAAATAAAGTGAAATGTAATAATGACCGCTAATAAATGTGTTAGTTTATTATTTTTCCAAATCTTTTTTTTCTTATTGAACTGTTCAAACCAATCAAAACTACACATCAATATTGCTTGATATAAGCCATAGAGTAGATAATTTATTTGAAGTCCATGCCATGCACCCATTACTAAAAATAGGGTGGTATATCCGATATATGAAATATTTCTTCTGTTTTTAATGATTTTTTTCTTTGTAAGTAAGAATACAATTCTCATATATATATAGTCTCGAAACCAAAAAGATAGGCTCATGTGCCAGCGATTCCAAAAATCTTTTATATTCCGGCTAATAAATGGCATATTAAAGTTTTCAGGGGTTTTAATACCTACTAAATAGCTGACACCGATCGCAAATGCACTATAGCCTGCAAAATCAAAAAATAAATACAAACTATATGCATACATATACGTCAGATTTGAAACAAATGTATGCCCTAATGCAAACCGAGTTTCAACGATGTGTGTGTTAATTAAATATCCAATTATATATTTATAGAGAAAACCAATGAATATTTTATGAACTCCAATTTGAAAATACTCACGATATTCAATAGCTGTTAGTACCTTTTGAGAATCCTGTTGAAATCTTCTAAATCGATCGATTGGACCAGAAGAAATAGTTGGGAAAAACAATAAAAACCTCAAGAAATCAGCAGTTTTAATTCCCTTTATACTTTGGTCACGAAGTTCGATAATTACTTGTGTTGTCTTAAACGTTAAATAGGATATCCCTAAAAAACCTAAGATTGTAGTACTTTCAAAGATTGGTGATACCTTTACAATAATTAAAGGTAAAATCGATAAAAATACACTTGAATAATAAACAAAGGAATGGTTCGCTTTCTTTCGATAAACACTATAACCTTTTATTAAAATGACTACCCAGAGTATATAGCCAACTAAATAGAAGGTTTGTATTTTAGAAGAGGAAAAGATTATTAATAAAAACACAAAAGTAAGAAATGATGTGTAGTGAGTTAATCTTTTTCCTAAAAAGCCTATTATGACCGCTGGGATTAATAGAACAAATAAAATACCAAAAAACGTAAAAGTACCATATGGAATCATTGGTATACTTGCTCCAATAATTTTTTTCGATCTACTTTACCATTAGTAGTCATTGGCAAACTTGATTGATAGCTAAATTTTCTCGGTATCATATAAGTTGGCATAAATTTAGTTAATTCTTCTTTTAAAAAACGTGTTAAGTGATATTCCTTTTCAAAATTATGTTTCTTAACGACCACTAAGCAGTGTAAATTTATACATTTACCATCCTTCATTTCTGGTAATACAACTGCAGAATGAACTAATGGTAATTTTCTAATGTTATTTTCAATATCTTCAATTTCAATACGATAACCGTGTAGCTTTATTTGGAAATCAATTCTACCTTTATAGAATAGCAGACCATTTTCAAAGTAACCCGAATCACCAGTTTTATAGGCATTCATTCCATTGATCTGGTCATAAGCTGCTTCAGTTTTTAATTGATTATTAAGATAGCCTTTACTAACACTTGGACCTGCTATAATAATTTCTCCAGTTGACCCTTCAGGGAGTGGATTCCCCAACTCATCCATAATGTAAATAATTGTATCGTCTTTTGGTGCGCCAATCGGTAACGGTGAATATTTGTTGATCACTTCTTCTGTAATTTTTACAAATGTTACTGCAACAGTTGCTTCCGTTGGACCATAAGTATTATAAATCTCCGCATTAGGAAATCGAGATAAAAGCTGTTTAGCGGTATTATTCGAAAGTACTTCACCACAAAAGAGAAAAGTCTTTAATTTAGGTAGGAAGGCTTCGTTAAAATCTGGATTCATCATGCACATCTCTATAAAGGATGGTGTAGAAGTCCAAACTTCGAGATCTCTTTCCATTAAATAATCGAATAATAATTTAGGTCGTTCAATCAATGATTTTTCAACTGCAATAAGTGTTCCACCTGATAATAATGAAGGATATAAATCCATCACTGATAAATCAAAAGAGAAAGGTGCTTGATTCAAAAATCGTTGTCCTTTTTGTAAATTAAAATCTTTTAAAATCCACCCGGAAAAGCTGCGTAAGTTTTTTTCAGTAATTTGAACTCCTTTTGGATCGCCAGTACTTCCAGAAGTATAAATAATGTAAAATGTTTCATCGTCTTTAACATGGAAATCAGTTAAAGAATCAATTAGATTTGTAGAACGAATAATCTTTTGTAGTTCGCCAAGATTTATGACTTTAATTGCTTCAAATTCTAATGAAAATTCCTTTGGAGTTATTAATAAAGTTGCCCCAGAGTTAGTTATCATCTTTTTGAGCCTTTCAAAAGGAATCGACTCATCAACCGGGATATAAGCACAACCTGCTTTTACACATCCTAAGAAAGTTGAAATCATATCTAATTGCATGTGACCATATACAATAATTGGCTTATTCCCAAAATTATTTTTAACGATCCAACTAGCAATGGCATCTGATTGTTGTTTTAAAGTTTTATAAGTTAATGAATAATCACTATTTTGAAAAGCAATCGTGTCTGGGGTATTGATAGCCCATAAGTCTATTTGTTCAATAATTGATTTCATCTTTTCACGTCCTAAAAATCGTTATATATATAGGTGCCAGTAAAAGCATCTTTAAATCCGTACAAGTACAGTAGTGCAAGTAAAATTGATAAATAAAACGCAGTATAAAACAAAAATCTTAAGGTTTTTGAACGAAAAATATGGATTTTGTCCATTTGTTTTCACCTTTCTTAATTTTTAGCTAGACGTATTATAACACCGAAGAAAAAATAAAAAATTAACCATACACCCTTTTAATTAAGCGTTAGATAATAAATTGTTAAAATTAAGGTAAATTTTTTCTAATGAAAATATAAAAAATAATGGACGAGATCGTTATTACAATTAAGTAAAGGTGATTTTGATTTTAGTTGGAGAAGGATAGTGGTTCCCAAAAATCTCTACTCTACAGGGATGGTGGATTAATGAAAAAGTTTTATCTATTAGTGATAACTTGTTTTTTTATTGTAATGCTTCCTCTTTGTAGTTTTATCTGGCATAAAAGCCCTACTAAGGCAAAGGTTTCGAGTCACTTTAAAGAAGGTAAAACGGAATTTTCTACTAACAAAAATAAGAATACGAGAGCAATGGATACCTATTTACGGCAGATTCATTTTAACGGAGTCGTACTTGTTAGCAAAAATGAAGAAAATATTTTTAAAAAGGGATATGGATATCGAAATGTCACTAGTCAGTTACCGAATACACCAAATACTTATTATCCAGTTGCTTCGATTTCTAAATTTTTTGTTGCCACATCGTTAATGCAATTAAATGAAAAAGGTTTGATCTCTTTTAACGATCCAATTTCAAAATACATACCGAATTTTCCGAATGGGTCAAAATTAACTTTATTTCATTTAATTTCACATACTTCTGGAATTAAAATGCAAAAAGAGTTATTTAATACGATTTCATCAACCAATCTAATTAAAGAAATAATTAAATCAAATAGCCAGTATAAACCGTTAAACAAATGGGATTATAATGACGCAAATTATATGTTACTTGCTTACGTTATTGAGAAAGTAACTGGGAAATCATATGGAGAAAGTGTTAAAACAAATATTTTTGATAAAGCGAAAATTACTGAAATTGGACAAGGGAATGATTTTTACAAAAAAGAGAATCATGCAATAGGATATAAATTAATTCAAACTAACAGCGAACCGAAGCAATTACGACTTCCAAATTTTAGCTACCTACTAGGCTGTGGTGATATTTATTCAACAGTTACAGGAATACAAAAAATGGACGAGGCACTCTTATCGCATAAACTAATATCCAATAAAAGTTTTGTTCAATTTATTAAGCCATATCAACATCATTATGCGTTCGGAATTTATAATAAAGGGGGATATGTATATAATCATGGAGTCTTTCGTGGAATTGATTGTATAAATGTCTTCGATCCAATCTCAAAAACAATTGTAATTGTCTTTTCTAATAGTCAAAAAATGAAACCAATTACACTGGATGTAGCAATGAAATTGTTTAAATTAGTTAAATAGAATTTGATAATTACTAGAATACTCTTATGAGGATAGCAAATTATTTCATAAATACATTAAAAGATACTCATACTATTTTTTGATAAAGAAAGTAGGAGGAGTCTATTGAAAAAACTTGTTTATTATTTCTTATTATTACTAATGATTGGTAGTATTAATTTCAGCTTTACTTTGTCTAGTAATGCTGAAACAAAAACGCCAATCAAGGAAAATGCATTAACCCGACATATTAAAATCAGTGAACAAAAATTAAATGATGCACCTATTAAATATCCACAAATCAGTGGAGCACCTAATTCAACAGCACAACAAACGATAAATAATCTTTTAAAACAAGGGGCAGATACAGCCAATAATAATCGTTTAAAACTATTGGAAGATGAGAAAGAAGCTAAGGCAAAATGGGATTCTAGCCAAGGCCCATGGAGACCTTATGAATATGTTTTTACTTATAAAGTACTTTATAATAATCTTGATAAATTAAGTATCATTTATAATGAATATTCATACACAGGTGGAGCGCATGGAATGACATCAGGAACTACAAATAATTTTGATGTTAAAACCGGTGAAATAGTCCCATTATCTAAGCTAATTAACGAAAATACAAAATCAGTCCAAGAATATGCTTATCAACAATTGCAAAAGAAATATAAAGGATATGTTTTAATAAAATCTCCGAATGAGATTGACTTGAGTGATAAAAATCGATTATGGGCATTTGACCATGCAGGAATCAAGTTGATTTTTAAAGAATACGAAGTAGCTGCATATGCTGCTGGTATGCCTGAAGTCTTTATACCTGTTCAGGTTTATCAATAAACTTCACCACGAAAAAAGAACCTTCATTTTTTAGACGAAGGTTCTTTGTGTTTTGTGGTGAAATATACAATGTTCATTATTGAAAAAGGGAATCTCGCCCCATGGAAAGTGAGAATTTGAACAACATCAGCTTTTTTTACATTGAAAATATTGCTTATTGATAGATAATTTCATTTTTCAACAGCGTAAAAAGAATCTTCATTTAAAAGAAGGCTCTTTCCCTTAATTTTTTAATAATTTGATTTATGAAATTAAGCATTTTCGTAAATAATGGTATAGTCTGCATTAAATCATAGTTTTGTTTTGACAATAGAAAGAATAAATT
This sequence comes from Gottfriedia sp. NPDC056225, assembly GCF_042267765.1. Classification (NCBI taxonomy): domain Bacteria; kingdom Bacillati; phylum Bacillota; class Bacilli; order Caryophanales; family Bacillaceae; genus Gottfriedia; species Gottfriedia sp. NPDC056225. The sequence continues at coordinate 49,497 of NZ_JBHJTJ010000006.1, read as the reverse complement.
GAACAACTATATAAATAATGAATAATCTAAATTAAGTATGTACGACAGAGTATGCAAAATCTAATCTTAATCTTCAATCTGTTCTTTTAATAATAGTGCGTAAAGATCTTCAACTCGTTCGGCCATGAATCTTTGAGAGTCTTCGATGCCTTTGTTGTAAAACATTGGTCCAAGTTTTTGTGAGATAAAGTCTAATAGCAGCATTGAACTTAGCTCACTAAGTTCTTCGTCTCTTTCGTTTAAGAAATATGTTTGTAGTTGGTTTATCGCAAATTTCTGTTGATCAGGTGAGAGCTTAGTTGATTTAGACATAAAATTCTCCTTTTTATAGATGTGATATTAGATTTTTTATTTCCTATATATATAGTATCTTTATTTATTCTTTTTTTGTGAAAAAAATTTACACGGGATAAAACTTTTTTGGTAAAATAGTGCACAGCTTGAAAATACTTTTTAATTGCTTTAAGATTAGAATGAGAATAAAATGAGAATGAACTTAAAATAGCCATTTTCTATTTTATAGAATTTTATTTGTATTATTATGGAGGGTGTAAAATGGGAGCTTCTACATTAAAAATAAAAGACCTTCAAGTAGCGATTGAAGGAAAGCAAATTCTTAAAGGTGTAAACCTTGAAGTAAAAGGCGGAGAAATTCACGCAATCATGGGACCAAATGGTACTGGTAAATCAACTTTATCATCTGCTATTATGGGTCATCCTAAATATGAGGTAATTGGTGGTAGCATCGAGCTTGATGGCAACGATGTATTAGAAATGGAAGTTGATGAGCGCGCTCAAGCTGGTCTTTTCCTTGCTATGCAATACCCAAGTGAAATTAGCGGTGTAACAAACGCAGATTTCTTACGTTCAGCAGTGAACGCACGTCGCGAAGAAGGCGATGAAATTTCTTTAATGAAATTTATCCGTACTTTAGACAAAAACATGGAATTCTTAGAAATGGATCCAGAAATGGCTCAACGTTATTTAAATGAAGGTTTCTCAGGTGGAGAGAAAAAACGTAATGAGATTCTTCAAATGATGATGATTCAACCTAAGATTGCAATCCTTGATGAAATCGACTCTGGTTTAGATATCGATGCGTTAAAAGTTGTTTCTAAAGGTGTTAACGAAATGCGTGGAGAAGAGTTTGGTTGCCTAATCATCACTCACTACCAACGCTTATTAAACTACATTACTCCTGACTTCGTTCACGTAATGATGCAAGGTCGCATTGTAAAATCAGGTGGTCCTGAATTAGCTGCTCGTTTAGAAGCTGAAGGATATGACTGGATTAAACAAGAGTTAGGTATCGAAGACGAGACTGTTGGGCAAGAAGCTTAATCGGATAGGAGGGATTCGCATGACAACTGGTACTACAATTCCATTTAGTCAAGAAACAGTAAAGCAGCTTTCTGCACTGTTAAACGAACCTGCATATTTCACAGAGTTCCGTTTAAATGCACTTGCAAAAGCTGAAATACTTTCTCTTCCAAAGCCAGATAAAACAAATATCTCTAAATGGGATTTCTTTGGAAAAGAATTTAATGTTACAACTGGCAATGTTCCTACGAAGGAACAATTACCTGAATCAGTAACTGCTTTAATGAATGAAGACGCTGATCAATCAGTTTACGTACAATATAATGGGTCTGCAGTATATCACTCTCTTTCTTCAGAAGCGAAAGAAAAAGGTGTAGTATTCGTAGATTTACACACTGCAATTAAAGATCATGAAGATCTTGTGAAAAAATATTTTATGACAGAGGCTGTTAAAGTCGATGAAAATAAATTAGTTGCTCTACATGCAGCATTAGTTAACGGTGGAGCTTTCTTATACATTCCTAAAAATGTAGTATTAGAAAAACCAGTCCAATCTATTTTCGTAGTAGACGGTGAAACTGTTCCTGCTTATAACCACGTTCTTGTTGTTGCAGAAGCTAACAGTGAAGTTACTTATGTTGAAAACTATGTTTCTACATCTGCTGATTTAGATGCGGCTGTTGTAAATGTTGTAACAGAAGTAATTACTTTAGATAATGCAAAAGTTCGTTATGGAGCTGTAGATACTTTAGCTAAAGGCGTTACTGCATATGTTGTTCGTCGTGGACACGCAGGTCGCGATAGCAAAATTGAGTGGGCACTTGGACTTATGAACGACGGAAACTCAATTTTTGAAAATGTTACAAACCTAATTGGAGACGGATCTTTCGGTGACTTGAAAATGGTAACTGTAGGTCGTGGAGAGCAAACTCAAAACTTTACGACAAGCATTATACATTATGGTAAAGGATCTGAAGGTTGGATCTTAAAACATGGTGTATCCAAAGATGCTGCTACTTCAATCTTTAATGGTATTGGTAAAATTGAACATGGTGCTTCTAAGTCTAATGCACAACAAACTTCTCGTGTATTAATGCTTAGTGAAAAAGCTCGTGGTGATGCAAACCCAATTCTATTAATTGATGAAAATGATGTAATGGCAGGTCATGCTGCTTCAGTTGGTAAAGTAGATCCAACTCAACTTTACTACTTAATGAGTCGCGGTATTCCGAAGAAAGAAGCAGAGCGCTTAGTTATTCACGGATTCTTAGCACCTGTAGTTTCGGAATTACCAATTGAAGAAGTTAAAAAAATGCTTGTTGATGTAATTGAGAGGAAGGTTAAGTAATGGATGTTAAAGCAATCCGTGAAGCCTTTCCGATATTAAATCAAGAAGTAAATGGACATCCTTTAGTATATCTGGATAGTGCTGCAACTTCACAAAAACCTGTTCAAGTAATTGATGCTGTTGCTAACTATTATAAAGAAATTAATTCTAACGTTCATAGAGGTGTACACACTCTTGGAACGAAAGCTACTGATGCATACGAGGGAGCTCGTGATAAAGTACGTAAATTTATTAATGCATCATCGATCGAAGAGATTATTTTTACTAGAGGTACTACTACTGCAATCAATACAGTTGCTGCTAGTTACGGAAGAACGAACCTAAAAGTTGGAGATGAAATTGTGATTTCTTATATGGAACATCATAGTAACATCATTCCTTGGCAACAGGTTGCTAAAGCTACTGGCGCAACATTAAAATATATACCATTAGAAGAAGATGGAACAATTAGCGTTGAGCAAGCAAAAGCTACAATTAACTCAAATACAAAAATAGTTGCAATTATGTACGTTTCAAATGTACTTGGTTCGATTAATCCTGTTAAAGAGATTGCAGCAATTGCTCATCAGCATGGAGCAATCATGCTAGTTGATGGTGCACAAAGTACGCCACATATGAAGGTTGACGTTCAAGACTTAGATTGCGATTTTTACGCTTTTTCAGGTCATAAAATGTGCGCCCCTACAGGTATCGGTGTACTTTATGGTAAAAAACAACTTCTTGAAAATATGGAGCCAATTGAATTCGGTGGGGAAATGATTGATTTCGTTGACTTACAAGATTCTACTTGGAAAGAACTACCTTGGAAATTTGAAGGTGGAACGCCAATCATTGCTGGTGCAGTTGGTTTAGGAGCTGCAATTGATTTCTTAACGGAAATCGGTATGGATAATATCGAGAAGCATGAACACGAGATTGCAAATTACGCACTTGAGCAGTTATCTACTGTGAAAGGTGTAACAATTTATGGTCCGAAGCATCGTGCAGGACTAGTAACATTTAATGTGGAAGATGTGCATCCACATGATGTTGCAACTGTATTAGATGTAGAAGGAATTGCTGTTCGTGCAGGTCATCATTGTGCTCAACCATTAATGAGATGGTTAAAGGTATCAGCTACAGCTCGTGCAAGTTTTTATCTGTATAATACAAAAGAAGATGTAGATGCTTTTGTAAAAGGACTAGTAAAAACGAAGGAGTACTTTAGCGATGTCTATTAATCGAAATATAGATCTAGATGCATTATATCGTCGCGTGATAATGGACCATTATAAAAACCCTCGTAATAAAGGGGTAGGGGCAATATCAGAAAACGATTTAACAGTAAACATGAATAACCCAACTTGTGGTGATCGCATTGAACTTCGTTTAAAGGTTGATGATGGAATTGTATCGGAGGCTCGTTTTGACGGTGAAGGCTGTTCAATTTCAATGGCATCAGCTTCAATGATGACTCACGCAATTAAAGGTAAAAAAATAGAGGAAGCCCTACAGCTTGCTCAAATATTTTCAGATATGATGCTTGGAAAAGATTATGATGAATCAATTGATTTAGATGATATTGAAGCACTACAAGGTGTTTCAAAGTTTCCGGCACGAATTAAATGTGCAACACTTGCATGGAAAGCGATGGAGAAGGGGTTAAAATCAGAATAACTTCTGAGCTTTAAACCTCCTCTTCTATTAGAAGGGAGCAAGATAAATGTCTACTAATTTGCCAGATATTAGTGATTATAAATATGGTTTTCATGATCGTGACGTATCGATTTTCCGTTCTGAACGTGGATTAACAAAAGAAATCGTTGAAGAAATTTCACGCATGAAAAATGAACCACAATGGATGTTAGATTTCCGTTTAAAATCTTTACAACATTTCTATGATATGCCAATGCCTCAATGGGGTGGAGACATGTCTGATTTACGCTTTGATGAAATTACTTATTATGTAAAGCCATCAGAGAAAACAGAAAAATCTTGGGATGAAGTACCTGAAGAAATCAAAAATACGTTTGATAAATTAGGTATTCCTGAAGCTGAACAAAAGTATTTAGCAGGTGTATCTGCACAGTATGAATCTGAGGTAGTTTACCACAGCATGAAACAAGATTTAACTGATCTTGGAATCTTATTTACTGATACAGATACTGCATTACGTGAACACGAAGACATCTTCAAAGAACACTTTGGTAAAGTAATTCCACCAACAGATAACAAATTCTCTGCATTAAACTCTGCAGTTTGGTCTGGTGGATCATTCATTTACGTACCAAAAGGTGTTAAAGTTGACACGCCATTACAAGCATATTTCCGTATTAACTCAGAAAATATGGGTCAATTTGAGCGTACATTAATTATTGCTGACGAAGGTGCACACGTACATTACGTTGAAGGATGTACTGCTCCTGTTTATACAACAAACTCACTTCACTCTGCAGTAGTAGAAATCATCATCAAAAAGGATGCATACTGCCGCTATACAACAATTCAAAACTGGGCGAATAACGTATTCAACTTAGTTACGAAGCGTGCTGTTTGTGAAGCGAACGCAACAATGGAATGGATCGATGGAAATATTGGTTCAAAACTAACAATGAAATACCCAGCAGTAATCCTTAAAGGTGAAGGAGCTCGTGGTCTTACACTTTCTATTGCAATTGCTGGTAAAGGACAACACCAAGATGCTGGTGCTAAAATGATTCACTTAGCTCCAAATACTTCTTCTACAATCGTTTCGAAATCAATTTCTAAACATGGTGGTAAAGTAACGTACCGTGGTATCGTACACTTCGGACGTAAAGCAGCTGGATCTCGTTCAAATATCGAGTGTGATACGTTAATTATGGATAATGCATCAACTTCTGATACAATTCCATACAACGAAATCTTAAACGACAACATTTCTCTTGAGCACGAAGCGAAAGTTTCAAAAGTGTCTGAAGAGCAATTATTCTACTTAATGAGCCGTGGTATTTCTGAGCAAGAAGCTACAGAAATGATCGTAATGGGCTTCATTGAGCCATTTACAAAAGAATTACCTATGGAATACGCAGTTGAAATGAACCGTCTGATTAAATTCGAGATGGAAGGTTCAATTGGTTAATCCATTGAATAAAGATAAACCCTGTTGCCAATTGGTAGCAGGGTTTTTTGAGGTTAAAGAACTAATAGGAAAAGAACCATTGGATGCATTTGTTTTGATTTCAGTGGTTCTTTTAGTCGTGTTAATAATTGAGAGAATTATGTCGTGTCGTGTTAAAAGTCCTCGAATTGTTAGCATTTTATGAGAATATTCACCTTAAAATAACACGCCTTCATACGATTGAGAGACATAATAATTATCTGTATAATTCGAATTGTATGAAAATTGAATGGGAGTAATTTCAATTAGAAATATCTAAGCTTCAAAAGAAGCAATTAGTAACCGGAAATTTCAAATTGAGCCATTCAATTTTCCTCATCATTATTTTTATTTTCGAGGAGTGGATTGAAGGATGAAAAAGAAATTAAAAAAAGTCTCAACCGTTGCTCTAGGAGTAGGATTAGCTTCTAGCAGTTTACTAGCTTCATATTTGAGTACCTCTTCTAAAGCCCATGCAACTACGACAACTCAAAAAGTTATAATCAACAATTCACAACAAGAAAACTCATCTGGAAGTTTGAATCAAACAGAGCAATTACTTAATAATTTAACTCCTGAGCAAAAGAAAGCTCTAGTAAGCTTACAATCAATTAACGATACGGGCTTACACTTAGCACCAAATATTGACAAAAATAGTTCAGAGGAAATCTCCATCATTGTAGAATTTAAACAACCTACATCAAAAGCAGCAGTATTAGAAGCAGCAACAGAAGGTAAAGTTTTAGACGAAGAAGAAGCAGATCAACTAGTAGATGATTCACATGCTTCTTTTAAAAATGATTTAGCAAAAGTATTTTCGGCAAATGGAGCTAAGAAAGCCTCTACATACAAAGTGAATCGTACGTTTAAAACAACATTTAATGGTGTTTCGATGAAACTTCCTGCAAATCAAGTTGAAAACTTACTAAAATCGGAAACTGTTAAAGCGGTTTATAGTGATGTAGTGATTAATGCGGAACCGCCAATCCAGACTAAAGATATTGCTCCAGAACAGATGGGGTTGGGAATGGCTGATGAGCGCTCCTTTTTACAAGTGGACAAGTTACATGCTGAAGGGCATACGGGTAAAGACATTAAAGTTGGAATTTTAGATACTGGTATGGATTATAACCATCCGGATTTAAAGGGAGCCTTTAAAGGTGGATACGATTTTGTAGATAATGATAATGATCCAATGGAAACGACATACGAGGATTGGAAGAAATCAGGAAAGGCAGAAAAAAACTCAAGTGGTAATACATATTACACTGAACACGGTACGCACGTTTCAGGAACAATTGGCGGTCGAGGTGTAAATAACAGTAAATATGCAACTACAGGTATTGCCCCGGGTGCTGATTTATATGCATATCGTGTATTAGGTCCATATGGATCGGGTGCAACTAATGGAATTATCGCTGCACTTGAGAAAGCGACTGAGGATGGGATGGACGTTATTAATATGTCATTGGGCTCCGCTACAAATAATCCGATGGATGTTTTAAGTATAGCGGTAAATAATGCTGTATTAAATGGGGTCACAGCAGTTTTATCTGCAGGTAATTCTGGTGATGGAATGTATACATTAGGTACGCCAGGTGCTGCGGCATTAGCAATTACTGTTGGTGCAAGTGATGTACCTCTTACTGTGGCAAACTATAAAGGGACAATAGACACAGTCACAGCAGATTTACGTGCAATGGCGTTTGGGTATAAAGATGATATCAAAAACCTAAAAGGAAGATCGTTTCCAGTTGTTTATGCAGGAATGGGTGCAGCAGCTGATTTTACAGGAAAAGATGTAAAAGGAAAAATTGCTTTAATAAGCCGTGGGAGTAATATTCCACTTGCTGATAAAATTACGACTGCAAAAAATAATGGTGCAGCTGCGGTGCTTTTATTCAATGATAATGCAGCAGAGGGACATATTCCTGCTTATTTGGCTGAAGGACAAAATTACATTCCAACATTTTCATTAAGCAATGTGGACGGATTGGCAATAAAAGAGAAGGTAGATGCTGGTAAAACTAGTTTCACTTTTGGTGAGATGAAGGAACTAAAAACCCAAGGTGATAACTTGGCTACATTTAGCTCTAGAGGACCTAGTCTAACTAATTATGATATAAAACCAGAAGTAGTTGCACCTGGAGTGACGATGATGTCTACGGTTCCATCTGATGTGATAAACGGTGATAAAGGAGATAATTATGATAATGCTTATGCACGCTTATCGGGCACATCGATGGCATCTCCAGTTGTTGCTGGTATATCTGCACTTTTACTAGAAGCAAATCCTAATTTACAACCATCTGACGTTAAGAGTATTTTAATGAATACTGCAGATTCATTAAGCAAACCATATAGTATTTTTGAGCAAGGGGCAGGGCGTGTGGATCCATATAAGGCGATTCATTCAACTATTGAAATTACAGTTAAAGATAAAACAAATACGATTGAAAATGGAGAAACGAAAGTAATTAATGAAGAAACTGGTGGACTTAGTTTCGGGAGAGTAGTTTTAACAGGAAAAGACTTATCAGATTCACGTTCCGTAAAGATTAGTAACAACGGGGAAAAAGCTAAAATATTTGATGTGAAAGTACAATATCAAACAGATTTAAGAGGATCAAAAGACGCAGAGAAAAACGGAGTTAAGGTTCTAACTGAAAATTCTATAAAAGTAAAAGGGAATAGTAGTAAAAAAACATCCGTGTTTTTATCGATTCCAAAAACCGCCGAAACAGGCATCTATGAAGGGGATGTAACCTATACTAACAAGAATAACCCTGCAGAAGTGTACCAAGTACCGTTTGGTGTAACATATGAAGAAAACAAATTTGAAGCATTCGACATTTCAGGAACACATGCAATTGCTGCAAACTCCACTTTTGATCAAAGTGTATTTTCAGTAAGCGGTTTTTTTGTGAACTTTAAATTTAAAGGACATGTAAAACGAATTGATTTCTTATATTTGGATCCAAAAACTGACAAAATCTTGGGACATTCAGGGTATGTTAGTGGAACTGGCATAAATCCAAATACAAGTTATAATACGGTAAACCTAGGGTTTAGTACACCATTTACAGGTGATCAAAGTAAGCCGTTTTCTTCTGAGCCTGGATATATTTCATCTCAATTTGATCATTTTACAGATTTTATTAAACATGGAAACTATAAATTTAGGGCAATTGCAACAGATGACCAAGGGAATACATTTAATTCAGACACTTATTTATTTGTAGATAATACGGCGCCAAAATTTAATATTACTTCTCTTCCTCATGGTGTTTACGAATATGAAGATGGACAAAAATCAGTTCTAGTTACGGGATCAATTGACGAAGACAATATTAAAGCGATGAATGAATACGGCTTTGCTAAGGATCAAACTGCAAATAAAGTAGCGTTTTATTATAATAGAGATTTACTAAAACCAGACAAAACAGCAAATACTGCAAATGGTAATGTTCTTTTAAATCCAGATGGTACGTTTAATGCGATGATGCCAATTGATGATACGATCCCAATTCTTCCAGTTCGTTTCTTTGGTGTAGGTGTATCAAGCGCAGTTGATTATCCGAACGCACAAGTAACCTATTTTGTAAAAAAAGGAACTCAATACGTAGCTGCTAAACCAGATCATGTTAACCCAACGATGGGAGATACAGTTACTTACACACTAACAGCAAATAATGTTAAAAATTTAAATGATCAAACATTTACTTTTGGTTATTTAGGTAAAAATTTTGAAATAGATAGTGTATCTGTTCGTCAGGAATTGCTGAAAAAATCATCTAACATACAGTTAGAACATAAAGAATTAGCTAGTAATGGAGAGTTGAATAAACATACGATACATGTAGCAATAAATAACCCAGATGGCATAACTGGAACAACTCCAATGGTAGATGTTAAAGTAAAAGTAAAGAATGAAGAGTATTATGAAGGGATTTTACAATTACAAAATCTTACTTCTACTTATGTAAATACAGATAAAGCGGAAATTTCGATTCCTAGTTTATCGGTAGAATCTTATGTGAAACCATCGTTCTCACAATTAACTTTTTCACCTATTGCTGAAGGATTACATTACACGTTTGTTGGAAACCAATTAGACATGAGGGATTATACAAATATAGGTGCGACTGCATATGTTACCGATTCTAATAACAAAGTATACAATGGTTCTGTAGTGTCTAATCCTGTTACATCATCGATTTATGGGACATACTTATGGCCTAAAGCAACAATTAAGCTGCCTGTCACAAATAAAGAAATGATGTTCACTATTCATGTGCCAGGTCATTTTAAATATAGTAGACCAATTACATTGTTTAAACAATCGGGTGATCAGTATCGTGGTGAATTGAACAATATGTATGGTGAAGTGCAATTAGAAGCCGGGGATGTGAACGGTGACCAAGTCGTTGACGTTATGGACGCAATTTATATGCAAACATATTGGGGTACGAATAAGCGTGCTGCGGATATTAATTTTGATGGCAAGGTTGATATGACAGACTTTGCATTTATTGAGAAAAATTACGAGTTAAAAAATCCATCTATGACGAATGCACCAGAACCTAAATTAAAATATAAGGGTATGACAATAGACAAAATAAAAGCAGAATTAGAGAAAATGGAATAGTATTTAGTTTAGAATCAAACATCTTGAGATTTTTATGTTAGGCCCCTACACCTTAAAAGCATGGCAATCTTGCCGTGCTTTTTCTATTTTCATTGCTTTATGGTAATTTTTACGAATTTTCTAGTTTGAAAGATTAAAATGGTATTTAATAAATTAAATTAGTTTATTTATGGTAAAATTTACTTGGCAAGAAAATAGATTTGTAAAAAACATAATTTGGAGGATGTTTTTATGAATTTTAACCTAAAAGAAGCAATTGAAGTTTTAGAAAGAACACCCAAATCATTAGAATCATTTTTATCTGGTTTATCTCAATCTTGGTTAAACTGCAATGAAGGTGAAGGAACGTGGAATGCATCTGAGGTAATTGATCATTTAATTGAGTGTGAAAAAACAAATTGGATTCCGAGGTTAAATTGCATCTTATATAAAGAAGGTAACAACCACTTTCCTCTGTTCGATCGTTTTTCGCATTTAAATGAAAAGCATGAGAAATCAATCGAAGAAAGACTACTTGAATTCAAGAATGTAAGAACAGAAAATATAATTAAACTACAATTATTAGTTGATTCGAAAGAACATCTAGAGTTAGAAGGAATTCATCCAGAGCTTGGGCATGTTAAGTTAAGAGAATTACTGTCTACCTGGGTCGTGCATGATTTAACTCATATCACGCAAATTGCAAGGGTAATGGCAAAAAGATACAAAACGGACGTAGGACCATGGATTGCAAATTTGAGTGTTTTAAAATAAAGGTTAAGAGATTGTATTAAATTGCTTTAGAGTATACTCGGAGATATCCGAGTTTTTTTATGCTAAACTAGTATGTAAAACATAGAGAAAAGTATATTTTTACATATTGAAGGAGAGAAGTTAGGTTGGATATCGTTCTACAAATTCTTATTTTAGTCAGTATAGGACTAGTTGCAGGAACAGTCGGTTCATTGATCGGATTAGGCGGGGGCATTATCATTGTGCCAATGCTGCTTACTATTGATCACTTTTTATCTGCTTTTTCGACTGTGCCGATTCATGTTGCGGTTGGAACTTCACTGATTACAATTGTGTTTTCTTCGCTCTCATCCACCCTTTCGTATCATAAGCAAAAACGAATTGATTATAAGAGTGGTATTTTATTTTTAATTGGTAGTGTTCCTGGTAGTTTATTAGGTACATATATCAATTCGCTTTTAAATACAGAGCGGTTTACGTTATTTTTTGGTTTATTTTTAATCTGTATTTCAATCTTTCTATTTATTTCATCTAAATTAAATAAAAAGTCGAAGGAAGTACATAAAGGGATTATACGTACATATACAAATGATGAGGGCGAAGCATATACATATAGTTATAGTCTACCACTCGCAATTTCATTATCTATTTGTGTTGGAATCATTTCAGGATTATTCGGAATTGGTGGAGGGATATTATTAGTCCCAATGATGGCATTTTTATTCGGCTTTCCTCCACAATTGGCCGTTGCCACGTCAATGTTTGTTGTAATGTTTACAACTCTTGGTAGTTCAATTTCATATATTACTCTAGGAGAAGTAAATTTCTATTACATCCTTTTACTTATACCAGGTGCATGGTTTGGTGGGAAGATTGGGGCATTTATTAATCAAAAATTAAAAACTGAAACGATTGCACTAATTTTGAGGTTAGTTGTGTTATTATATGGAATAAAATTAATTATAGAAAATATTTAGATTAGGGATGGTGGAACAATGGAACCAAGTCAGACAATAAATATTCGGTTGTTCCATACAAATGATATTCACAGCCACTTTGAAACGTGGCCAACAATTGTCGGTTTGCTTAAGTCTAAAAGAGAACTGGCTAAAGGAAAAGGCGAGGCGACACTTACTTTTGATATTGGCGATTTCGTTGATCGTTTTCATCCAATTTCGGAGGCGACATTAGGCAAGGGGAATGTGGAGCTTTTAAATGCTGCTCAATTTGATGCCGTTACAATAGGGAACAATGAAGGGATTACTTTATCTAAAAGTGAGCTTTTAAATCTTTACGCGGATGCAAAATTTGAGGTGTTGCTAGGTAATTTAACAATCTCAGATGTAGATACTAAGAGTTTTAGTAAACCTTATAAAATATATGAAAAAAGTGGAGTAAAGATTGGTGTAATTGGATTAACAGTAGCTTATCCTGTGTTTTATGAAACTTTAGGTTGGAGTATAAAAGATCCATTCGAAGCGTTGAATGAAATTCTCCCAATTGTAAGAGAACAATCAGATCTAGTTATTATACTTTCTCACTTAGGTATGAGGGATGACCAAAGAATCGCCGAGCAATTTTCGGGAGTTGATATTATTTTAGGTGCACATACTCATCATTTATTTCCAAATGGTGAATATGCTGGGGAAACTTTACTTTGTGGCACGGGTAAACATGGTAACTATTTAGGTGAAGTTTTAATTACTTTGAATAAAGAATCGAAAAGTATAATAAATACTGAAGCTTCTGTTACTGAAGTACATAAAGTACCTAAATATTATCAAGATGAAACGACGAAAATAATGTTGGCTAATTTAATGAGGTTAAGTGGGGAAATTTTAAGTGAACCTGTGACACTGCTAACGAGTAACATGAGTGTGAATTGGTTTAAAGATAGTCCATTGCCGAAATTATTAGCAAGTGCTCTTCGACAATGGACTAAGGCGGATGTAAGTATACTGAATTCAGGTATTTTGCTTGATGGATTAGCACAAGGTCATGTTAATAAGGGCGACATTCATCGAATATGCCCGCACCCAATTAATCCTTGTCTCGTCCATTTATCTGGCATGGAATTACTTGATGCTTTAAATCGTTGTGAAGATAAAGAGTTAACTCATTTGAAGATGAAGGGCTTTGGTTTTAGAGGGAAAGTAATCGGGAGAATGGTCTACGATGGAATCATGATTGTTGATCGTGATAAGAAGAGGCACTTCTATCAAGAAGATATCTTCATAAATGGAGAAGGATTAGATTTAAATCGCAAATATATAATCGGAACCTTGGATTTATTTACTTTTGGTCATTTAATTCCGCAAATCCGTGATGCCGATCATAAAAGATTTTTCATGCCAGAATTTATTCGAGATGTATTATTTTGGGCTTTAAAAAGTGTATAAAATTTATCAAGATTAGACAGGCTTCAATTTCGTTTTTTTCTCATATTTTAGAATGAGAAAGGAGCGTTGAACTTGATCAATTTAAGCCCAATTACAATCGATAATCATACATTTAATGCTGTTACAGTCTTACTGCCAAAAACTACTTTATTGGTCGTCATGAATGACAACGGTTATATAATGTGTGGAGCATTAGATGTAGCTTTATTGAATGATAGATTACGCGATCGCAAAATTATTGCTGGCCGTGCAGTTGGCGTAAAAACAATAGAAGAATTATTAAATGCGCCTTTGGAGTCAGTTACGATTGAAGCTGAGAAATTCGGCATTCAAAAAGGAATGATTGGAAGAGACGCGTTATTAAAAATGGTATAAAAAGCCACTAAATTCTAGTGGCTTTTAGTATGTAGACAAGTATAAGTAAATTTGATTTTCACTAATGTTGAAAAAAAAACAAAAAGAATCAATGTATTAACTGTTACGGTGCGCCATATATTTTATTAAAAAGTAGTCCAGGGAGAAATCTATGAGAGTTGTCGAAACATCAACGCTTGTTCCGGGTATGATTTTAAGAAAACCAATGTACAATGAACATGGAAACAAAGTCGTTAGTGCAAATATTCCTTTAACGGAAAAGATGATTAAGCGATTACATGAATTAAACGTACGATACGCTTTTGTACATGCTTTAAAATCAGAAAGCATAAAAACAGAGACTGCAATTTCAGACGAATTTCGCATTGAAAATATAAAAAAAATAAATGACACGTTCGTTAAATTCAAAAACGAAACACATTATCTAAATTGGCTTTCATTAGAAAAGGTTGCACCTAAACTTAAAGGTAGAATAGAATCATTTCTAAATGAATTAATACTTAATAAAGATGCTCTAGCTTTATTGTCGAGCGTATTATTGTATGATAAAAACATATTTGCACATTCATTAAATGTAACGCTGTATTCATTAGCAATTGGAATCAAGTTAGAACTAAATACAAGCGAGCTGGATTTACTAGGATTAGGTGCTCTTTTACATGATGTTGGGAAAATAGCTGTTCCAAAAAAAATCTTAAATAAACCGGACCGTTTGACTGAAGAAGAATATGAGTTAATTAAACAACATACATTTGCAGGATACGAATTGTTACGGGATACAATAAATCTTCATCGAATAGTTGCACAGTGTGCATTACAACATCATGAAAGGATCAACGGAAGCGGTTATCCAAAAGGTATTTCTGGCAAGGATATACACCTATTTTCAAAAATAATTGCGGTTGCTGACTTTTATGATGCTGTTACTTCAAACAGAGTTTATAGACAAGCAATGCTACCGAGTGAAGGATTAAATCTTTTAAGTAGCGGTATTGATAACTTGTTTGATGCTAAATTAGTCGGGATATTTAAAGAATTACTAACGATTTATCCGACCGGATTATATGTAAAATTATGTGATGGAAGAAGTGGAATTGTTACAAGACAAAACGAGGCAGCTACAGATCGTCCAATAATTCGAATAAGTGAAGAAAACGGTAAAATGCTAAGTATTCCTTACGAAGTGAATCTAATGAATGAATTAAGTTTGATAATTATCGAATGTGATCAAACGTTAAAACAAAGAGTTTATCAGTAAACGAGATGTTTCAATGAAATAGTTGGAACATCTTTTTTTGTGCTCTAAATACTATAAGAATGAACGGGCAGTGACATGCATACCCATTAGTAAGGGGGCATGGATACAATGAAAAAGTTTAAGTATAGACGTGTTCCAAAGAAAAAAATTTTTGTTTCAAAGAATAAATCATTAGTTGGTTTTAAATTAGGATATACTCAAATCTTTAAATCAATAGATAAAGTACTCCCTAATAAATATGTTGTGATTACCATTGTCTTTTTAATCTTTTCTATCTATTCATTTTGGAAAATTGATAAAATGTTCTCACCTACAATTTTAAAGTATTCTGAGAAACAAACGAGACGAATTGCATCTTCAATTGTAAACAAAGCATATGAATCTGCGTCTAAGGAATTAAAGGGACAGGATATTATCGTTAGAGATGTAGATGGAAATGGGAAAGAAGTAATTAGTACGAATACATATTTAATCAATAAAATTATTGGTTCTACTACACGACATGTTGAAGAAAACATACGTAGAGTTGAAAATGGGGATCTTTCATTTTTATCCTTATCGAGTGCAGAAAAGAAAAAAATGGAGACAGACCATGACGGACTCTATTTAAAGGTTCCAATAGGTGTCATTACAAATACAGTACTATTAGGTAAACTCGGACCTACCATTCCGGTGCGCTTTTCTGTAGTAGGCGATACGATAGCAAATGTTTCGCAGGAAGTTAAGCCTTTTGGATTTAATAATTCTGTAGTCGAAATTATTATGAATGTGGAAGTAAACATGAATGTAATTATTCCATTTAGTACAAAATCAACAAAGGTTAAAGTTGAAGTACCGATTGCTACTGAAATTATTGATGGAGAAGTACCAAATTATATTCCATTTACACCGAATACAAAACAAATACCGTCAATAACAAATGGAAAAAAATAAACTATTCAAAAGAGAGTAAGGGTGTCCTAAAAGGTCAAGAGGATCTGACTATTGGATGCCCTTTATTCACGTTCCACATTCTTACTTTCAATAAAAAGAGGATACCCATAAAAAAATACTCATGGGACAGCCTCTTTTTATGTTATTTTTTATTTCTATTTTGTCGTTCCCACAGTCGAAGTCTAGGATATGGATCATAAGACCATTCACCATAGCCGTTATCTTTGTATATGCCATAATGTAGATGAGGTGGGAACTTCCCTGATGTGCCAGGAGGTCCATAGCCAGTACTTCCAACATAGCCAATTAGTGTACCAGGCTCAACTATTTGACCCTTTTGAATATCTTTATTAAAACCACCTAAGTGAGCGTAGTAATGATAGTTATTATTTAAATCTCGAATTCCGATTCTCCATCCTCCAATTCGATTCCAACCTTTTGTTTCAATAATTCCATAGCAGGTTGATCTCACTGGCGTCCCATAATTTGCGAATATATCGGTCCCTTCGTGAACTCTTCGTCCACCGAAACTTCGAGGAGCACCCCAAGTACTACGGTAACTATGTGTACTATTAATTGGTAATGGGAAAGCATTTCCTTCAATATTTAATTTTCCAAAATATTGATATAATCGAGCATACTCATCGATCATATCAACAGTTATTGCTCTTTGGTAATAATCCCAAAGCATCATTCGAATATATTGTCTTGTTGGCCCGTAGAAATGTAAACGATGAATAAAAGTGTATAAAATATCCTCATCATCCTCTACTGATGCTTTACCATCATTATTTCCATCTAAACCAATCCCACTAAATAAATGAATAGTAGGAGCGTAAGTGTCTTTCTTAACTGGATTTGAAAGTCCGCTCCAATCCTCAGGCTTAATATAGATTGAAAGGACTCCATTTTCGCGTTTTGGTATATCTCTTCTTACACTTCGTACATTTCGTTCGTATGTATCGATAGCCGCAAAATAATACCAAGGGATAAAGGTTAGTGTTTCTCCTTTTTTATATAAGGCCATTCGTTCTTTATTTAGCTCGGCTTGATCAATTTCTTCTGCATTTGTAAATGATGGTACTATGAAGATAACCACCATACAAAAAAGTACAATTATTTTTTTCAAAACCATCATCCTTTAAATTGATTTATATTTATAGTTTGGTTAAAGGAGCAACTTTCATAAATGGAAATTATAGGGATAATCAAACGAAAGTTTTTCATATCGACCAAAAATGTAGTAATATATATACTATTGGAAGAAAAAATGAAATAAGTCGTAAACGAATAGACGTTGGAGGAATTTCAAATGGCATCAAAAAAGGAAGAATATTTAAGAAAGCCAGAGTGGCTAAAAATAAAATTAAATACAAATGAATCTTACACAGAATTAAAAAAAATGATGCGTTCAAAAAATCTTCACACTGTTTGTGAAGAAGCTCGTTGTCCAAATATCCACGAATGTTGGGCAGTTAGAAAAACAGCAACATTCATGATTTTAGGTGCGGTTTGTACACGTGCTTGTCGTTTTTGTGCTGTAAAAACTGGCTTACCAACTGAACTTGATTTACAAGAGCCAGTACGTGTTGCTGAATCAGTAACACAAATGAACTTAAAGCACGTAGTAATTACAGCGGTTGCTCGTGATGATTTAAGAGATGGTGGAGCAGCTGTATTTGCTGAAACAGTTAGAGAAGTTAGAAAAGCGAATCCATTTACGACAATCGAAGTTTTACCTTCTGATATGGGTGGGAAATTTGAAAACCTTAAAATGTTAATGGATGCAAAACCAGATATTATGAATCACAATATTGAAACGGTTAGAGAGTTAACTCCACGTGTTCGTGCAAGAGCTACGTATGACAGATCACTTGAATTTTTACGTAGAGCAAAAGAGATTAACCCTAGCATTCCTACAAAATCAAGCATTATGCTTGGTCTAGGTGAAACAAATGAACAAATTTACGAAGCAATGGATGATTTACGTGCAGCAGGTGTAAATATCATTACTTTAGGTCAATACTTACAACCAACAAAGACACATTTAACTGTAAAGAAATATTATACTCCTGACGAGTTTGCAGCACTGAAAGAAATAGCATTAGGAAAAGGCTTCTCACATTGTGAGGCTGGACCATTAGTTCGTTCTTCATATCATGCTGACGAACAAGTAGAGGCGGCAAAACAAGCATAATAATAAAGCACTAGCAAATTATGCTAGTGCTTTATTCATTATTTTGAAATTTGATCAAAATGCATGCTTTGTTTACTTATGTCAAATCCTTCAGCTAGTTCTTGTATATTTTGTTCTAATTGTCCATCATTAAGTTGGCCGTACTTATTTAAATCCTCGATACTATTAATATTTTTCATTGAATTAGAAGTATAGATATGATAGTAAGTAGGTAGTGCAGATTGTGCCGTTTTTTCGACCTGTGATTTAATTAGTGCTTTATCTCCACTTGCTCGATAAGCAATCAAAACTTCTTGGTCTGTCACTAATGCAGCTGCATCATCTACATCTGGTAACTTTACAACTAAATATGAGATGAATTTTGATACTTCTTGTTTATCAATTGTTAGTGTATAATCACCATCTTTACCTAAAACATCTTGCTTTTGTAGTCTAGAAAAGCCATAATCTTTGTAAGAGTTATTTGACATTTTAGCGTTTACATCACCTAATTCCATTGGCTTTGTATTTAATTGTTTTGGTGTTGGATTTGATCGATGTTCATTTTGATATGTTACGTCTTCATAATTTAATTGTCTCGATTTACTTGGACCAAATGAACAGCCAGTTAATAAAAATAAAGTTAACAAACAGACTAAATATTTTCGCATATTAATACCACCTTTTAATAATCAATGTAAAATTAGTATGCCAAAAATGTTGGTTACATATTTATGGGAGTAAAAGGAAGGAGAATACAATTTGGTTTGCGTACAGAATATTTGTTATGAAATAGTTGAAGATTACCGTGAAGGATTCAATGAAGAAGCCTTTAAAGCTAGATATGCTGAAATCCTGTCAAAATACGATTACATCGTAGGAGACTGGGGCTATGAGCAGCTAAGACTAAGAGGATTTTTTGATGATTCTCAAAAAAATGTCCCTTATGATTCTAAAATCAGCACGTTACGTGAATATATTTATGAATACTGTAATTTTGGATGTAAATATTTTGTTGTAAAAAAAGTAAAAAACTGATGGCTCCCCATCAGTTTTTATTATTTTCTAGCTGTGGATAAAGTTATTTTTTGATTTTTTAAAACAGTATGAACCTTGTGGATAAGTTTGAATCTTTCAACAAAATGTGTATAAGTGAGGACTTAATCACAAAAAAAGTGGACAACTTTATAGTTATCCACTTTTTTCTGATTATTTAATAAAAATAGTTTATTTATCCACAAGAAATTAGTAAATGATTTCATTTAAGAAATCTAATAATTCAGCAGCCTTTTCTTCAGAAATTCCAAAAGCAAATTCTAAATATCCTTCTTCTTTTAAATCATCTTGTCCAATAATTGCAAATCGGTTACTTAGCATATCTAAAATGATAACTTTTCCATAATGACGATCTGAATAGATTAAAGCAAGATCATGTCTTTGTTCTTCTCCCATAAAGCTTACAAAACGGGTTTTTGCTTGAGTAGTGTCATCATATAAGAAAAAACGATCAGACATTTTTAATTCCTCCATTATACTTAATTAAGATGATGATGATATTTAATATGTCACACAATTTACGTCGCTCATTCTAATTGAATGAGCTTCGACTAAATTACTGCATAAAGTTTCCTTCTAGTAAATCACCGGAAGTAACTTTTAAAGCAATATAAAATGCATCATCACACTTTATAAAACATTCTAAATTGCATATGGGGTTATTCTTCTTCATCCCTATAGTACAAATTCATACTTCAAAAATTAGCCCCAAAAAATATTCACCTATATAATATAACAAAATTCGGTAAGAAACGCTTTCATTTGTCGATTTTTTTCGAATTTAGCTATAAAATAAATATAAGTCCGTAAAATGTAGAAGATAGAATTGAGAAGGAAGTGTACATATGTACTTTGTAAATCGTCAAAACATATTAGATCGAATTGAAGTAATGAATTCACTACTTGAATTTTATGAGTCAAATAGCCAACCAAATAATAAAACAGACGAGTTAGCTTTGGAAAGAATGACACATCTATTAATTGACAGTATGTTAGATATTGGTAATACAATGATTGATGGCTTTATAATGAGAGATCCAGGAAGTTATGATGATATTGTCGATATATTAATGGATGAAAAAGTAATTACTACTTCTATTGGAGATTCAATAAAGAAGTTAATTCCGATTCGAAAACATTTATTACAAGACTATACAGTGAAAATTACTGAAAATATAGTAATTACATTAAGTGAAAATATAGAAGCATACAAAGAATTCCCGATTGCGGTTCAAACTTTTTTAGATAAAGAGCTAGGTGTAATCAATGCTTTTAGTAGCGATGAAGAAAAATAAATTATAGTTTGTTTACATTCTTTCGAAGTGAACAGTCTGACTAGTAAGGAGTGTCAAAATGAAACAATATAAAGGATACTTAATCGACTTAGATGGTACTATGTATCGTGGAGAGGAACAAATAGAAGAGGCGAGTCATTTTATTAAGGCTCTGAAGGAAAAAAATATTCCTTATCTTTTTGTCACAAATAATTCTACACGTAGACCAGAGCAGGTAGCCGATAAACTTAATTCGTTCAATATACCAACTACAAAAGAACAAGTATTTACAACAAGCAATGCAACGGCAAACTTCATGAAAGAGAAAAAAGCAGATGCAACTGTTTATATGATTGGTGAAGAGGGCTTAGAATTTGCATTAGAAGAAGTTGGTTTGACAATTACAGATGAGAATCCTGATTTTGTTGTTAGTGGTCTAGATCGAGATATTAATTATGAGAAATTAGTTAAAGCATGTATCGCGGTAAGAAATGGAGCTACGTTTATCTCAACGAATGGTGATATCGCTATTCCTACTGAAAGAGGTTTATTACCAGGAAACGGTTCATTAACTTCCGTAATCGCTGTATCGACTACAGTAAAACCAATTTTTATAGGGAAGCCAGAATCAATTATTATGGAGCAAGCATTAAAAGTATTAGGAGTTGCTAAAGAGGATACTTTAATGATTGGGGATTACTATGATACTGACATCATGGCAGGGATCAATACTGGTGTGGACACATTAATTGTTCATACTGGGGTTACGACTAGAGAGATGCTTTCAAATTATGAAAAGCAGCCTACATATTCAGTAGATTCATTAGAAGAGTGGATTAAATACATTTAAAAATAAAAAAAGGACTCATAAGTAATTAACTTATGAGCCCTTTTTTTTATTCATCCCCAGCTTTAAGTTGATCAGCTTTTTTATGCGCTGCACGATGCGCAAGACGACTAGATGCCGCAGCTGCAATAGCTCCAACAATATCATCTAAAAACGTATTCACTAAACCAGTTGATTTGTCATTTAATCGTTCTAAAATACCAGGTTTTAATTTATCAATATAACCGTAATTTGTAAAACCAATTGAACCATATACATTTACAATTGATAAGGCAATTATTTCATCAATGCCATAAAGGCCTTCATCTTTTTTAATAATAGCTAACAAAGGCTCCTGAAGCTTATCTTGCTCTGCTAAGATATCTAATTCAATACCAGTAATGATAGCATTTTGTATCTCACGTTTTGTTAAGACTCGTTCAACATTGTGTTTACACTCATCCATAGATAAGTTTTCATGGTATTTACTTTGTAAAAAGTATACTAAATCAGCAATATCATCGAGTGTTACGCCTCTTTTTTCTAACAACGATAATGCAGTCTTTTCTAAATCGTGATTTAAATAATCCATGTCATCACCTTTTCCTTATCGATTAATTTAATTACTATAAATTCTCGGGACTTTGTCTACTCACTGAATTGTTACTTTATTTAATAAAGAAATAAGAGGATTAATTATATATGATTCGATACCTGAACATTATTCCCCTTTATAAAAAAAGCTAATAATAGATAAAAAATTATGAAGCGTGTTAATTTTCTATGTGGCTAGCAACATGCTAACACTTTTCGAGATGTCTAGTTCCGACGGAGGGCCTTACGAGTTTATAAGCCAATTCCATTAAAGGTTAAAAAACAACCGCTTGTCAGGGCTGACCAACCTACTTCCACTTTTCATATTTATACTACGTCATTTTCTCCTTTTTTGTGTATGGCCATTCGGTTTATCTGTTGAAAGTAAAAAGTATGGTACAGGTTTTGGGATTTGTGACATATATATTAATAAGTAGGTTATAGAAGGATGTGAGTGGTGATGTTTATTCGCAACCAAAACATCATTCAAGACATGTTTCATCATTATCAAATTCAACCAGCTGAATTACTTCAAGTACAGTCATATTACATGTTTTGGCAGCGGAATAGGGTGTATTTTCTAGCTCCTATTGGCAGTTTAAAAGAGGACGATTTACAGGAAATGAAAGGTTTAAGTGACTTTATGAGCTCAACAGGAGATCAGTCAGTCGCAACTTTTGTTCAAAATGTTCAAGGGTATTATGTGAGTAAAATTGATGGGAATAATTATTCCTTATTTAAAAGTACGAGACAAAACGAACGTAGTAATAATTATGGGGAAGAATTAGCAACGTTTCATTTGAGAGGCAGAAAATATTCAGAGGAATTAAAAAGATTAAATAGGATTGGTCAATGGAAGAATTTATGGGAGAAAAGGCTAGAGCAATTAGAAAGATTTTGGCAAAATAAAGTAAATAGCCACCCAGATAATTTTTTTGAACAAATTTTTATTGAATCCTTTCCCTATTATCTTGGAATGACCGAGAATGCGATCCAATATGTTGTAGACACCGAATTAGATGATACCCCCCAAGTTGTTGATGCAGCAACAATCTGTCATCAAAAAATGACGGAGCGTCGATTAAAAGAGATTCATTTTGCAAAAGTTCCGATTGAGTGGATTTATGATCATCCGAGCCGTGATCTTGCTGAATGGGTGAGA
The DNA here is from genome assembly GCF_042267765.1 of Gottfriedia sp. NPDC056225. Taxonomy (NCBI): domain Bacteria; kingdom Bacillati; phylum Bacillota; class Bacilli; order Caryophanales; family Bacillaceae; genus Gottfriedia; species Gottfriedia sp. NPDC056225. The sequence continues at coordinate 26,278 of NZ_JBHJTJ010000006.1, read as the reverse complement.
GATGAATATCTAGAGAACACGGATAATTATCAAAAGAAAATCCTTTCATTTTTTTATGGTTATGAAAAGAAAAGTCCTTTATCAACGTTTGCTTGGCGGTTATTATTTGCTAGGTTACTTTTTCCAGTTCATTATTTTGAAACGGTCGAAGGCTACTATTTGGCTAGAAGTGATTCAGAAAGAAAGCGGTATGAACGCAAGCTAGTTTATTATCTTGAAAATACAAAGGAATTTGAGTCTTTTTTAGGTGGGTTTTATGATTTAATCGGATTACCAACATCAAAGTTAGGCATCCGAGAAATTAATTGGTTAAAATAGCAGATTCAGACGGTGAAAAACAAAAAAGAGAGGGAAATTCCCTCTCTTTTTAATATGGTAAATATTAGAAAACTTGTTCTACTTCGATTACGCCAGGTACTTCTTCTAATAAAGCTCGCTCAATACCAGCTTTTAAAGTGATCGTTGAACTTGGGCAGCTACCGCAAGCGCCTAAAAGGCGAAGCTTAACAATTCCATCTTCAATATCAACTAAATCAACGTCTCCACCATCGCGTAATAAAAACGGTCTTAATTTATCTAAAACTTCTTGTACTTGTTCTTTCATGTCCATTCATATCGACTCCTTTCACTAATTTTATTATAATCAGTTAAGAGGAAAAAATCTATTACAGAGTACTTTTGTGTGTTTGAAAATATTGGGACACACATTTATTGTATGCTAGGAGGAGAAAATGAGTAATAAAATTTTAGTGGAAGTTTTTGGGGCTGAAGTAATTTGTGCTAGTTGTGTAGGAATGCCGTCCTCAATTGAAACGTTTGAATGGCTTCAAGCTGCACTTCAAAGAAAATATCCTGACTTATCGTTTGATTTTCAATACGTTGATATATTTAATGTTGAGAATAATGAAAAAGAAGATTTTGCCGAACGTGTAAGAAATGACGAGTTTTTCTATCCGGTTGTATTAGTAAATGGAAATGTAGTTGGTGAAGGTAATCCAAAATTAAAAGATGTTTATAACGCAATTGAACAGTAATGATTTTTAACTCCTTACAAAATGTAAGGGGTTTTTTTAAAATTGATATTCCTCCAAAATTAAAATGTTTTAATAAAATTCAATATTTTTATGCAAAAAGCTTAAATTTACATGATAGAATAGAAGTGTAAAATAAATTACAATTTTTGGCATATATATAGAACTGGGAGGAGGGGTGGGATGGTTGCGCTTTACTTGTTTGTAATTGGGGTTTTATTAATTATTATTGAAATGTTCTCATTAACTTTTGTATTCTTATGGATTGGTATTGCGAGCATTCTAGCATCAGTTGTAAATTATTTAACAGATTCAAACACCTTTACTTTTATTGTTTTTATTATTAGTGCAATAATTTTATGGCTTAGTACAAAGAAATTTGCTAAGAGAATCCACCAGCATAAAACGATCGAAAATGGGGTGTATGCATTACTTGGCAAAGAGCTCATAGTAGCTTCTGTAGAAGTTTTTGATGATAAAGTAGGTACGACTAAAGTTTATGGTGATGAATGGACAATCCGTTCGACAGAGCCATTAACTTTAAATGAAAAGGTAGTTGTAACAAAAATAGAAGGTGCAACTTTGTATGTGACAAATAAATTAATTGAGGAGAAATGATATGTCTGATGTAGGCTCTATGGTTGGTCCAATTATAATTGGTATTATTGTTTTATTCGTAATAATACTTTTGTTATCAAGTATTCGTATTGTAAGACAATCTGAAGTATATTTAGTGGAACGATTAGGTAAGTTCCATCGTAAATTAGAGAGTGGAATTCATATAGTAATGCCATTTGTTGAACGTGTAGCTAGTAAAAAAACTTTACGTGAGACTGTTGTAGATTTTCCACCACAATCAATGATTACAAAAGATAATGTTAGTATTCAAGTTGACTCAGTTGTCTTTTATCAAGTAACTGACGTTGTCCGTCATGAATATGAAATTGCTAATCCATTGTCTGCGATTTCTAATCTGACTGCTACTACTTTACGTAACTTAATTGGTGAATTAGATTTAGATGAGACATTAACAAGTCGTGATACAGTTAATAATAAACTTCGTGCAGTTCTTGACCAAGCAACTGACAAATGGGGCATGAAAGTTAATCGTGTCGAAATAAGAAATATTATTCCTCCTGTTGATATCCAAAATGCGATGGAGCGACAAATGCAAGCTGAGCGTACACGTCGTGAAAAAGTATTAAATGCACAAGGTGAGAAAGAATCGAAAATCCTGAAAGCAGAAGGAGAAAAGCAATCAAAAATTCTTGAAGCTGAAGGGGAACGCTTAAGCCAAGTTGAAAAAGCACGTGGAGATAAAGATTCTCAAGTTTTACGAGCTGAAGGGGAAGCAGAGGCAATCATTAAACTTGCTGAAGCTAAAGCTAGAGGAGAACAACTTGTATTAGACGTTTGGAGAAATGCAGAACCAACAAAAGAAATGGTTCAATTACGTTCAATGGAAGCATTAGAGAAAGTAGCTTACGGTCATGCATCTAAACTTGTCATTCCAACAGATGCTACAAAGCTTTTAGGAATGGTTGAAAGTGTAAAAGAAGTTATAAGACCTGACAAGACAGAATAATAAAAAAAAGCCCCTTAACAATCAACTTAGTTAAGGGGTCTTTAGTATATAGTAAATCTAAAGAACGTGTATTAATCAACCATTGTGATATTTATATAACCATAAGATTCCAGATTTAATCAATCTTGGAACTCGTCCGAGAAGTGGGCGTTCGTTAAATAGTCCAAAACCATGTTTTTTACCTAATGATCCCATAATACCTTTTAATTTTATTTGAGGCATTACCTCTGGAAGGTCTTCACCTGCCCATTTTTTTTGTAAAACCATTACAATTTGTTCAGCTTGAGCTTCAGCTAACTGTGCTGAAGGTGCGTATGGTAATGCAGCACAATCCCCAACTACATAAACATGTTCATCATTTGGCATGTGATGATATTTCGTTACGACGATTCTACCAGTATTGTCTTTTTCTACCTCTAAGTTGCGGACAACTTCAACTGGTTGAATACCTGCTGTCCAAATAACAGCGTCACAATGAATCTCATCATCATGATTAAATAACGTATTTTGCTCAACTTTTGTAATGTTTGAATTGCTAATAATTTTAACATCGTGCTCAATAAACCAGTTTTGTACATAATAACTAAGTTTTTCTGGAAACATTGATAAAATACGGCTTCCACGGTCAAAAAGTAAAATTTGTAAATCGCTTCTACTTTCTCTTAATTCACTTGCAACTTCTACTCCACTTAAGCCAGCTCCAACAACACCTATTACAGAATTTGGTGGTAAACTGTTAACATTTTCGTATGCGTTTCTTGTTTTTTCAATTGTTTGGATACTATAAGTATGTTCCATTGCACCAGGTACATTATGGTACTTATCCTCGCAACCTAAACCGATAATTAAATCATCGTAAGAAACTGATTTCCCATTGCTTAATTCTACTTTCTTGTTTGCCGTATCAATTGTTGTAATATCCCCATATACAACCTTTAATTTCTCGTGAGTTGGTAATGGAATTCTAATATGCTGTTCTGGAACTGTACCTGCAACTAATGCATAATATTCAGTTTTAAAGCAGTGAAAAGAATTTCGATCGATCAATGTGATTTGAACATCCTCAGGCAAATCAGAAGTTAATAGACGTGACAAAACACGAATATTTCCATATCCGGCTCCTAGTAATACGAGGTTTTTCATAGTTGATGTTCCCCTTTAGTTTTATTAGCGTTGAATGAAAAAAATTTTCTATTTTTCGACAATTATATTATATATATTTTATGCTAAAATAACAACGCTTAACTCGGTAAAATAAAGCACCTTCCATTTATTCTCAAAAGGATTGACGTTTTAAGAAAAAAAGAGTAACTTTATGAAGAGCAAGGAGTGAAAAATAGTGAGACCATTAGTCGAATTTTGTATAAAAAACCTATCTGACGGAGCGCAAAAAGCGTTAGAGCAACTAGAACGTGATCCAAATCTAGACATACTAGAATATGGCTGCCTTGGATATTGCGGAAAATGTAGTCTATCACTTTTTGCACTAGTTGAAGGAGAAGTTGTAACTGGTGAAACTGCTACTGAGTTAGTTGATAATATTTATATTTTCTTAGAAGAAAATATGTTAATATAAAAAGCACTGTTAAAAATTAGCAGTGCTTTTTGCGTTTTTTCGAGCTATTTCAACAATAAACCCCTCTATCTTACAACTTACCCCATTTTTTATTTTCTTATCTCTTACCATTTATATTTAGGTAAAAAGTATGAGAAGAATTGAGATTACAAATAACAAATTTTATTTTAATGAGTACACTATTTTTGAATTATATAAAAGTGAATAATAAGGGCAAAAAAAATGAGCATTCAAAATAGTGAATGCTCTTAAAATGTTTCTATATCGAGAAACGGGGGATGTTCTTATTGTGCTCAATTCATTTAAATTCTATACTTATATTAATAAAAAAAAATAGGGAGTCATGAAAATGAATTCTTTTCGTTATACAAAGATGCATGGACTAGGAAATAATTATATATATGTAAATATGTTTGAAGAAAAACTAAAAGAAGAAGAACTTTCTAATCTTGCAGTTGACGTTTCAAATGTTAATACAGGTATTGGTAGTGATGGATTAATCTTAATTTGTCCTTCAGAAGTTGCAGAAGTAAAAATGCGAATATTTAATAATGATGGATCAGAAGCTAAAAATTGTGGCAATGGTTTAAGATGCGTTGCAAAGTATGCATTTGAAAATGGGATTGTAAATAATAATTCATTTACGATTGAAACGATAAGTACAATTGTAAAAGCAACAGTACATGTAGAAAATAATGTTGTTAATCAAGTAACAGTCAATATGGGCAAACCAGTATTTCAACGAACTCAAATTCCAATGACCGGTAATGAACAAGAATTTGCTAAAGATAAAATTTTATTTGAAGAAGAATACTATGAATTTTCAGCTGTTTCAATGGGAAATCCTCATGCCGTTTTTGAAGTAAGTGATATAAAGAATGCTCCATTAACAACTTTAGGCCCATTTGTTGAAAAACATGAATTATTCCCAGAAAGCGTAAATGTTGAATTTATCGAATGTTTGCCGCATAATGAGATAAATTTCTCTGTATGGGAGCGCGGTTCAGGAATAACTCAAGCATGTGGAACAGGAGCTTGTGCTGCAGTAGTCGCGATGGTCCAAGAAAGTAAATATAATCGAGATGAACCGATTACTGTTCACTTACAAGGTGGAGATTTACAAATAACTTGGTCTGCTGATGGCGATGTTTTGATGAAAGGCCCAGCAGTTACAATAACAGAAGGCATATACTATACTCAAAGAGGAGTGAAATAAATGATTACAGTTACTGAACAAGCAGGCTTAAAAATAAAAGAAATGATTGAAAACGAAGAAGATCAAAATACTTTTGTACGTTTAGGTGTCAAAGGTGGAGGGTGCTCTGGATTATCATATGGTCTTGGTTTCGATCCACAAAAAAATGACGATGACATGGAGTTAGAATATCATGGCATTAAGTTTTTAATTGATAATGAAAGTGCTCCAATTTTAAAAGGAGTTGTCATTGATTTTAAAGAGTCATTATTAGGTGGAGGATTTACAATCGATAATCCTAATGCAATTGCATCATGTGGATGTGGCTCAAGCTTTAGAACAGCTACGAATGCTGGTACTCCTGAAGAGTGTTAACAAATTGATGATTTGTTTAGGGTTATGAATTACATGGCGAAATTGAGTGTACACAAGCAATTTTATTACAACCCTAAAAGTATTAAATCTTGTGAATCATAAGCCTTCTCGATAGTTAATGTTGAAAAACAAACTATTAGGGGAGGTTTTTTATGTGTTTGAACAAGAGAATTATGTTTATATTGAATTAGATAATATACATGAAATATACAAAAGAAGGCAGTAGGAAGAATGTAAATCAAAAGAATAGAATTTTTCTATTAAACAAACTAGACTAATTTCTTATTTGTTAATATTTTTACAAATTTAGTTTAAATTGTTGAATCTTTTTTTAAGTAAGGTACTATTATATAGTGTAGATAAAAAAATGAGATGAATTTTTACGAAGTTAGTTGTGAAATGGTTCACTAATTTTGGGATGTATTGTTCAATACATCACAAACATTTCCGAAAAAAGACTGCCTATTAGACAGTTCTTTGATTAATTAATTTTATTATTAGAACATTGAAGAACTATGGCCTGGTTGTACTTTCGCTGATGGATCAATGTACGCTTTCGCATGATTGATTGCGGTAGGTGCTTCACCAAAGCCAGAAGCAATTAGTTTAACTTTTCCGTCGTAAGTACAAATATCACCAGCAGCATAAATGCCTGGAATATTTGTTTCCATGCGTGAGTTAACAACAATGTTATTCTTTTCGATCTTTAAGCCCCAATTTTTTATTGGTCCTAAAGAAGAAACGAAACCATAGTTAACGATTACATCATCAACTTCAATTTCTAGACGCTCTTTTGATTTCTCATTTTGAAGAATAACTTTTTCAATACGTTCTGTACCAACGATTTCAACAGGTACAAAAGGAGTTGATACTTCTACCTTAGAGTTCATTAAGTTTTCTACGCTATGTTCATGAGCTCTAAATTTATCACGACGGTGAACTAATGTTACTTTTTCAGCGATTGGTTCAAGCATCAACGACCAGTCAACAGCAGAGTCGCCGCCGCCGAAAACAACAACTCGTTTACTAGCAAATTTATTCATGTCATCTACGAAGTAATGTAAGTTTGCTTTTTCAAAACGTTCAGAACCATCAATTTCAAGTTTACGTGGTTGGAATGCACCATTTCCAGCGGTAATGATAATAGCTTTTGTATAGTGCTCAAATCCATCATTACAAACTAAATGGAATACTCCATCATCACCTTTTGTAATTGAATGAACCGATTGCTCTAAACATACAGTAGGTTCAAATTTTTTCATTTGTTCTTTTAAGTTATTGATCAACTCTTGAGCGCGTACTTTTGGAAAGCCAGCTACATCATAAATGTATTTTTCAGGGTAAAGTGCAGATAATTGACCGCCAAGTTGAGGTAAGCTCTCAATAATTTTTACACTAGATTGTCTCATTCCACCATAAAAAGCAGTAAATAAACCAATTGGTCCTCCACCAATTATTGTAATATCATATACTTTTTCATCTTTCATAACGGAATAACCCCCTCATGCATAAATGATCGTTATCTATTATAAAATAGTATCATATTTTATGCTGATAAAATAAAATTGGGTCATTAAATTAATGTAGAAATTTTTTTAGTAAAACTGGGGGATGAATTAAGAAATAATTAATTTGGCTTAATATTTTGAGAATTCTAGCGTTTAGATTATGCTTGAAATTCTATGCAAAAAACTTTAATATTGTTATAGGCTAATTGTTAACATTTTGTGACAATTATTACGAAATATTTAGACAAATATCCCTATATAGTAGTTTGCTCGTTAATGTACTAAGTTATAATGAATTAGATTGCTCACTACTGAGCTTACTTATAAATTTAGAGATATTAAAGCAAATTGAAAGTACTTAATATAATTTAAAAGGATGGTATGTATATCATGAATAAGCCTAAGATTGTAATCCTTGGAGCTGGGTATGGTGGAATCATTACTGCTACTCGACTTCAAAAAACATTATCTGCAAATGAAGCGGACATTACATTAGTAAATAAAAATAGCTACCACTACCAAGCAACATGGTTACATGAAAATGCAGCAGGTACATTACATCATGACCGTACACGTCTTGATATTAAAGACGTGATTAATCAAGATAAAATTAACTTTATACAAGATACTGTTACTCAAATCAAACCTGAAGAGAAGAAAGTAATTCTTTCTAGCGGCGAATTAAACTATGATTACTTAGTTGTTGGACTTGGTTTTGAGTCAGAAACTTTTGGAATTAAAGGTTTAAAAGAACATGCATTCTCAATTGCTAACATCAATGCTGCTCGTCAAATTCGTGAGCATATTGATTATAGCTTTTCTAAATATTACAACACACCAGTTGAAAAGCGCGATGATTTATTAACAATTATCGTTGGTGGTGCAGGATTCACTGGTATTGAATTTGTAGGTGAACTTGCAAATCGTGTTCCAGAATTATGCAAAGAGTATGATATCGATCGTGAAAAAGTTCGTATTATTTGTGTAGAGGCTGCTCCAATGGTATTACCAGGTTTTGATCCAGAGTTAGTTGATTATGCAGTTTCTCAATTAGAGAAAAAGGGCGTAGAATTCAAAATTGGTACAGCAATTAAAGAATGTACTGAAGAAGGAATCATCGTTGCTAAAGGCGAAGTAGAAGAGAAAATTAACTCTGCAACAGTTGTTTGGGCAGCGGGTGTACGTGGAAATGCATTAGTAGAACAAGCTGGTTTTGAAGCAATGCGTGGACGTGTAAAAGTTACTAAAGATATGCGTGTTCCAGGATACGATGATGTATTTATCGTAGGAGACTCAGCTTTATTAATTGATGAAGCAAGTAACCGTCCATACCCACCAACAGCACAAATTGCAATTCAACAAGGATTTAATGTGGCACACAACTTATCAGTATTAGTTCGTGGAAGAGGCGAATTAGAAGAATTTAAACCAGACATTAAAGGTACTGTATGTTCATTAGGACATGACGATGCAATTGGTGTAGTTTATGGTAAAAAATTAACTGGTTGGAAAGCTTCATTTATGAAAAAAGTAATCGATAACCGCTACTTATTCGTACTTGGCGGACCGATGTTAGTTCTTAAAAAAGGTAAATTAAACTTTCTATAAGTAATATAGCTCGACTTAGGTCGAGCTATATTTATAGGCGTCAAAATAAAAATGAGATCAAACTGATTAAAAACGCTTGTCTAAAAAGGTGCGAATGCTTGTTGGAAAGCGGAGTTACCAAAGAAGGTAATGTGCGCCGCTTAAAGCAAGTGATGTAACGATGAAGACGAGCGCTTGGTAGTCAGTCTAAAGCTCGACTTAGGTCGAGCTTTTTCTTTGTCTAAAAAGGTGGTTAACATTTATGAGTAAAAGAGGCAATGTATGGCTAGGAGTAGCGGGGTTAGTTAAAGACTCTGCCGGAAGATGGTTAGTTGTAAAGAAAAAATATAGCGGATTAAAAGGTTTATGGTCTTTACCAGCAGGGTTTGTAAAGCAAGATGAAACGGTTGATCAAGCAGTGCTAAGAGAGATTAGTGAAGAAACTGGTGTAAAAGCAACTTTAATTGGATTAATAGGTGTAAGAACTGGCGTTATTCGTGAAGAAATCAGTGATAATATGCTAATTTTTTTACTCCAAGCAGATGATACTACTATTTCGATTCAAGAGGAAGAATTATCAGATGCACGATTTTTATCGGAAGATGAACTACTTAAGGATCCTACCTCATCATTACTAATTAAATATTTAATTGAAAATCCACCCAATGAACCAATGGGAGTAGTAAAAGGATTAAATCCGGGGGATCAGTTCCAATATTCAACTTATCATTTTATTAAGTAATATTTTAAAAGTTAGAATATTTAAAAAATTGACGACAAGGCGAGAAGGTTTTACACTGTATATAGAAAAAATGTGGGGTGTGTTTTTTATATGGTGATGAGTATTCCGGTTTTACTAATTTCTATATTGTTATTTTTCGTATTAGCATTTGGAATTGGCTTCCTTGCAAATATGCTTTTTCGAACGACTTGGTTCATGGTAGTAATCTATCCTCTTTTAATCGTGATGATTGTGGACAAGATTAGTACAATAAAGTATTTTACTAATACTTCAAGTGCTTTTGAGACATTAAAAGCGAACCTTATGGCAGTTGGAACAGGTGATATTGTTATTTTATCAGCTGGTCTAGTGGGAGCGATTATGTCAGGTGTTGTAATACTGTCATTAAGAAAAAATGGATATCAAATGTTCTAACTTTCTCTAGCTTGAGAAAGTTTTTTTATATTTTTTTTGTTTTAGGGAATGATGAAAAGATGAAAAGGAGTGAAATGATTCATTGGGTATAAGTAAAAAATTATTTAGTCGAGTTATTTTATCTATTTTATTCATTATTGCTTTGTTTTCGTCTTTTAAAATCCTTGCCAATGTTCAAATAGCTACTATAAAGGATTGGTTTAGTGACGCTATTGTAATAAATAAAGTTTTTGCTGAAGAAAATAAATCAACGATTACAAACGAAAGCATAATGAAAACAATGGCAAAAAACATCGAACATAATACGAATTGGAATAATTATAAAAAGGTAACAGTTACAGCAACAGGATATACAGCTGGAAGAGAATCGACAGGGAAAAGTCCCAAGGACCATTCATACGGAATTACTTATTCAGGTGTGGAAGTAAAGAGGGATTTATTTTCAACTATAGCAGCTGACTTAAATATCTTTCCGATTGGAACGATCTTATTTATTCCTGGATACGGTTATGGCGTCGTAGCTGATAAAGGTGCAGCCGTTAAAGGACATCACTTGGATTTATACTTTCAAACCGTTGGAGATGTATTTGAGCATTGGGGAAAGAAGAAATTAACTGTTTATATCATAAAACAAGGAACTGGAAGATTTACTGAATCAGATTTAAAAGGATTGAATGAACAAAATTCGTTACAAGTATTTAGGCAGCAATCAAAAAATTAGGCTGGTGAATGGACTATGTCAAAAACAACAAATTATAGCTTAACTATTAATGCGCCGATAGAAGCTGTTTTTGAAGTAATCGACTCAGATGAGCACATGAAAAAGTGGATGGATGGGTTTATCGAGAATCAGTATGATGAAAATTATAATAGAGAAAATCCAGTGGGGCATAAATTTAAGCAAAAGCTAAAAGAGGACGAGGAGATTCAAGAATACGAAGGAGAAATCATTTCATATAAACCTCCAAAAGAGCTTAGCGTCCGTTTAAAGCATTCTAATTTTACTGTTGATGCTATCTATCACCTATCTTCTATAGGAGCTAATCAAACCAATTTAGACTATGAGTGTAAATTGGAAATGGAATCAATGATGGGCTTCATATTCAGTTGGTTTGAAAAACGAATTTTAGTTAAACAATTAGATCGATTAAAAAAATATGCAGAAGAACGTTTTGATGGTGTACTATAAACAAAATACCCCTTGCAATTTTTAGCAAGGGGTATTATAACGTAGACCTGGTTATTTTCTTGTTTAAAAGGAAAATCTTTTAATTATCTCGAATTTAAAATAAGTGAATTTTTATTATAAAATAGAAGTAGTTGAACTTATGTGCCCAACTACTGGTATTAAAACAGAAATGATAAACGAGAGGCGGAGAATAAATGGAGGAGAAAATGACCTTAATGCATGCTTTAGGTATGACGATCGAGTCGGTTGAAGAGGGAAAAGTAGTGATGAAAATGGAAGTAACTGACAAAGTACATCAACCATTCGGTTATTTACACGGAGGTGCTTCAGTTGCTTTAGCTGAAACAGTTGCAAGTGTAGGGACGTTTTCGATGATTGATCAAGAGAATCAACTTGCTTTTGGTCTTGAAATTAACGCAAATCATCTTAGATCTGTACGTGATGGGGTTGTAACTGCTATTGGAACTGCAGTACATACTGGTAAAACGACAATGGTTTGGGATATAAAAATCTATTCTGAGGATGAGCAATTGATTTGTATCTCAAGATGTACAGTTGCTATTAAAGATAAACGAAATTAATTTAATGCGCTGTTAAATTACTTTTGTAATTTAGCAGCTTTTTTTGTACATTCAGCTAACAAGTCAATTCATACCTAAATACGAAATTTAAACGGACTAATTCTTAAAAGAAAAAAATCGTCAAAATTATGACAAACTTATGGTAAAATAATTAAGTTGTGTATATAAAATTTCGAAGAGAAGCGAGACATCCTCTACTTAAGGATTTGATCATTTAAAAACTTCTTGAGATAGAGAAGAAAGGAGACATTCGATGAAAAATATATATTACACGGGCTTTAATGCACTTTTATCAATAATTATGTTTACAGTCGCGATTACACTAAACTTCTTTCAATTGGCTATAAACTTCTTATCAGTATCTGGTATTCTACAGCCACTTACAGATATTCTTCCAGAAAAGGAAATTAGAATTCTTACATTTATAGGTATCGCATTTCTTTTCTATTTAGTTTTGAGTGGATTCAAATTAATTTCTGATATGATCTGGCAATTTGCTTTACTGCTATTTTCGAAGGATAACGAAGGAGTAGACTTATTAGCAACTAAAAAGTACTCTTTTGTCTTTTTAATAGGTGGATTAATTGCTATATTTTTAAATAAATCTTTAGTGTATATTGCTATTGTTTTAATAGTAGCAGTAATTGCATTTTATATCTTATTTTTAATTAAGCAAAAATCTAACTACACAATTATAGGGGTTATAGGTTTTATCATGATCCAATTAATCATTTGGGGATTAGTTGGTAGCGGAGTAGTATATGGCGCATTTACACTTTTAGCTAAGTTTAAAACTTCAATGCCATTTTAAAAAAAGTAGCACTTTTGAATGAATCAAAAGTGCTACTTTTTTTGTTTATAGATTAATATAGTCGACCATTTACAACGATATATTGCCAAATTCGTTGAGTAGGTGGGTAAGAATAGTTTTTTGGTATTGGAATTCTTTGCTTATCATTACCAATCCACGTACCAACCGTATAATTTGAAGTTAATCCCATGAACCATAGATTCGTATTATCGTTCGTTGTACCTGTTTTACCACCTATATAGTTCAGTGGCATATAAATATGTCTAGCAGTACCGTCTTTTACTACAGAGTTTAACATGCTTCTCATTGTTTCGTTCGTTGACGGATTGTATACACGAACTGATCTTGGTTCGTTTTCGTATAAGACTGTGCCATCTCTTAATGTAATCTTTTTAATCGCACTATTTTGATAGTATACGCCATTATTACCAAATGTGGAGTATGCTTCTGTCATTTCTAAAGGCGACATACCGATATTGAAGCCACCAAGAGCACGGCCTAGTTCCATTCGGTCTTCCGTTGTAATCTTGTTAAAACCATATTTATCTAAATATGTGTATCCAACGCGTGGTGTAAGCTGTTCATATAATCTAACTGCCGCAGTATTATATGAATTCTGCATAGCAGTACGGATTGTTACATCTCCGTATTCTTTCTTACTATCATTTTTCGGACAATATGTGCCTTTACAATAGTTATCTGCGTTTACTTTTGTATCTGGTGTAGCACCAAATGTTTCAATATATGGTGCATATACTAATAATGGTTTAATTGTCGAGCCCGGTTGTCTATAAGACTGGAACGCTCGATTTAGACTATGAGGTTCATAGTCTCTTCCACCTGAAATTGCAACAATTTCATGTGTATCATTTTTTACTACAACTGCTGCGCCTTGCGTATTCGTTGAAATTGTTCCTTGATTAACTGCGCTGACCGTAACTTGCTGTATTGATGGATTTAAGCTTGTGTAGATTTTCAAGCCCTGATTTTGTAAATATAACGCTCTTTCATCAGGCGTTTTTAGTTTCTTTAACTCAGTTTGCTGTGCTGCTAATAGTTTACTAGTATTAAATTTTCCTTTTTTACCAGCTAAAATTCTTTTAAGTTCAGAATCCACATAAGAATAATAATCGGGATATTCCTGTGTTTTACTATCTTTCTTTAAAGTAATTTTTTCTTTCATTGCAGCTGTATATTGTTTTTCAGTTATTTTCCCTTGATCTCTAAGTATACCCAAGATTCTTTCTTGGCGTTTTTTAGCATTATTAAAGTTTCTCAAAGGATCATATAAAGTCGGGTTATTTGGAATTGTACAAACGAAAGCCGTTTGAGCAATACTCAAATCTTTAACTGATTTGCTGAAGTATGCTTTACTAGCAGCTTCAATTCCATAATTTCGATTTGCAAAATAAATTGTATTAATGTACATTTCTAAAATTTGATCTTTAGTGTACTGTTTTTCTAATTGAAGTGAGATTTGAATCTCTTTTATTTTGCGTTCTACAGTTCGTGCTTGAGTTAAATATAAATTTCGTGCAAGCTGCTGTGTAATCGTACTAGCTCCTTGTTCTATTCCACTATTGGACACATTCACCATAAATGCCCTAGCAACACCAAATAAATCTATACCTTTATGTGAATAAAAATATCGATCTTCGGTAGAAATAAAAATATCCTTTACTAGCTGAGGAATTTCACTGCTTTTTAAATTTATTCTATTATCACCAGAAGCAGGTATATAAAAAGGATTGTTGTTTCGGTCATAAAAAACACTGTTCTGTGATAAAGAAACTACAGGTAATTCTTCAACCTTCTTTTTGGGAATATTTTTTGAAGTCTCATATGCCATCATAGCTTGCTGAGATGTGAAATAAAAGACAAGAAAGCTTATTATAATAATAATAAATCCAATAATTTTCTTCATAATAGCCCTCTATCTACTTTCGATTTTTTAATTCGTTTAAAATTAATTAAACGAACGTATATTATTTTAACACGATTTTTCATCTTGATGGGCATCTTATGTTATTTTTTACACAAATTGGTTGTATTAATAAAATAAGTAAATAAGTAGAAAATAGTCAAATTGTCTTACTTGAATATTCGTTAATCATATAAGACAATAAGGAAAAATCAGAAAATTTATTTTTCTGGAGGTGAGGTAATGAAAGAGCAGTTCCTATTTATTGATTTTGAATTTACAATGCCAGATGGAAAATCAAAAGGGATCAAATTTTTTCCGGAAATTATTGAAGTTGGTTTTGTAAGTGTTATTAATGACGAGATTAATCAAACTTATTCTTCTTTTGTTAAACCGCTTCAGTTTCCATTGTTATCCTCAAGATGTAAAAGGTTTCTAAATATTTCACAAGAGAATGTTGATAATGGAATACAATTAAAAGAACTTGGTGAGATATTAAATGAAGCGACAAAGAATTATAGAACGACAGTCATCACTTGGGGCAATATGGATATGAGGGTACTAAAACACAATTGTGAAGCTGCATCTATTTCGTTCCCGATTAATGGTGAAGTAAGAGACTTATGCCTCGAGTATAAAACTTTCTTTGGAAACCAAAATCAAACGGGTTTATGGAACGCAATGAAAGAATATGGAAAAGATGGAACTGGAAATCACCATAAAGCACTAGATGATGCTTTAACTACGTATCATATTTATAAATTAGTAGAAAAAGATAAGCAATATATGAAAAAGCCTGCTCCAGCGACTTTAGGAGACTTAGTTGACTTTTCATTATTAAAGAAAAGAATATCTTCATATTAAAAACCAATTGATTTTAAATCAGTTGGTTTTTTATTTTGTTGATAGAGAAGTTAGATAATAATATGGTAAGATTATTTGTTGATAATTGAGTTGAGTATTGTAGATTTCCACTACAGGATGCTCGCTTTCTATTGGGCGAGACCTGATCGGCTGTGCCTGTCGGGTCTTAGGTTCCCGCATTTCCCATAGGAGTCGGGCACCCTTTCGTTCCAATCAAATATACATAAAAAAGTTTACAATAAAATGCTCTAGAAAAATTACTAACTTAAATAAAACAGTATTTATTTTGGCCCATCTTAGGTGACTCATTTTTTTAATTAAATTAATTTCAAAAGCTTTTTCGAAAGAGAGATTTTTTTAATTAGAGAATACTCATTTTACTTTGATTATTTTAGGATACTTTGTATAATTGCAGTGGGAGTGATGGGACTATGATGGAGTTTTTATATTTTCCTGAAGATAAAACAGAGTATATTCCTGCCGTTATTTCATTAATTATTTTTATGATTGGTGCTTTTATTACGTTTTATCTAATTAAAAGAGCATCGGCAAAGGAAGAAAAGCGTATAACAGAATTAATGGAATCAAAAGAAAAAAAAGCATTACGTGAATAAAATAATTCAAAATGGGGACTTACTAAGGAAGGTCTCTTTTTTTTGGAGAAGTTTATCACATTTTCATCACATCTATGTGTTAGATTGTTTTTGTCATTTTATTTTGCTATATAGATATTTTCTCTATCGAGTTTACTTTAAAACTGTTTAAAACATTAAGATAAGTGATCTGTTTAACTCGGCAGAATTATAGGAGGTAATACATATGAAAAAGGTACTAAGCTTATTAATTGTCAGTATTATGATGACTGCTGGTTGTTCTAACGCGAAGAATCAAGATGCAGTCGAAAAACCGGTTGATGTAAATATTCTTCTTCCTACATCAGCTATTAATTTAAATAAAGAAGTTACACTTCGCGCTGAAGTGAGCCAGAATAATAAAGCAGTTACTGATGCAGATGAAGTTCAATTTGAAATTGGTAAAACAGGTGAAGATAGTATGGCTATGCTAGATGCAAAAAATGGTGAAGATGGTATTTATTCAGCAAACTATAAATTTACAGATCCAGGTGATTACTATGTAATTGCTCACGTGACTGCTAGAGATCAGCATTCGATGCCTAAAATGGACTTTAAAGTTCCTGCTACTACTTCATCTAATAGTGAAACTGGAAAAAGTGAACATGAATCTCATAGTGGAGATGACCACCATAGCGATCTAATGATTCATTTAATGGGTATCGAGAATCTTGATGTAAACAAAGAAAATGTTTTTACGATTCATTTGATGACGAATGATGGAAAAGCACTTGAAAAAGCGAACGTTCGAATTGAAACATGGAAAGATGAGAATGGAAAGCACGATTATACAGATGCAAAAGAAGTTGCACCTGGTGAATATGAGGTTAAGTACACGTTTAAAGATAAAGGAACAAACACTGTAAAGGTTCATGTTGAAAAAGGCGAATTACATGACCATACTGAAAAAGAAGTTACAGTAAATTAAATAAGAACGAAGGCTATCCTATCTTTGATAAAAGGATAGCTTCTTTTATATGATTACTTTATGGGGGGAAGTATTTTGAATCGAATTGCTTTCGTTAGCACACTCGTTCTTTTCTTGTTCTGTACGGGCTGTTTTCCAAATAAAATGTCGCATATTAAGGATTCTGAAAATGTACTCATCTCGATAAATAAAAAAGTAGGTAGTTTAACTTTTCTTGATCCACATGACTTACATAAAGTAGCAGATTGGGATTTAAATAGAGATGTCAGTGGAGCGGCTTTATTGCAAAATGAAAAGGATATTGCAGTATATCATCCAGTAGATCCTAATATAGATATTTACCATCTTTCAACTGGTGAAAAGGTCAAGAGTTGGAAGGCCGGTGTTGGTATTACGAATATGATTTCTTTAAAGAGTAATCATACGATTGCTGTAACGAATGGAAAAAAGAATACGATAACTTTTTTTGATCAAAAGGGTATCGTGCTTAAACAATTGAATATAGGTAAAAATCCTATCTCTATGGTTGAAGATACGACTCACCATAAACTATTTGTTAGTTTATTTAACGAGAGAAAAGTGATTAATATTAACTTAGACAACTATAAAGTAGAACAAACGATTGAAGTACCAAATACATCAATTGGTCTAATATTAAATAATGACGCTTCTGAATTATTTGTTGGTGGACACGGAAATGGCGAAAGTGAAAATGAAGATGTGAAAGTATACTCGACTACTACTGGCAAGAAACAAAAGTCACTTCATACTCCTCTAATGCCGATATCTTTTTTTAAAAATGATGACGGATTGTTTACAATAGCTCATGGTACAAATCAAATTTATAAGTTAGATCCTACCGTTGTAAATCAGACTAAATTTATTGAAGTTGGCTCGAACCCATATGCAGCAATTGGATTTAAACATTCAGCGTATGCAGCTAGTTATGATTTAAATAAATTGTACCAAATAAATACTAAAACGATGAAAATTGAAAAAGAAGCGGCAGTAGGGAGAGGACCTTTCCAATTATTGTTAAGAGAGGGCATTCGACATGAGTGATAGAAGGATATTAATTGTTGATGATGAACAAGAAATTTGTCAATTAGTTGGAATGTATTTAGAAAACAGCGGGTATAGTTGGGACCAAGCAATTAATGGTGAAACAGCATTGAATAAAATTAGCCAATCAAACTATGATTTAATTATTTTAGATATTATGATGCCGATTATGGACGGCTGGGCACTTTGTAAACAAATTAGAGAGACATCAAATGTTCCTGTTATTTTCTTAACTGCAAAAGGTGAGGAATGGGATAAGGTAAATGGGTTAAAAATGGGAGCGGATGACTACATCGTAAAACCATTTAGCCCTAGTGAATTAATTGCAAGAGTTGATGCTGTGCTAAGAAGAACAAAAAACTCGGATTCTTCTATATTTCATATTGGTCAGATAAAAATCAATGAAAAAGCCCGGAATGTTTTTGTATCTGATAAACCATTATCACTTACGTTGAAAGAATATGATTTATTGCTATTTTTTTGTAAGCATCAAGATTATGTTTTTAGCCGCGAACAAATCTTAGAAAAGGTTTGGGGATTTGATTATTTCGGAACAGCTAGAACAGTTGATACACATATAAAAACATTGAGAATTAAGCTTGGACAGGACGCAGATTATATTTCTACAGTTTGGGGTGTAGGATATAAATTTGGGATAAACGGATGAGGAAAATAGCAAATTCTCTTTCATTTTTACAGAAGCTATGGCTAACAATCTGCTTAATGGTAATCTGTACAACGATCTTTTTCTTTTTAATGTTTCAGTTTGCATATAAGCAATTATATGTTTCATATGTTCGTTCAACTTTAATTCAGGAAGGTACTAACTTAGTAAAACACTATCATCAAACAAATAATGTTGATGACTTTTCAAAATTTGTTTCAAAATTTGATGCTGTTTCAAATGCAAGTGTTTTATTTATTAGTAATCCGAGAGACTTAAGTGCATGTATCCCATACAATGTCAGTCATGAATCGTTTATCACTGAAGACGATCGCGAAACTTTATTAAAAGGAAAAGTAATTACGAAGACAGGATTTGAAAAAAGATTTAAGCATCAAATAATCGGTGTCGTAGTTCCAGTTGTAAAAAAAGAAAAACTTGAAGGGATTATTTATTTAAATCTACCTTTAAGGAGTATTACCGAACTAATCCAACAATCAAAATGGATTTTTATGATTAATACATTGCTATTTGCTTTCATTATTCTTTTAATCGGCAGAAGTATAATAAAACAAATGATTAAGCCGTTATCTAGAATGGAACAAATCTCATATAAAATGGCAAATGGTGATTACACGGAGCGTATCCACTATAATAGTGGTGATGAAGTAGGTAAACTAGCTTTTGCATTTAATTCAATGTCTGATTCTTTACAAAAAGAAGATGAAAATAGAAAAGAGTTTTTAGCTAATGTTTCTCATGAACTAAGAACGCCGTTAAGTTATGTAAAAGGATATAGTGAAGCAATATTAGATGGAGTAATAAAACAAGAACAACAACTAAAGTATGTTGGCATCATTCAAAAAGAAGCAAGTCGAATGCAAAGATTAGTAAGGGATCTTCTTGATTTAGCTACTTTAGATGGACAACAGTTTCCATTAAATAAAGAGCCGAACGTAATTGCGCAATTAATTGAAGATACAATCGAAACATATTCACAAATACTAATAGAGCGGGGTATTACAATTCAAAAGAATTTAGATGAATCGATCATTGCTAACGTTGATCCAGACCGTTTCCAACAAGTTATACACAATTTAATAGATAATGCAGTTCGTTATACACCTTCGGGAAAAAGCATTTATATCAATTTATCTCAAGATAAACAAGTAACTCTGGAGATTATCGATGAAGGTAAAGGGATTCCAGTCGAAGAGATTCCGCATTTAGGGGAAAGGTTCTATCGTGTAGATAAAGCAAGGTCTAGAAATGAAGGTGGAACAGGATTAGGATTGGCGATCGTAAAGCATATTATTGACCAGCACAACGGTAAAATAAAATTTATGAATAGTGATGGTAAAGGTTTAAAGGTTATAATTACTTTGCCAGTATTTGAATTATAAAAGCCATATTCAAGCTCTAAAAAATTCTCTGAATGGATTGGTTAGTATCTCCAGTTTAAAAGCTAACGTGCACAATCAAAATTTAGATACAAAAATGAGTTATTATTACAATAAAAAAGGGGTGTCTATATGTCAGTTTACCTGACTTATGAGACAGCCCTTTTTTATTTATATAAAATTTGATATACGATCATAAATATGTTCGGGAATTTCTTCAGGAATTAAGTGTCCGGCTTCTGGATAAGTAAATAATGTTGAATGTTTTAAATCACGATGTAATCTTTCCCCAACCGCTAATGGAACTACTTTATCTTTTTCACCCCAAATTAAAAGTGTTGGTACAGATATATCTTGTAAATCTGCAGGACTCAAATCTCCTTCTCGATCACGGATCATCTTAGTTAGCGCCCTAAAAATTTCATCTTGCATAAAAGGCTCCTGGTAGCCATTTATCATTTCATCATCGATTAGCTTTTGATCATGAACAACTGATATTAGAGAATTGACAACTCCTTGTTTAGCTAAATTCCTCTTTATATAAAGATAGAAAAAAGGAAAATAAGATGAAATGATTAGGTGAGGATTTGCTCTGCCTAAATAACCAGAGCTACATAATAAAATCACTTTGTTAACAAGTTCTGGTTTTTTCTTCGTTACATATAATGCTATCTGTCCGCCCATTGAATGTCCGACTAAATAGATGTTTTCCAACTTCAAATGATTCACAAGTGAGATTACTACATTAGCGAAGTTATCATACGAATATTTAAAGTTTAATTGCTTACCACTTTTACCGAATGGAGGTAGGTCGATAACGACAACAACATGTTCTTTTGAGATAAATGGTATCAGCCTACGATAACTAAAGCAAGATGACAAAAATCCGTGAATTAATACAAATACTTTTGAATCTTGCTTATTAAAATTGTGGTATCCGTATAGTTCATAATAAACATCAAGACCAGAAATCTTATATGTCGACTGTATTGTTCCAGAATGATTCATCATCCAAACTCTCCTTTAAGTTTTTGGATTATTATGTCCAAACGGAAGGAATACATTCTAATCTTAATAATGCTCCGTATGTCACCATATGTTATGTAAATCACTAAAATACTTTTAAATTATAAGTTTTTCGTCAATTCTAATAAACATAAGTAATTATTTAAAAAAAAATGAAATAGCCCAACCTTTAAAGTGACTATAATACAATAAGGGAATTTCAAAGGTAGTATCTCATATAAGCCTTATAGCAAACTTTAAAAGTTGGTCTGTGTGTGCTAAAATTTAGTTAGTGGAATTGAACGAAAATTAGGAGTGTTTTGAATGGCACAAAACTACAATATTGGAAAAGTTTACACTGGTAAAGTAACAGGGATTCAAACGTATGGTGCCTTTATTTCACTTGATCACCAAACACAAGGACTAGTACATATTTCCGAAATTATTAATGGATATGTTCGAGATATTCGAGACTATATTTCTGTTGGGCAGTTAGTAAATGTACGTGTACTGTCTATTGATGAGATGACAGGAAAAATTAGTTTGTCTTTAAAAGGAGCAAGTATCGATCAAGGATTTAATGGTGAAGAAAATTTAAAACATGCAGCTCGATTATTAAGAGAATTAAAACCAGATGGATTTAGCACCCTGCATAAAAAATTAAATGAATGGCTTCATGTTGAGATGAAGAAAGAAAATATGACGAATTAAAAAGGAAGGGCATACCCTTCCTTTTTGTTGTGTATATCTATCTAACTTCGTTTGTCTCAGGATGTGTTCCTAGCTCTTCTGAAGGTTTGAATAGTAAGCCAAGGTTAATTAGTCCTGAAATACCAACGATACCATATATAATTCGAGCAAAAGCAGAATCAGCACCACCAAAAATTGCTGCTACTAAATCAAATTGAAAAAATCCGATTAAACCCCAGTTTATAGCTCCAACAATTGTAAAAATAAGTGCAATACGTTGTAATGTACTCATAATAGGTTAACCTCCTTTTTATGACCTTCAAAAATAGTATCCCTCATTTGATTTTGATTATGTACATAGGTGAAAAATTATCATTTTGATTCTTGTTAAAATTTTCACATAAATTTAATTGTATTTACTTGCTTTCAATTATTTAATTAGGTACATTGTAAAGGTATTACAACTATTTAAGGAGGTTTGATGTATGACTTCTCATATTAAATTTGACTATTCAAAAGCAAAAATGTTTTTTCAAGATCACGAAATTGCATATTTAAGAGATGCAGTGAAGTTATTTCACCATACGATTCATGAAAAAACTGGTGCAGGTAGCGACTATCTAGGATGGGTAGAGTTACCGAATGACTATGACAAAGAGGAATTTTCTCGAATCCAAAAGTCAGCAGAGAAAATCAAATCAGATTCAGACGTTCTTTTAGTAATCGGAATTGGTGGATCATATTTAGGTGCACGTGCAGCAATTGAAATGTTACAGCATTCGTTTTTTAACATTGCATCTAAAGAAGAAAGAAAAGCACCTCAAGTGTTCTTCGTAGGAAATAATATTAGTTCTACATACATGCATGATTTAATTCAAGTTTTAAAAGATAAAGATTTCTCAATCAATGTTATTTCAAAATCTGGGACAACTACTGAACCAGCAATTGCATTCCGTATTTTTAGAAAGCTGCTGGAAGAAAAGTATGGTGTTGAAGAAGCTAAAAACCGTATTTATGCTACAACTGATAAAGCGCGCGGTGCATTAAAAACTGTTGCGGACGAAAAAGGATACGAAACATTTGTTATTCCTGATGATGTAGGTGGACGCTACTCAGTTTTAACAGCAGTAGGTTTATTACCAATCGCAGCAGCAGGTATTGATATTGAACAAATGATGAAGGGTGCTCAAGATGCATATAACGAGTACAGCACTTCAGAATTGGAAGATAATCAAGCTTATCAATATGCAGTTGTAAGAAATGTTTTATATAACAAAGGTAAAACAATTGAAATGCTTGTTAATTATGAACCATCATTACAATACTTTGGTGAATGGTGGAAGCAATTATTTGGAGAGAGTGAAGGGAAAGACCAAAAAGGGATCTATCCATCTTCAGCAAACTTTTCAACAGATTTACATTCTCTTGGTCAATATGTTCAAGAAGGTCGACGTGATTTATTTGAGACAGTATTATCTGTTGAAACGCCACGTCATGAACTAACAATTGAATTAGAGGATAATGATTCTGACGGATTAAACTATCTTGCAGGTAAAACTGTTGATTTTGTAAATAAAAAAGCATTTGAAGGAACAATACTAGCACACGCTGATGGTGGAGTACCAAATCTAATTGTTACATTACCGAAATTAGATGAATATACTTTTGGCTATACAGTATACTTCTTTGAACTTGCTTGTGCCATGAGCGGATACTTACTTGGTGTAAATCCTTTCGATCAACCAGGTGTTGAAGCATATAAGAAAAACATGTTTGCATTATTAGGAAAACCAGGTTTTGAAGAACTGAAAATGCAATTAGAAGAACGTTTAAAATAATAAAAAACCGTTGTTAAATTTACTTTAACAACGGTTTTTTTTATGGATTTAAAATTTAAATTCATGTTTTTAGTTAAGTAAGAAAATACTATTCAAAAAGGAGGAGAAAAGCATATGTATCCTTTAAAGTCAAAATTAGAGAATGAAATATTTCCGCTTAATGATATTGAGGGGAAATTAAAAAATCATGGGTTTGTTATTGGAGCAAATTGGGACTATGATCATGGAAGTTTTGATTTATTAATGCAAGATGACGACGGGTATCAGTACTTAAGAATTCCATTCAATGTCACTTCAGGATCCTTAGATATGGATGGAGCAGTTATTCAATTTGAGTCTCCATTTTTACTAACACACGTTTATAATGAGGGACTTGATGATAATATTGGTTATGAAGGGAATTTAACTGGATCTTTAAACCAGTTTCAAGAACCGATAGATCCAGATGCTAAAGTGCCTAGAAAATATCAAATTAAAGGGTTTGAAATTCTTAAGAAAATTGAAGATGAACTTTTATAAAAAAAAGAGCCAAATCATAAAATTATGATTGGCTCTTTTTAATTAAGTAGAAATTATGCTTAATTAAGTAAGATTAGGAAATCATCTTTAGCAATCTGAATACTTTTATCAGGTTTAATAATTGTTTGTTTATCCCGGATTATACCAATAATCATTTTATCGTTGTCTAATTCTTCTATTACAATGTCATAATAGAATTTTCCAATCATTTTTTGATCAACATTTAATATTTTAACTGTAAATGATTCTAATTGATTTGTTAGTTTAAGTACTACATCTGAGTAACCTTTATGCATTATCGATCCTGACATAACAAATGAAGTTAGTAAATGAGCTTCAATAATTTCATTGGCACCAGCGCGATATGCGTTTATTACTTGATTTTTCGTTAAGATTTCTGCAATACAGTGAATCGATTGATTAACGCCTTTTGCTGCAATGATTGTTAAAATTGTTTGCATATCTGCTTCTTGTTCATTTTTATTTTGATCTGCTGTAATTAATATTGTATTAGCAAATTTAAAATTTGCCTTTTCTAAAACTGAATCGTTGGAAGCAGAGCCTTTTACAAAATGCACTTTCCCTAACTCTGGAGGTAATAGTTCTAGGCTTTCATCTATTAATACGATATGGGTAGAAATTGAAGAAGCGTGCAATTGGTTAATTACATTCTTAACTCGTTCGTTCCAACCAACGATTACAATATGGTTCTTTTTTGAAAATGTAAGTGCACCTCTAAAATCTGCGTCTTGATTTCGAAAAGTTTGAGCTGTGAATGAAATCATATAATAAGAACCGAATCCGGTACCTAATAAAATTAATATAACGGCAAAAAAACGTCCAACTGGAGAAAGAGGTACATAATCACCATAACCTACTGTAAACGTAGTAACAATTGACCACCACATTCCATCCCAAACAGTTGGAAACGTAAAAGGTTCTGCATAATGAATAATTGTTCCAAATATAGCAATCAATGATAATAAAATGACTGTAATTTTAAATAATGTATAGGATTTAAAATAGATTGGCTGGTTACGAAATACTTTCAAGCTTATTCCTCCATCGCAATTTCGTAACACTTATTTTTACCAATAAATAATAAGTTATCACTATTATATACTCTCTATTTCAATTCCACGGATGTTCTCTATTTGTTCAATGTCATAATAAATTTCTGTTGTTCTTCGTTTATTAAACACTAGTAATTTCATTTGTATATAATGCTCATCATTATTTAAGCCCTTTATTTTAATATTTTTAACTGTTATATCTTGCGCAGTTATTTGATCAATCACAATATTTATATTTTCTTTTCCTATAACTGTTAGCTTTAGGCTTATATCTCTTTCTTTTAATTTTTTTGGACCGAGTTTGTTTATTAAATAAGGAATTAATTCAACACTGATAATTAATAACCCAACTCCAGCAAATGCTGCGGCATAAAAACCAGCCCCAACAATTATTCCGATACCTGAAGCTCCCCAAATCATTGCAGCTGTTGTTAGGCCAGCGATTGTATCGTTACCTCTGCGAAGAATAACGCCAGCTCCAAGAAAACCAATTCCCGATACTATTTGGGCTGGTAAGCGTAATGGATCCATGGAGATATTTAAAAAGTCGCTGCTATGGAATGTATAGGCTGAACTAATTGAAGCAATTGTTAATAGGCAACTCATTATTGAAATGACTAGGCATGTTTTTAAACCAAGAGGTTTTCTTTTTAATTCTCTTTCTAAACCAATAACGGAACCTAGCATTGCTGATATAAGCAATTTTACGAGAATGTCTGGTTGTAGATCCATTTTCTAAACCCCTTTTCTATATAGTTTATGGCTAATTCGACATGTGGTATTACACTTCCTTCGTAGTTAAAATAAATTTTTTTCTTTTTTTATAAAAAAAACTAAAAAAGAGCTTGTCATATTCTAAATGCGATGTTATATTTATATACGTCGCCAAGATGGTTCGACAAAAAGAAACAAAGAAATAAAAAAAATGAAAAACATGTTGACTCGATGTTGAAGAGATGTTAATATGAAAAAGTCGCTAAAGACGCGATGATTTGAACTTTGAAAACTAAACAAAACATGAAGTAAACGTCAATTATTAGTTTTTTGAGCAATACAAGATTTAAACTTAACTTTTATGGAGAGTTTGA
>NZ_JBHJTJ010000005.1:0-171498 GCF_042267765.1 Gottfriedia sp. NPDC056225 | reverse complement strand
ATATAAATTGTCATGCAATTTTTGAATAAAAATGCTTTAAATCAAATAATATGGTTAAATATTAATATTAACATCTTTAAAAATACATATTTTGGAAATGGAGTGTTTTTACTTGAAAAATAAAGGTATGTGGATTGCTTTAATTATTGTAGTAGTTCTTGTCCTTATGGGTGTTGGTAGCTATAATGGCTTTGTTACAAAAGAAGAGACTGTAACAAATAAAATGTCTCAAGTCGATAATCAACTTAAACGTCGTTCAGATTTAATACCAAACTTAGTAAATACAGTAAAAGGATATGCAACACAAGAAAAAGATGTGATTGCTTCTGTAACGGATGCACGTGCAAAATTAGCTGGCGCACAAACGACAGCTGAAAAAAGTAAAGCTGACCAAGAATTGTCTGGAGCTCTTAGTAGATTATTAGTAGTTGTAGAAAACTATCCTGATTTAAAATCAAATCAAAATTTCCAAGCTTTAATGGATAGCTTAGAAGGAACAGAAAATCGATTAGCTGTTGCTCGTAAAGACTATAATGATGCTGTAACTGATTACAATCAAAAAATTAAAAAATTCCCAGGTGTACTTGTAGCTGGAATGTTTGGTTTTGAGAAGAAGGATTACTTTGAAGTATCTGAAAAAGATAAAGCTACACCAGAAGTTGATTTTAGTGGCGATGGTAATAAATGAGAAAATTTCTCTCATCAATCTTCCTAATAGGATTTCTATTTTCCTTTGCAACTGGAGCGAGTGCTGAAATTAAAATACCCTCTCAAGTAGGTGACATTTATGTACAAGATTATGCAAATGTTCTTAACAGAGAAGATACACAAACGCTCATTCAATTAGGAAGAAAATTAGAAGATACTACTTCCGCTCAACTGGCAGTTTTAACAATTCCAAGTTTAGAGGGAAATGATATTAAAGAATATGCTAATACAGCATTTCGCAAATACGGATTAGGTAATAAAAAGAAAAACAACGGTGTTCTTCTGCTTTATGCCAAAAAAGACAGAGAAATAAGAATTGAAGTTGGGTATGGTTTAGAAGGCGTTGTAACAGATATCCGCACTGGCAAAATACTCGACCAAAGTGCCATTCCATATTTAAAAAAAGGTGAGGAGTCTCTCGCAATAACGAACACATACAAATCATTGTATACTGTTATTTTAAATGGCTCTGATCAAACTGGTCATTCTAAAACTAGTACGTTATGGGATAATTTAAAAGTTTTCATTATCATTGCGGTTGTGATCGTAATCATCATCATTGATATGATGTTTTTCAATGGAGTACTTACTTACTTCATCATAAATTTATTACCGGCTCTTTTAAATTCATCAGGCGGTGGCGGCAACAGAGGCGGTGGCGGCGGAAGTTCCGGTGGCGGTGGCTCCGACCGGAAATTTTAAGCAACAAAAAACCATTGGAAAATTTTCCAATGGTTTTTTTGCACATTAAGAAAGTATAAATTGGCAGCGGAGAAGAAAAAACGACGTAGTTTCCAATTTTAGAAATTAAGTATAAGTGCAACTACCCCTCTGTCTTCGCCTAAAGGCTCGCCAATCGGCGAGTTTTCTTTATTAATCTTCCATAGTTGATAAGTCACCTGTTGGAAGATCTAACTCCCAAGCTTTCAATACTCTTCGCATAATTTTTCCGCTTCGAGTTTTTGGTAATTTATCTCGGAATTCAATTTGTCTAGGTGCCGCATGTGCTGCTAATCCTAACTTTACAAAATTACGGATTTCTTCCTTCAGTTCGTCTGAAGCAACATAACCATCCCTTAAAGCAACAAATGCTTTAATGATTTCACCACGTACAGGGTCTGGAATGCCGATTACACCTGCTTCTGCAATTGCAGGATGCTCAACAAGCTTACTTTCTACTTCAAATGGACCTACTCGCTCACCAGAAGTCATAATTACATCATCCACTCGTCCTTGGAACCAGAAATATCCATCCTCATCCATATAAGCTGAATCACCTGAAACATACCACTCATCATTCAAGAAATA
This sequence comes from Gottfriedia sp. NPDC056225, assembly GCF_042267765.1. Taxonomy (NCBI): domain Bacteria; kingdom Bacillati; phylum Bacillota; class Bacilli; order Caryophanales; family Bacillaceae; genus Gottfriedia; species Gottfriedia sp. NPDC056225. The sequence goes on along the minus strand of NZ_JBHJTJ010000005.1, from coordinate 169,482 downwards.
CGACTGGAATTTAGCTTCATTATTCCAAATTGTATTCATCATCGATGGCCAACCTTTTTTAATCGCTAGATTCCCCATTGTATAAGGAGCAACTTCATTACCATTATTATCGACAATAGCTGCTTCAATGCCAGGGAATGGTTTACCCATTGAACCTGGGCGAATTGGCATACATGGATAGTTACAGATTAGTGAAGCTCCAGTTTCTGTCATCCACCAGTTATCATGAATGCGTAAATTAAATACTTTCGCACCCCAACGTACTACCTCAGGATTTAAAGGCTCACCAACGCTTAAAATATGACGAAGAGAGCTTAAATCATATTTCTTAATAGAATCTTCTCCTGCACCCATAAGCATGCGGAAAGCTGTAGGTGCGCTGTACCAAACCGTTACGCCAAATTCTTGAATTGTTTCATACCAAGCGTCTGGACTGAAACGACCACCTAATATGACGTTAGAAGCACCATTTAACCATGGCCCAAAAATACCATATGAAGTACCAGTTACCCAACCTGGATCCGCTGTACACCAATAAACATCATCTTTTTGTAGATCCGTCACCCATTTACCAGTTTGATAGTGTTGGATCATTGCTTGTTGAACATGAAGAACTCCCTTTGGTTTGCCAGTTGAACCAGAAGTATAATGTAAAATTAAACCATCATGACGGTTTAACCAAGTAATCTCAAAATCCGTTTTTGCCTCTTTATAACGAGTTTTGAAATCTACAAATTTACCACCTTCTTCAATATCATCACCGATAAGGAAGATTGTTTTTAAAGCAGGTAAATCATTAACTGGTACACGTGATAATAATTCAGGCGTTGTTACTAATACCTTAGCTTCACTATCTTCTAAACGATCCTTTACTGCACCTTCCATAAATGCTTCAAACAAAGGTCCAACAATAGCACCTAATTTTAAAGCTCCTAAAAGAGCAAAATATAATTCAGGTTGACGAGGCATAAAGATAAATACTCGGTCACCTTTTTCAACATCACCGAATTGCTTTAACACATTAGCAGCTTTGTTTGAATTATTTTTCATTTCTTCAAAAGTATATTTTTCATTTCTCTTATCATCTTTGTAATACAATGCAACTTTATCTTTACGATCAGAATTTGCATGACGATCAATCGCCTCGAAAGCTACATTATACTTTTGTGTTGTATACCAAGAAAACTCTTTTTCAACATCTTCCCATTTAAAATTTTTATAAGTTTCCTCATAGTTTTTTAAATTAAATTGCCCGTTTTTCACAGGAAGCGCTTCCACTTTCATATAAATCCCTCCTTGATATTCTCTACTATCATTATACATTGATAAGATTAAATTTTCAGTATTTTTAATAAATTAGACATTATTTACTATTAGACATCTACTGATTTTTTTCCTGTATGTCTTTTCTGCATTTTTTAGTATGATATAAAAAAAGGTGTATTCTACAGGGAGTGAGATACATTGGATCACCCAAAAAAATATTTTTCAAAAACGATTCAAACTGAGCATGGTGAGTTAGTTATAGAAGGACCAGTCGAGTCTGCCTTACTTAAAACATACCATTTTCATGAAAACTTAACTTCTTTTAGACAACCCGAACAACAACATAAAGCAGTTGTTGAAATTGCTAGTTTACCTGAAGCAAGAATAATCATTGCTAGACTTAATCAAACAATCGTAGGATACGTAACATATTTATATCCAGACCCACTAGAAAGATGGTCGAAAACTACATTAAAAAATTTAATTGAGCTTGGTGCAATTGAGGTAATACCTGAATTCCGAGGTTTTTCGGTTGCCAAAAACATGCTTATTCTATCGATGCTAGATGATGCAATGGAAGATTATATTATTATCACAACTGAGTATTATTGGCATTGGGATTTAAAAGGCACAGGATTAAATGTATGGGAATATCGAAAAATGATGGAAAAAATGATGAATGCGGGTGGACTGATTCAATTTGCAACTGATGATCCTGAAATCTGTTCACATCCAGCAAACTGTTTAATGGTTAGAATTGGAAAACGAGTAACAACTGAACAAATTCAAGCGTTTGACGCTTTACGCTTTTTACAAAGATATATGTACTAATTGAACTTTAATCTCGAAAGGTAGGATTTAATCGAATGCTTATTCAAGATATCATGCGCAGTTCAAACATTACGTTAAAAAAGGAAAATACAATCGGTGATGCAGTTACGATTTTTCGTACAGGAGAAGTTCGTCATATTCCAATTATTAATGACGACAAACAAGTAGTTGGAATCATTTCTGATCGTGATGTCCGAGATGCTTTACCTTCGACATTATTTCAACAAGCCAGTTCGACTGTTCTTGAAGTACAAGTTGAAAAAATTATGACGACTAATGTCATAACTTGCAGTCCAATAGACTTTGTAGAAGAGGTAGCAACCTATTTCTATCAATATAAAATAGGCTGTTTACCAGTGGTATCTAGCGGAAAATTAATAGGAGTCGTTACTGAAATCGATGTATTACATACATTAGTAACGTTAACAGGAGCATATCAGCCTAGCTCCCAAATTGAAATCTTAGTCCACGACCATCCAGGTATTTTAAGTGATGTAGTAAACGTATTTTCAAGAGAAAATATTAATATCGTAAGTGTCTTAGTTTATCCTGCAAAGGAAACTAATCATAAAGTTCTTGTATTTAGAATACAGACAATGAACCCCATCACAATCATTCAAACTTTAAAAACTGAAGGATATAAAATCCTTTGGCCAAATGAAGAGAGTGAATCATGATGAAAAAGGATGCCTATTTAGTTTATAGCGAAGAATACCATGCATATCAGTTCAACGAAAAACATCCATTTAACCCGATTCGCTCACAATTAGTTTATGAATTATTAAAATCTAGTAATCTATTAAATGAATACGATATTATTCCACCAAGATTAGCAACAGATGAAGAACTTCTTCTTTTTCATGATTTACAATTTATTGAACAAGTAAAAAAAGCAAGCCGCGAACCGGTTAATGCTAATATCGCTGAACAATTTGGATTAGGCACTGAAGATACACCAATTTTTAAAAATATGCACGAAGCTAGCTCATTAATTGTTGGTGGAACACTAACTGCCGTTGACGCAGTTTTAGAAGGTAAATCTAATCATGCTTTTAATTTGGGTGGTGGGCTCCATCACGGTTTTAAACGAAAAGCCTCTGGTTTTTGCGTTTATAACGATTGTGCCATCGCGATCAAATACATACAAAAAAAGTACGGCTTAAAAGTTCTATATGTAGATACAGACGCACACCATGGCGATGGAGTTCAATGGGCATTTTACGATGATCCAACTGTTTGCACATTGTCCATCCATGAAACCGGTAGATATTTGTTCCCTGGGACAGGTGCTGTAACCGAAAGAGGACAAGGCAAAGGATTTGGTTACTCATTTAATCTCCCAATTGACGCATTCACTGAAGACGATTCATTCCTATCAAGCTATAAAAAAGCTTTATCTGATATAGCACAATACTTTAAACCAGATGTTATTCTCACACAAAATGGCTCTGATTCACACTGTTACGATCCATTAACACATCTCTGTACAACAATGAAAACATTTGAAGAAATCCCAAAAATAGCACACGAAATCGCCCATAAATATTGCAACGGAAGATGGATTGCAGTTGCTGGCGGAGGATACGATTACTGGAGAGTAGTACCAAGAGCCTGGTCACAAGTATGGCTAGCGATGACAAATCAGCAACCAACTTCCGAACTAATACCGGATAATTGGCTTGAAAAATGGCAGAAAATTGCTAATGTTAAGTTACCCACAACATGGTCAGACGACCCATCAATCGTAAAACCCATCCCAAGAAAAAAGGAAATCGAAGAATATAACGAACAAATATTGTACCGTGCACTTGAGCCATTACACATTCAACAAAAGAAACCATTTATTTAAATGTTACACGCTGTCAGAGGGAGTAACTCGACGGCGTGTTTTGTTTTAAGAAGGATTTTTCTCCTTCATTACTAGATTTTAATTCAAATCTGGAGTGATTTTAGGTGGAATGAGAGCAAATTCGCTAGTTTTAATTTTATAAAGACCATCTTTTGGATAAAACCGTCTAGAAATGCCTTAACCGTATTCTTCTCCTTATTTACGATTCTGATCGTCATAATTGCAGTTTCTTCAATTTTATTTGCGATTCTCAGATTTTATTGCACACCTTTGTTAGATCGCAATTACTCTTCCTTTATTTCCAACCAACTTCAATTATTCCAAACTACTCTATCCTCATTAAAATAGCTCAAGCTAAATTCCCCCACCAAAATTAAGATTTCAATAAAAACAAAAAAAGCCCAGGACCATTTAATCCTAAGCTTTTCAATATTTTACTTTGTTGATTGGCGAATTTGAAGATGATGAGGAAGGATAACTGTATTGTCTTCCACCGTCTCTTTATTCATATACTTCGTCAATAATCTCATTGCAACTGCACCAATATCATACATTGGTTGTGCAACAGATGATAATTTTGGTCGAACCATTAGTGCAAGTCTTGTATTATCAAAACCGATTACCTCTAGGTTATTTGGAACTAGAATACCGTGGTCTTGAGCACTGTGGATTACACCAATTGCCATTTCATCAGATGCGACGAAAATTGCGCTTGGAATTATGTTACGTTCATGGAATGATTCAAATGCTTCACTTCCAGATTCATATGAGTTATCACCATACGTAACTAAATTCTCATCGAATTCAATTCCATTTTCTTGTAAGGCACGTTTGTATCCTTCTAACTTACTTTGTCCGATAATATTGGTTTCTGTTGGACCGTTTACGAATGCTACTTTTTGATGACCTTTTTTAATTAAATAATCTACTGCATCAAAAGCACCTTGTGCATAGTCAATATTTACTGATGGAATTTTACTCGATTCATCGAATGTAGTTGCTAATACGATTGGAACGCCAGCTTTTTCGTACTCTTCTTTATGAATATCGGTAATTGTACCACCAATAAATAAAATTCCGTCAACTTGCTTTGCTAACATATTATTGATTAATGTAATTTCTTTTTCTATATTCTCATCTGAGTTACTTAAAATAATATTGTATTTGTACATTGTTGCGATATCTTCAATACCTCGAGCAAGTTCTGCATAAAACGTATTTGAAATATCCGGAATAATTACTCCTACTGTTGTTGTTTTTTTACTTGCTAGCCCTCTTGCTACTGCATTTGGTCTATATCCTAAACGACTGATCGCTTCATTTACTTTTTTGCGTGTTGTAGGCTTAACATTTGGATTGCCATTAACTACTCGTGAAACTGTAGCCATGGAAACGTTTGCCTCACGTGCCACGTCATAAATGGTAACCGTCATTTTCATCACTCCTCTATTTTATTCTATCTATTATGTAGTTTGTTTTTATTTAAGTAAAATAGTCATAAAACGTAATATTCCACAAAAATAGTGCTTCATTCTATCTTATAGTGAAACGAATATTCGTTCAATAGACCTATTAGTAAAAAATGTAAATTATTCGTAGTTTATCACTATATACTGCTAATTTAAAACAAACGTTCACAAATTATTCAAAAAGCGCCGACTGATTTTGTTCAGCCAGCGCTTTTATGTTGATTATCGATTTATGAATGAATTAACTTCAGACATAAATTGGTCAAATTGATCAAAATTCATTTGCTGCGATGAGTCACTTAAAGCAGTAGCAGGATCAGGATGAACCTCTGCCATAATACCATCAGCACCAATCGCTAGTCCCGCTTTCGCTGCAGGTATTAGTAAGTCTCTTCTTCCAGTTGAATGAGTTACATCCACTAAAACTGGTAAATGTGTTTCTTGTTTTAAAATTGGAACAGCTGTTATATCTAATGTATTTCTAGTAGCTTTTTCATAAGTTCTTATGCCACGCTCGCATAGAATTATTTCTTGATTGCCTTCTGACATAATATACTCAGCCGCATAAATGAATTCTTCTATTGTCGCTGATAAACCTCTTTTTAATAAAATTGGTTTATTTACAGAACCTGCTGCTTTTAACAATTCAAAGTTCTGCATATTTCTTGCGCCGATTTGAATGATATCAACATAATCTAATGCCATTTCAATATGCTCTGGGCTTACTATTTCACTAATAATTGCTAAACTATGGTTTTGGCCAACCTCTTTTAAAATCTTCAGGCCCTCTTCTCCGAGTCCTTGGAAATCATAAGGAGAAGTTCGCGGTTTAAATGCTCCACCGCGCATAATTTTTATGCCTTGCTCTTTTAATACTTTAGCAACAGAATCAACTTGTTCATAGCTTTCAACTGCGCATGGACCTGCGATGATAATTGGACTTCCATCACCAATATTAACACCATTTACATTTACAATAGTGTTTTCTGATTTTCTTTTTCTTGAAACAAGTAGTACTTTTTTGTCATCTTCTTCTTGAAGCTCCAAACTACTTTTAAAAATTTCTTTAAATATGTGCTGGAGTGTTGCTGTACTAAAAGGACCCTCATTAATTTCTGCTATATGATCAAGCATTTTTCGTTCCCTAACTGGGTCATAGCGCTTAACGCCTTGATCTATTTTTGCAACTCCAATTTTCTTAGCAATTTCGCCTCTTTTATTTAATAACTCAAATATTTGATGATTAATCTCGTCGATTTCACTTCTTAATAGTTCTAAATCATTGTTATTCAATTTAAATCCTCCTTGCAAATACCAATATCTCATTTGTTATTATGACACTTTATTGAAAGCTAATCAAAACATGAGCATTATTTTGATAAAATGTTTTTTTAATGAATATTTTGTATTTTAATTGAGAATACTTGCAATCCAAATAAAAAAGGAAGAGTTATCTAGTTAACCCTTCCTAAAAGTATGTTCAAATTAATCCTTTATAATAATAGGTCCTTCTATGTTTAGCACTCTATCTAACCATTCATTGATCAATGAGTTAAATAAATTTTCTTGCTCAATTTGAAGATTATGACCAGCTTTATCTAAGACCACAAATGTTGCTCTAGGATAATTTTCTAGTATGTTCAATGCGTCTTTAAATCCAACAACTGAATCTTGTCGTCCTAATAAAAATAAACTAGGCGCATTTAACTTAAACTTATCGATTTCGTAAGAAAAACCGTAATGATTCTTTATTTTAGATAAGAATTCCTGATCCGCAATTGAACACCCACTCACAATCTCGTTTTTATAACGCTCCCAAGTTTTTTCATCTAAAACAACATTGTTTGAACGAAATTCCTCTACTTCATATTCATTTAATTGCTCTATAAAATTTTTATCTTCTACTATTATTTCATGACTAGGAAGCGACCTTTTTTCAAATTCTGGAATAATCATCGGACAAATAAATGCAGCACCTTCAATTCTTTCCGGTCTATTAGCAATAATTCCTCGCGCTAAATAGCCCCCGTAAGACTCTCCGGCTAATAAAAACGATTGACCCGGAATTATAGTGTCAATGAACTCTAATACAATGTTCAGCATATCATCTGTCGTATTAACGTTTACTCCGCCCTTTGTTTTTCCCATACCCGGAAGATTAAAGTAAATCCTTTTATAACCATTTCTTTTCGTAAAAATAGGTTCCATACAGCCTTCCATTAATCTTAAGTCTGGTGTAAACCCATGAATCATTACTATTGGTTTACCTTCTCCTTTAATTTCATAGTTAATGTCTATATTATTTATAGTACAAAAAGGCATTTTACTAACCTCCAATTTAACTATTCGTATTTTTTTATTGCAGTGATATTAATATTATGAGGTAATACGGCATGAACACCCTTCACATGATTTACAATTTGAGTAATTCTCAAATCAACACATACACTTGCTAATGCAACTGCCTCGGTCTTTTCGATTCCGTAAAGCTCTTGAATTAACATGGCCATCCCATTTAATGCTGTTACGGTTGCTTTATTTAAATCTTCATCAAATCCAAAAGTAATCCAACCTGCTGGTGTATTAGCGCGTGGCATCGTAATATTCAAATCTTCCCTAACTGTAAGAGTAAGATTTACTTTTTCAAAAGGTGCTTCGATTGCCTGGCCTGATACCTCTCCATCACCCTGTGCTGCGTGACCATCACCTGCGGAAAAAAGTGCTCCTTCTACAGCGATTGGTAAGTAAAGTGTACTTCCTTCTACCAACTCCTTGCAGTCAATATTTCCACCACAATATCTAGGTGGAATTGTTGAATGAACTCCAGTTTCAGAAGGTGCAGTGCCAAGAACACCTAAAAATGGAACTAATGGTACTGTAACTTCTAGGTCTTTAATTTTTGTCTTTGCTATATTGTTTTCATTATTAATTAACCAATTAAGTGTTACTTCGGGCACTCCAGAAATACCTAATGCATCGTTTTGCCAACTTCCTTTTCCACCGGCACAATTCCATCCGTACCAATCAGCTTTTAATTCATTTATTTTAATTTCAAGTGTCATCCCTGGCTTTGCACCTTCTACATAAAAAGGCCCAATCATAGGGTGACCCCAGTCTTTCTCATTCTCCCTTGACTCGAATCTTACTCTTTCACCATTTTGATTCGTAAACCCCCATCCGATATCAATAGTGTCAAACTCGATTGAATCAACAGAACGAATGATTTGTATAGGCTCATACTCGTTACTATAAGAAGCATGCAAAAGCTGATTAGATGATTTAAATTTATATGTTTCTGGCATCAATATTCCTTCTTTCAACTTTCTAATTAAATATGTAAAAATAATTTAACTATAACTATTTCTGCAAATAACTTAATTTCCCTTGTTTTGAATTACCTTTCTCTTTTCAATCTCATCTTTGCAATTCGTATAATCCGCTCCCTCAATTTGAATTACACATCCTTTTCATTGTATTGTATAGTTGAGATTTCCAATTTTAGGAATATCCAATTTATTATACTGGAGGAATAAAAATGGCAATTACTTTTAAACAAATGGTTTCAGAAGCACGTGAGAATGTACAAGGAATTAGTTCAGCTGATGCTCGTGAAAAAATTAATTCGAATCCAGAGACATTTGTCATTGATGTACAAGATGCTGCCGATGCAGGTGCATGTGGTTTAATTCCAAGTAGCATGAATATCTCACTTGGTATGTTACCAATCCGTGCGGACCTAGAGTTACCAGAACACTTACGCGAACCTAAATTAGCAGATCGAAATCGCCCAGTTCTTGTAACATGTGGTGCAGGAGGTCAAGCAGCATTAGGAGCATATTTACTTAAAAAAATGGGTTTCACTGATGTGGCTTATATCGATGGTGGAACTGCAGCGTGGAAAGCTGCTGGTTTTGATGTAGAGTAATTTCAAGTTATCCAATCGGTAAAAGTACTTGAGAATTTGTCTAAACTACATAGTAAGAAAGATTTATAATCTCTAGTTCTATTTATAAATAAAAACTGCACCTTAAATTAAAATTTAAGGTGCAGTTTTTTGTTATTTTTTTAATAATGCTTTTTCAATTTCATCCTTCTTAATCGAAAAATGAGATGTATTGTAAACTACTTTTCCATTTTCAAAAATAAATAATTGAGGTGACTCATGTTTTAAAGCAGTCTTCTCAGCTATATAATTTGATAGCTCTCTGTCATCTTGAACTTGTAAATAGTATAGTGGTACACTTTCATACGCTGAAGCAAATGCTAAAAATTCAGTATAAGCTGCATGACTAATCGGGCAAGTTGTACTATGCTTTAAAAACACAAATTTTTCTTCGTTGTTCACTAGCTCATCAAATTGTTGAATCGTTGATATTCGATTTACCATTTTTCTTTTTTCCCTCACGCTTCGTTTTATACTTTTCCCATAAATCCAATGCTGTTGTTCCCCAGTTCATAACTTGGGACATTTTTTCTGTACTAACTTTTACAGTATTTGATACATTATTGGCAGTATCTCGTACTCTTTCGTTCATTTCTGAAATTGTAACTCCAACTTCTTCAACTGACTTAGCTAATACATCAAGGGATTTTGCACGTTCACGCATATCTTTCGTAAGTTCATTAGAATTATTCACAAAAATTTTCGCTTTATTCGCTAAATGATTCGAAGTATGTACTAACTGAACGGCTTCTACACATACATTATGTAAATCTTTTTGTGTCTCAGCAATAGTTGATTCTACTCCTCTAAACACTTTTTCAAGTCGGAATAAAGTACGACTAATAAAAACAACTAAGATCACAAATGCAATCGCTGCAATTAATGCACTAACTGAAATTATACTCATTCGAAAAACCCCTTTCCATCATGGACTTCCATAAATTTCATCACTTATTTCGTATTATACTACAAATTTTACCAAACACTAAACTAGTCGATAAACAAGTTTTCAAATTCTTTTGTAAAAAAAGAATACTATAGTAAACAAAACTGACTAAATAGTTTACAATAGGTATATAGTTATAATTATTGGAGGGAATTTTCAATGAAAGATCCACGTATTTCAAAATTAGCTAAAAACTTAATCAATTACTCAGTAAAATTACAACCAGGAGAAAAAATCTTAATTGAAAACTTTAAGCTTGAAACTGAATTAGTTACAGCTTTAGTTAAAGAAGCATATGCTGCTGGCGGCTTTCCTTTCGTATCAATTAAAGATCATAAAGTAGATCGCGCATTATTAATGGGTGCTACTGAAGAGCACTTTAATAAAGTTGCAGAATACGAAGCAAATGTAATGAAGGATATGGATGCTTATATCGGATTACGTTCAGGTGTTAATATTAACGAACTTTCTGATGTGCCTAGTGAAAAAACTAAAATCCATGGTAAAACTGTAGGTCAAAAAGTACATAGAGAAATTCGAGTTCCAAAAACGAGATGGGTAGTACTACGTTTCCCAACTGATTCAATGGCTCAATCTGCAAAAATGAGCACTGAAGCGTTTGAAGATTTCTATTTCAACGTATGTAATTTAGATTACGGTAAAATGGACAAAGCAATGGATGCTCTAGTTGATTTAATGAACCGTACTGATAAAGTACAACTTAAAGGTCCTGGAACTGACCTTACATTCTCAATCAAAGATATCCCAGCTATTAAATGTGCTGGTGAAATGAATATTCCTGATGGTGAAGTATTTACAGCACCAGTTCGTGATTCAGTAAATGGTACACTTTCTTATAACACGCCATCTCCTCAAAATGGTTTTACATTTGAAAATGTTCAACTTAAATTCAAAGATGGTAAAATTGTTGAAGCAACAGCTAATGATACTGAGCGTATCAACAAAATCTTTGATACAGATGAAGGTGCACGTTTTATCGGTGAATTCGCAATTGGTGTAAACCCATACATCTTACACCCAATGGGAGACATTTTATTCGATGAAAAAATCGATGGAAGTTTCCACTTTACGCCAGGTCAAGCTTATGATGAAGCATACAATGGCAACAACTCAAATATCCACTGGGATATGGTTTGTATCCAACGTCCTGAATACGGCGGAGGAGAAATTTATTTCGACGACGTATTAATCCGTAAAGACGGTCTATTCGTAATCGATGAATTAAAAGGATTAAACCCTGAAAATTTAAAATAAGAATTAGCGGCGATCTTAAAAAGCCTCTTAATATGCAGAAAATCCACAAGGTTATTTACGTCCTTGTGGATTTTTGTATTTTTATTTGAATCAAATTCCTTCTAACTTATCGAAATATACACTAGACGAATAAACTTAGTAATAAAGTAAAGCCTAATCCGCATACCGAAATGATTGTTTCTAATAATGTCCACGTTGCGAACGTTTCTTTCATACTTAATCCGAAATATTCTTTAAACATCCAGAAACCTGCATCGTTAACATGTGATGCAATTAAGCTACCTGCTCCTGTAGCAAGTACAACTAACGCAAGATTTACATCAGTTGTTCCTAACATTGGAATCACTAATCCAGAAGTAGTTAATGCCGCAACAGTTGCCGATCCTAATGAAATTCGTAAAATTGCTGCAATAAGCCAAGCTAGGATAATTGGTGACAAAGATGTTCCTTTAAATAATTCAGCTACATAGTCACCTACGCCACCACTAATTAGAACTTGTTTGAAGGCACCGCCACCTCCAATAATTAAAAGCATCATACCAATATGTGAAATTGCTGTAGAACAAGAATCCATCACTTCTTTAATTGGTATTTTCCTTGCCAATCCCATTGTATAAATTGCCACTAATAATGAAATCACCATTGCAGGAGATGCATTACCAATAAAGCGAATAATTGCTAGTGCTTTATTATCTTCAAATCCAATTGTTTTTTGAAGTAAAGTAATAATTGTAGCAATTGACATTAAAATTACTGGAAGCATTGCAGTAAATACACTAATTCCGAATCCTGGAGTATCTTCAAGTTTAAAGACTTTTTGTTCACCTAAAGAAGCAATATTCCCTGTTTTCTCAAATGATGCTGGAACCAATTTTTTAGCAATTTTTGTGAATAAAGGACCAGCGATAAAAACAGTTGGAATCGAAATGATTATTCCGTAAAGTAATACTTCACCAATATTTGCTTTATATTCTCCAGCAATTACAGTCGGACCCGGGTGTGGAGGTAAAAAACCGTGCGTAACAGATAGAGCTGCAGCCATCGGTATTCCAAGATACAAAATAGAAACTTTTAATTGTTTTGAAATTGCAAATACGATTGGAATTAATAGTACTAACCCTACTTCGAAAAATAAAGCGATACCAATTATGAATGAAGCAGCAACTACTGCCCACTGAATATTTTTTTCACCAAATTTATCTACAAGAGTCATTGCAATACGTTGGGCTCCCCCAGAATCTGCAATCAACTTACCAAGCATCGCTCCTAGTCCGAAGATTAATGCTAAATGTCCAAGTGTTCCACCTAATCCAGTTTCAATTGTCGTAACAACATCATCTAACTTCATCCCAAGGGCTAGAGCTACGCCAAATGAAACAATGATTAATGAAACAAATGTATTTAATCTTAAACCCATGATTAAGATCAGTAATGCTACAATTCCTATCCCTACTATAACTAGTGGCATTGTTATTCCCCCAATTACTCTAATTTTTTTTATTAATTAATCCTCTTTGATAATTAGCAATTTTGCTATAATCTTTTTCTAACACTCTCGATAAACTAATGAAAATTGGCAATAACTCTCTATATTCTTTCACTGCATCTTCATTAGGTGTGTGTCTGTGGGTATTACCAACCATCTCAGAAACGATTTCAAATGATTCAATCTTGCCTGTTGCATATAGACCTAAAATACAAGCTCCTAGACATGAACTTTCATAGCTTTCTGGTACTAGCACTTCTAAGTCAAAAATATCGGACATCATTTGACGCCATTCATTGGACCTTGCGAATCCACCAGTTGCTTGGATTTTTGACACTGGTCCATCCATGCATTCAATTAAAGCTAAAAATACTGTGTATAAATTGTATATAACACCTTCAAGTGCCGCTCGAATCATGTGTTCCTTCTTATGTGCCATCGTTAATCCGAAGAAAGAGCCTCGAACGTCAGGATTCCATAATGGTGCACGTTCACCCGCTAAGTATGGATGGAATAACAAACCATCAGCTCCTGGCCTTACACCCTCAGCAATTTTTGTTAATACTTCATATGGATCAATGCCTAGTCTTTTCGCTGTTTCAACCTCTGAAGCCGCAAACTCATCACGAATCCAGCGTAAAACCATTCCACCATTGTTAACTGGTCCACCAATTACCCAATGTTTTTCCGTTAATGCGTAGCAAAATATTCGACCTTTTTCATCAGTTTGTGGACGATCAATAATCGTTCGAATCGCTCCACTCGTCCCAATTGTGACTGCAATTTCTCCTTTTCGAATCGCATTCACACCAAGATTCGAAAGAACTCCATCACTTGCCCCAATTACAAATGGTGTTTGTGGATCAATCCCCATTTGTTTAGCTAGATTAGGATTACAGTTTGTAAAGATCTCTGTAGTAGGTACTAGTCTAGATAATTGGTCAGGTGTGATTCCTGCGATTTGTAACGCTTCATCATCCCAATCCAGTGTTTTAAGATTCATCATTCCCATAGCTGAGGCAAGAGAATGATCTACAACATATTGGTCAAAGAATTTTTTAAATATATATTCTTTAATCCCAATATATTTTTTCGCTTTGTTAGCAATCTCTGGTCGATCATTTACAATCCACGTAATCTTGCTTAAAGGGGACATCGGATGAATTGGAGTTCCTGTTCGTTTATAAACTTCTAAACCATTTAATTCTTCATTAATTTTCCGTGTCCAAGACTCACTTCGATTATCAGCCCATGTAATACAAGCCGTTAATGGTTGATCATTTTCATCCATAGCTATTAAGCTATGCATTGCACTACTAAAAGATATAAATAAAATCTCTTTTTGAGGCTGTTGCTTCACTATTCTCGTAATCCCCTGCACGACAGCGGAAAAGATTTCTTCCGGGTCTTGTTCTGCTGTTGAAATATCAGGTGTGTAGAGTGGGTATCCTATATTCTCTTGCTGTATAACTTCGCCAGTTTCACTAAATAAAACGGCTTTTGTGCTTGTGGTACCAATATCTAAACCTAACATATAGTTTGTCATTATTCTTGTACTCCTTTTGAAAACATTTGTTGAGATTTCCAAAGATCCTCTACTTTTCCTTGAACATCATCAAAGTTTTGATGTAAGGATTGGATCATAAGATCTCTATTCTTTGTATCAATCGCATCAATATATAGCTGATGATTTTCAACGATTCGTGGAAAGTCTTCGTACTGTTCCTGGAAACGTACTCTCATTGATAATAGAATAAACGCTTCCATTACCGGTTTTGCATTATTCCAGATCATCATGATATATGAATGATTAATTGCTCGAATGATTGTTTCATGGAATATAACATCTTGAAGTGAAAACTCATCAGCATCTTGAAATTTAATGGCGATTTTCATCATTTCAAGAATTTTCCTCAGTTCCTTAACCAATTCTTTCGTATCTAATTTTACTAACCGTTCAAATACAAACGTTTCAATAAGTAAACGGACATCATAAATTTCTTCTATTTCTTTTTCAGTTAATCCAACAACAACTGCACCCATTCTTTCTAATCGAATCAAGTTTTCAGTTGCTAGTGTTTTTAAAGCTTCTCTAATTGGAGAACGGCTCACATTAAAATCAGCAGCCAATTTATTTTCCGATAACTTGGTACCGCTTTCAATCAGTCCAGAAATTATCTGCATTCTTAATTCATACGTTACACGATCACCAGCTGAAGCTTTTGATAGCCATTTTGCAGGATATAAACTTTGCTCTAAATCTTTCATTTTTTTACCCTCATTCTATACTAGTGTACTTGTATACAAGTATTATATTTTTTTTGAAATAAAAATGCAAGCGCTTTATATTATCTTGAAACTTGTTAAAACCATTTTTACCAAAATTTAGTAAAAATCTAATAAATTATTTTGGAAAAGCAAACTGTATTTAAAAGGTCACTTGCACTAATTTTTATCTTATCCAAAATAGGAATTTTGTTTTGTGAAACGAAAAAAAGCAACTCCCTATATTCAGTGAGTTGCCAAAAATAAGTTGTACCTTCTACTTCCCTTACATCCTTTGTAAATAAAGGTACACCCGTTGTTTTTCTAACCTGATAAAAAGAAAAAAAGATAATAAGGACATTAACCTTACTATCTTTTCATTGAAACATTATGCGGCTTTTTTGCCGTTAGTTAATCTCTCAATTAACATACTAACAGATAAATCACCTGTTGCATTTAACATAGTTGCAGGTGGATCAATTAGCGCACTTATTGCGGCAAGAATTGGTAAAGATTCGATTGGCAATCCAAATAATGAAAGAATTAACATTTCTCCAATCATTCCACCATTCGGGATTGCTCCCATTACCATACCAACTAATAATGCAATACCGATCGTTACAAGATAAATATTTAAGCCTGAAAAATTCATACCAAATACGCCAAAGGCAAAGGCAATTTTTACTACGCCACCCATAACTGAGCCATCTTTGTGAAGTGCACTAGCTATAGGAATGACAGCTTCACTTACATTTTTAGATACACCCATTTTTTCAGCATTTTCAAAATTTGTTGGAATCGTTGCTGCACTACTACAAGTTCCTAACGACGTAAATGTTGATGGCCATACATTTTTCCAATAAATTTTAAATCCTTTACTACCACCGGCCATATAAGCAACAATACTATAAAAAATAAAAAAGAATAGAATAGCAGTTACATAATATAAAATAAATACTCGTTTATATGAACCTAGTAATTGCTCACCATATGTTGGAACAAGATATGCAAAATATGATCCAAGTCCTAAAGGTGCAAGATACATAATGTAGTTAACCATATTCATGATCACTGTATTACCGCTTGATAATAATTTCTTTACAATATCAGCTTTATCGCCAGCTTTATTTGTAGCTAGTCCAACTAATACAGCAAATACGATAATTGCTAACATATTACTTCTTGAAAATAAACCAGAGAAATCATTAACTGTAAATGTATTTACAATTTGCTCTGCTACAGATACTTTTTCAGTTGAATCTGGCTTAACTAATGGAATATGAACACCATGTGCAGGTGGATAAATTTTCAATACTACCAGCATGATGATCGCAGCAACAATACCAGTAAATAAAAATACCCCTGACATATTACGAATAATCTTACCGAATCTTTCTCCTCCACCATTTGCAAAACTTGATGCAACTGAGAAAAATACAAGCGGTACAACGACTACGAATAGTAAGTTTAAAAAGAAATCGCCAATTGGTTTAAGGGCAACTCCTGCGCTTGGAAATTTATAACCGATGACTGAACCAATGATGATACAACTTAGTAAAATCAAAGGGAAAGCGTAATTTTTAAATGAAAATCTCATAACTTCCTCCTAAAATAATTGCTATAGCCTAGTATACCGAAAAATTGATAGTTTGTACTCCATAATTTTAATAAATCCTACAAATTATTACATAAACATACAAAAAAAGAACACTTAGTATGATTCTACAAGTGTTCTTTTTTATAGGGTTTAGGAATTTTAGCGTATTATTCCAAACGAAAAGCAATACAAAATTCACATTCATGTGAATTTAAGTAATTGCCCCCTAATCATGCCCTTATTATCTTAAAACTTCATCAAAAGCAGCAGAAACTTTTTCAAACTCTTCTTCTGTTTCAATGTCATAAAACTCTCCGTCTTCTGCAACTCTTAAAAAGTAAACGTCCATTGCCTCTTCACTTGCTTGTTCAACATCCTCTAATAATCCTACAGCTATGTATTCTGATTCCTCAATCGTAATTGAACCTAATACTTCGTAATCTTGCTCGTCTCCTTCTTCATAACTAAGTGTTAGAATTTGACCAACTTCAACTTTTTCCATAATATCTTTACCTCTCTTATTTCAAATTCATTTTGCATAAAGGAAATCTTTATGTGTCATAAGTGTATCAGAATGACGCATAACGTTAAACTTTAAATACACTTAAAGCTTTTCTAAATCCTCTCACTTTTAAACCAAGTAATTTTCTTTTACATCATTTCATTGAAAAAAACAAAAAAATTTAAGAATATTTTTACCAAAACAGTAATATGATTTAGAACAAGCTAATGTGATGTTTCTTTAAATTTTATTAAGTTGGACAAGCTCTATGTCTTCAAATAATAGATATTTTCTATATTTAGGGAGGATAACTGAATGTCAAAATTAATAATGATTCAAGAACAAAAAACAACTAAAAAAAATAATGTGAAATTGAAATCATTCTTTCAACTTTTTACGAAAAACAAATTAATTGATGAAACACCTTCTCAACTTTTACATAATGAATTACGAAGCTTACAAAGACTATTAGAACTGAAAGAAACTAATTTTATTTATGCCGAAACCGAATACATTGATGTCGCAATTATGGAATTAGAGGCTATTCGTACAAAATATAGCATTACTGTTAGACAATTAAAGGAATTAAATGCGACTAATGCAATATAAAAAAAGAGGCCGTCCTACTAGTCAGCATAACTGACAAATAGGCGGCTTTTTTTAGATCAAGAAGCAATTTTAGATGTATGTATAAGTGTCATCAATTTAAATTAGGGGTATATTAGTGGTATTTTTCAATTCGCGTTGAAGTTACGGTCACCATTTATAGAGATTTAGTAGATTGCCTCACTTTTTTAGTTGGTATAGAAAGAAATAGAGTAAATATATTAAATTCCTATATTTGTGCAGATGCTTTTGAATAATTATTTCGGCTAAATACCATAACCGGTATAGGTATTATCCCATCTAATTTCGTATTCTAGGTAATTTAATTGCAGTTTTACCAATTTTATTTGCAGACTCTCTATTTTTATTTGCAGTTCGGCCATTATTTGCAGTTTCTGACTGCTTATTTGCACGTTTTACAATCTTAATTGCACATCCATCCCCCTTATTTGCACTCCAACTTTTTTATAAACGTCTCTTCTTTCAATTACACTCTATAAAAAAAAATGAGGATGCCCAAAATTGGGACATCCTATTTTTAATCTTTTTATCAAGAACTAGCTTCATACTTAGTTTCATATGTCTTTACTTTTTTAAATAAATTGGTGAAGATCGTTAGACATGGTAAGAGCCATAAAAAGATTGCATATGGTAAATACTGATGTAATTTCATATTAATGACAGTACCGCTCATGATCGCAAGAACATTCCAAGGAATCATCGCTGGAAATAATAGAGTCGTGTCTGCCATTAGCCGTGCCAATTCTTCTTTATTATATTTATTTGACCAATGGACTAAAAAAGATCGACCCGTTAATATAATTGGCATCGTTTGGTTTCCTGCAATGACACATATGACGGCTGTTGCGCCAATCGTTTTCAGTGAATCAGATATCATTGAAGTTGAGGTTTGAAGCCATTTATCTAGCATCGGCTGAATAATATTGAGTTCCTCCAATAAAGCATTATAAACCCCTGCTATGGCAATAAATAGTAATAAACTATACATATGACTTAGTCCTCCACCAAGCCCTTCGATCCCTTGCCAAAAAGAATTTACAATTTTACTAAACGAAATTCCATTAAATAATGCTATTAAACTACCTGATAATATACTAATCACGTAAGAATAAATAATATTAATTCTAAATAAAACGAGTACAACTAATAATACTGGTGGTATAAATTGTATGAACGATACATTCTTATTGCTCACGATTGCATGATGAGCTTCTGTAATGTCTTTAGCAAATTGTAAATCCATTATGCTAAAAAATAGGATTGTGACAATCACGGCAGTAATTGATGTAAAGAGCATAGCTTTACCTTGTTTTTTTACAGTCGTTTCAAGAATATTAGCTAAAAGTTGATGTGCACTTGAAAATGGTGAAGTTCGATCACCTACAAATGCCCCTGAAATAACCGCCCCTGCAGAAATTTCAACTGGAATATGTAGTAATATCGCACTACTAATAAGTGGCACCCCTAAAGCACTTAATGTTCCAATCGATGATCCTAAAATCATTGAAAAAATCATCGTCGTTAGAAAACAAAACACAAAAAAATGATGTGGATTAATTGCTTGCAATGTAATAGAAACCATTGAAGTAATCGTCCCTGATAAATACCAAGAAGGAAGCAAAAAACTAATTAAGAATAAAATAAAAAGTACTATTTTAACTTTACCGACTCCTTGATAGCTTAACCTCATTATACGTCTAACTTTATATCCCCTTTTTAAACTTAAAATGAGTAAAAAAATTAGCCCAGGTAAAATTCCAAATACTAGAGAAATATGTAATACAACGGAACTAATAATTCCAGCTAAAGTTACTAATATTAAAAAACTTGCCTGTTTAACCGAATATTGATCCATTCTTATCCTTCTTTCAAATAAATTTAATACGCACTGTTTACATATGATTTATTAATTATATAAGCATTCGAATAATAATACACTAAAAAGCACTACTTCATTTTTAAAAGTAATGCTTCAAAACTTATTAAACTATTTAACTAAAATGAATATCCGTTCCATAATGTACTAATTTTAATTTTCTTGCGACTGCTTGTGATGCGTAATTATCCCACGATGTACTATATAATGCTGTTCGTCCCTGACTTTGAATGTCCGCAGCCCATGCTTTTGAAACGATTACCCCATATTCTTTTCCACGAAAATCCGCAAGTGTATATACACTTGCCTCGGAAGCTTCGCCAGTTTGCCTTGCACTGCAACAAATTGAAACGGCAATATTATTCTCAATAATGGCATAACAAGGTTCCTTTAATTCTAACTCTTCATATGTATAAGGGAAGTTTGGAAGTAAACATTGTTTATTTGAATTGTTAATTTTTACTGCCTTTGGTGATACTGCACTAACTCGTTCAAATACATATGCTGGCCCAATCCATAGATCGTCTATCTGATTATTTTTACTTAAAATTTGTAGGATATTTACGAAAGGTATACTTGAATTTTCATTTAAGACATTCTCCAATATACTTAGGTCCTCTTTGTTTAGACTATCTAAATACTTGATCACATTTCCTTCCCTTGTACTTCCTATATAAAATCTTGGCGCTATGTCATATGGTGGTTCATTAATATGTGTTATTTTACCTTTTTCATTGTGTTTAAATAATACTTTACTATGCATTTCCATAAGATGTAGCTCAGATTTCAATAGAATTCCCCCTAATTTATCAATTAGTTACTTTATCTGTTTAACTTTTACGAAAGTACCCTTTGCCGATTTTTCAATGGCTTTTCTATTCATTTTTGCAATTTTAATAGATAAAAGAGAGGATTGTTGGACAGTTTTCCCGTCTAGCGAAACAGATAGATCAATTATCCTTTTTTTCCCTTTTCTATGAACGTCATAATCTTGTTCATTCTCTTCAAGCTCAACTTTTGCATTTAAACGATTAATTAACGCTAAAATTTCACGATCATTGCTCCCTTGAATTAATTTTATAAACTGCATATCGTCTAATAATAAATCATCCAAACTAATAACCGCTTTATTTAATGCAAGTTTTATAATCTTTGCAAGTGAATCGTAAGAATAGATACTGATTGGACCTAAAAAATAATCGATAGCGAGCTTATAGTAAATTTCTGTAAACCACTCTGCCATTTCAATCGAGTTTACACAGATTTCTCCATTTACAATAATTAAAGAATTTAAAAATGCTTCTATTTCATTTTTAGGTGTTCCGAAATAATGATACATATCTCTTAGTGTGTAATCTATTCGATCTGCACATAGCTTTGGTAGCTCTTTTTCAAGTAGTTCCCATCTGTCTATGTCAAAAATCACTTGAATATCAATAGCATATTTTTGAAGTATGGAAGGGATTTCAGAGTTTAAAATGACTTTTTCAAAAATTGTTTCATGATAATTTTCTTCATTTATATCGAAAACAAAATCAATAACATGAGAAAATGCCGTATGGGATACGTCATGTAATAAACCAGCTATTTGTTCCTCTACAGAACCTCCTAGCCTCTTTATTAGCAGCATCACCCCGATTGAATGATCGTAACGAGTACCATTAAAACGATTATCCACTAAATAAGTAGCGCCAGCTTGATGTATATTCTTTAATCGTTGAATAGGTTTCGTATTTATTAATTCCACAAGTACTTGATCTATTTTGTATTGCCCATAAAATTCATCATTTAATAACATTCTATTCTCCCTTTCTTGGTTATATTTGAAATTGCATCTCTTTCACGTAAACAGCATCTCCAGTAATTTCTACTTCATAATTCGAATTAACTTTTTTAACTTTTACTTTTACACGTCCGTCTTTCTCGATTTCTGTACCTTGTTCAACAACTAATTCAATTTCATCATTTACACCTTTATTAATATATTTAGCATAATACGCTCCCATAATGCCAGAGGCAGTTCCTGTAACTGGATCTTCCATTGTACCTGAAAATCCCGAAGAAAAATGACGTGCATGGAAATCTGCATTTGAATCATATGTTTCTAAACAAAAAGGATGTACAGACGCTTTCGGAATTTCACTTAATATACTAGGAAATAATCGATTATTAGGCTTCATTTTATCAAACGAAGACAATTTTTTAATTGGTAAAAGTAGGTTCCAAGCACCAGTGCTTCCATATAAAACTGGTAAGCTTAAATCAATTTCCTCTACACTAATACCGATTGAAGATGCTAACTCATCTAAAGATCCATTGAATTCTTCAAACTCTGGAGCTTTTTGTTGCATTGTAATAGAAATTTCACTATTAGACTGACAAATCGTAATTGGTAAAATTCCAGCTCTTGTTTCAATTGTTAATGCATTTTTAAATTCAATTATTCCTTTTGTAACTAACGCATATATTACAGCCATTGTTCCGTGCCCACATAAATCCATTTCATGGCCCGGTGTAAAATAACGTATTTTAAAATCAGCAACATCGGATTTTAAGAGAAAAGAAGTTTCATTAAATCCTACTTGTTTTGCAATATCTTGCATTTCGCTCTCCGTCAGAAAATCTCCATCTAAAACAACCCCAGCTGGATTTCCTTTATTAGGTATTTTACTAAAGGCATCATAGTGATATACAGTAATGTTTTTCATTTTTCCACCTCAATTAATTACTATTATTCATTAATTATATATTTTCTGACATCAATCGAAAAATAGAAAGTCCTTGTAAAGAAATATTAGTTGCATGTATGACCTTCGTTTAGTTCAACAAAATTACAATTTCGTAAATCTATGATTATAAATTTTCCCAATATTTTTAATGTTAATATTTTGATAAAATGTAATTAATCTTACAACTTTTGGAGGAATATATGTCATTATTCATTACAGCTTTCGGTATAAAGTTTCTAGTATGTATTTTGTTTACGCTAATCTGCTTCTTAATTGCATGGCCTGTAGGATTGTATTTTAAATACAAAGATGCACAAAAAATGAAAGAAGTATTACGCGATCAGCCACTTAATAGACGGAAATACTGGTTAAAGCAATTTTTAAAGTTAAGTTTATCGATTTTGGCTTTTTATGTTATCTCTTTTATCATTGCAATTTATTTTAAAATGTCTTTCTCATCAACAGCACCATTTGTTGGACTTTTCTCTCTATTAATCATGCTGTATATTAAATTCGCCCCACGCACAACTGGTGAAGCGACACCTGATGTTGACGGTTGGTATAAAACATCTATTATCATCGACCCTGATGAATATTTTACTTCAACAGGTGCAACAATTATTTTTGGATCATTTATTTTTACTGCTTTTGAATTTATAAATGTTCTTTATTAAAAACTTTAAATGATTAATCTGAAAGAAGAGCATTGCTGCTCTTCTTTTTTAGATTGGTGAAAAATGAGTTTGAAATTAAAGTCCAACATTTCATAGTTAAGAAAAGTGGTTATGGTGGAATTAAATTAAGGCCTGATATGAGTGTGTAATTTTCATATTCACGCATTTTGCGATTGAATGAACCCTTCATAAGTATCTTCAATTTATTTTTAAAAATAAACTAGGTTTGATTTCAACACTCTGGAAAGAAGAGCATTACGGCTCTTCTTTTCCTTCATATAGTAGATTCATTTATTAATCGCTCTAGTTCTTCATCTATTCTGCTAATATCAATTCTTTCAAATAGAGGTTTCACATCGTTTAATTTTACTAAATTAGAAGATATTTCATTCCATTCAAAGCTTGGTATATTTAACATTTCTTTTATTTCATTACTAGAAAACGGTAGAAATGGATGTAAAATTTGCGCTAAATTGGAAATTGCATAAATACAACTTGCCATTGTATTATGACACTCTACGGGACTCTCTTTGACTTGCTTCCAAGGCTGAGCTTCATCAAAGTATTTGTTTGCAGATCGGATAAACTCAAAAATTTCCTCTAATGCTTTTTTGAAATTAGTCGCTTCAATATGTGAGCCTACAATCTTGTAAAGTCTTGTAATCCCTAAACGAATTGTTTTGTCTATTTCTCCCTCTAGGACCTCTCCATTATAGTATTTTTCAATGAACTTTAATGTGCGGTTTATAAAATTACCGTATGCTCCAAGCAATTCACTATTATGACTGTATATAAATTCCCTCCAAGAAAAATCAGTGTCACGATTTTCCGGTGCATTCATTGTTAAAAAATAACGGATTGAATCTGGGTGATATTTTTTGATTATATCCGGGACCCACACTGCCCAGTTTTTACTAGTAGATAATTTTTTCTTCTCAAGTGTTAAATATTCATTAGAAACGATATGGGTTGGAAGCGCCTCTTTCTTAAGACCAATTAAAATTGATGGCCAAATGATTGTATGGAATGGAATATTGTCTTTTCCGTGAATATAATAAGATCTTGTTTCTTTATTCCAAAAGTTTGCATCATCTTTATTGGTTATACTTGCCCATTGTTTACTTGCTGAATAATATCCAGACACTGCTTCGATCCATACATAAATTTTCTTCTGTTCATATCCTTTAACTGGTACGCTTACTCCGTTTGGTAAATCTCTCGAAACGGCTCGGTCATGGAGTCCTTCGTTTAAATAACGCTCAGTTAATTGGATCGCATTTGAACGCCAGTTTCCGTTTTCTTTAGAAAAATTATAATATTCCTTTAGTTCATCTTGTAATTTGCTTAATGAAAAATAAAAATGCTCTGTCTTTTTAACAGATGGAGGATTACCACATAGTTTACAAGTTTTATTTAATAAATCTAAAGGATCTAAAATCGCAGAACAAAAATCACACTGATCTCCACGAGCATGCTGACCACAATTTGGACATGTTCCTTCAACATATCGGTCTGGGAGAAACTGTTGATATTCTTCACAATAGCATTGTTCAATCTCCTTTTTATAAATTAATCCATTTTGCAATAAATTTAGAAAAATGTCTTGAACGGTTTTATGATGATGTTCTGCGTCCGTTCTTGTATAACAATCATAGGTAAATCCCAATGCTCTAAAATTATTTTCGAATTCATTGTGGTAACGATCTGCAATTTCTTTATAAGTCACTTTTTCTTGTTTTGCTTTAATTGCAATTGGTGTTCCATTACAATCACTTCCTGAAACATACAACACATTCGCCTTTTTTAATCGATAATATCGAGCTAGAATATCACCGGGCAATAAAGCAGCAATATGACCTAAATGCAAGGAACCATTTGCATAAGGCCAAGCTCCACCAATAAAAATATCCATATATAATTCCTCCTAATGTTTATAAAATACAAAAAAACCTCGCCCCTATCTTTAACAGATAAGGACGAGGTTTAAAATCCACGTGGTACCACCTTAGTTCACAACGTATTTGCATACAATTGTCTTTACAAGTACGAGCATGGTTGCTGATACTGTGACTTTGATAACAAGTGCCAACTCTTGTCGCAGCCTACTAATAATTAGTTTACGTTCAGTACGAAGCTCCGAGGCCATTTTTCAAATGAGTATTCATGCTTCTTTTCAGCTACCAAAGCTCTCTGTAAAAAATAACTCCATTCTACTTTTCCTCTTCATTGCCTATATTTAGATGTTAAAAAGATTTTATATAAATGATATTGGAAAGTCAAACTATTTATGAAGAATGTTAAGTTTCTATCTATATCATATTTGATGCAGATTAAAAGTTGATTCATTTACTAAGTTTTTTGTCGAAACAATCATTATTATGTGTGAAGGGATTTTAAAATGAAAGTTAAATATATTCAATAATCAATGTTTTAGGAGGAGAAATCATGTCTAACTGGAAGACTGCATTATTTGAATTACAAAAAACAGATATGTCATTTTCGACGTTTAAAGAGGTAAAAGCTGAGCACTTAGATTTCAATAATGTAAGCTTGGCTAATTCAAAATTTACAAATGCCAATATGAGAAATTTAGAATTGAATGATGTGAATTTATTTGGTACCCAAATAACTGATGTCAATTTATCTAATTCGAAAATACAAAATGGTAATTTAAGAGATTTAGTCATTGATCACGTTCATTTGGCTGGCACAAGCTTTCGTAACATTGTTGTTCCTGAAGATCTTAATCATGATAATCAATCAAATTCTATTAAATTTGAAAAATGCAATCTAACAAATACCCAGTTTACAGACTGTGATTTGAGTAATATCGAAATTAGTAATTGTAATCTGACGGGGATGAAAGTAAATGGAATCTTAATTGAAGATTTACTAAATAGTTTTAGCGAAAGAAAATAATTTTTTCTATATTAAAAGAGGCTATCTCAAAAGTTCATCAACTTTAGAGATAGCCTTTTTTTTCTTTATTTAATGGTCGTCCAGAACGACATTTCTGTTGGTATTTCCTGTTAACTGCGCCTCAAACATATCAATTATATGCATAAATCGATCCGCTTCTCTAAATACATGATCTGCAAGTAGTGGATGAATAATACTTTTAATTCGGCAAGCTTCAATTAAATCGCGAGCCGTTTTCTTAAACTCTCTAAGCGATTTTACTGAAACACGGTTTTCATTAAGGAATTGATCAAGTATCGGGACGGTTTCCGATTGCGGTCTCATTGATTCTAAGTCTACAGCCTGGTATAAAAGTTGGTCGAAATCATGGCTAAATTCTCTGGCTTGATCGACTAATTTTCTTTCTGATGGATCTAAAAGATGTCCAATAAATTTTGCATGGTCTGCCATAATTCTTAAAAAGAAAACATTCTCTTGTATAATTGCAGCTGGTAGCGGCTGAAGTTGACCATTATTCAATTCGGTTAAGCGATTTGCGAAATATGCTGCTTCTCTGCTAGTATGGTCAACTAATAAAGGAAAGTTATTACCCGTTATTTTACAAGTAAGAAGTAAATTAAGAATTTTCCTCTTATATGCCCAAATCATCGAAGCTGACTGATGTACCTCATTATTAAACTGTTTAATTTGCTGAGGATCCGTTTGTACTGAAAATGATTGTGCTTTATTTCCAATCGTATCAAACACATTATAAAAATGGTCTGCCTCTTGAATTAACTCTGTATCATCACAATTGAACCCTAGTTTAAGAAAAAGGGAATGCTCTTTCATGATCCTCGACCAGAACAGTATCTCATCCAAGGACCGCGCTACAAACGCATCTGACATCAGGACCCCTCCTAACTCTATTTCACTTCCCTTTCTAATATATTGATATTACAATTAAATATTACCTTTACATCTTATTAAAGTGGAATTGTCTACTAGATTCCTATAACGATAAAATTTCATAAAAAAAGCATTACTTCAAATCGAAGCAATGCAATATATTTCCATTCATTATGATTTCAAAATATCATGGTCAACGTAACGATTACCATTTAACTGGCTAATGACATTAATCGCAACTTTTGCTCCGTCACCTGCCGTAATAATTGTGTGCACGCTCGAGCCAGCAACAGTACCCGCTGCCCATATTCCATCAATATTTGTTTTACCTGTTGAATCAACATCAAATATAGTCTTAATGCGCGGTTCTGTACCAGACTTTGTATTTAGCCCAATTTTTTCAGCTAATTCAACACTTAAGCCTGTAGCTAAAATAACTTGCTTCCCTTCATAAGTAGCCGTTTCAGTTTCAATAGTGAATGAATTTTCTGTTGGAACTATGTTTTGCACAGTTCCCTGAATAATTTCACCACCAAATTTTCTAACTTGATTTTTTCCTGTTTCGACTAAATCTGGGCCAGTAATTTCTGATACCCCATAGTGATTTTCAATCCATGCTTTTTTCGTGATACTTTTGTCATTATCTAGGACTAAAGTTTTTTTACCAGCTTTTGCTGCAAATAAAGCAGCACTTGCTCCTGCAGGTCCGGCGCCAATAACTACGATCTCATACATTTTCAAATCGCTCCCTTTTACAGATAAGATTGATTTAGTACAGTAATACTAATTCTGCCGGCGCCTTATTTATCCCTGCAAGAATAAATAACAAATTATTTAAATCCTGGGAAATTAGAGAGATCCGAATAATTAATCCATAATAGTACAAATCCAATAATGCCTAATAATAATATTGTAAAAGTTTGTTTAAACGAATCTTTCACTCGAATATGTGCAATTATTCCACCGATTGCTACAACTCCTAATAATAATCCACCAGCTGGGATCCAACTTGCTTCCCAAAATCCAATGATTAATGAAGCTACACCAATCAATTCCACTAATCCAGTAATGACTCTAAACCACTGTGGTAATTTCAGATGATTAAAGCTTTCAACACTTGAACTAGAACCAAAAACTTTACCAAACCCAGCAATCAAAAACATAAGAGCTAATAAAATTTGTAATATAGTTGATAAAATATCCACTTTTTATCACCCCTTTGCTTAATATATATGCAATTTTAAAAAGAACATATTACTTTAAAATACTTATTTCACTTAAAATTTTGATTAGAACGTTTATTAAAATTGTAAAATATTGTTAAAACCATCGATTAAACTTGCTTTCATTTTGATAATTACAAATTGAAAAAGCTCATTTTAAGCAAAATAAAAAAGCAGTTTTACCTGCTTTGTTATTTCATTATTAAATTATTTAACTACGTTTTTAGCCTAAAAAAGTAATAAGCAAATTTAAACGCTAATACTTATCTACAATTATTTAAAGCCCAAAATGCTGTTTCGCTAATTCCTTATATCTTATTTCGTCAATATCCTCTTTTGTCACTACTCCGTTAATCCATTGAGTAAATGAGCTATTCGTTAATGTTTTATTCCCTTCAGCTGTAAGTTGAGTAATTAAAGGATTTTTATTAAATGGAGATTCCTTATGCTCAGCAATGATTGTTTGGATCTCATTAAATTCAGATACATCCGAAATTATGTCATTTGAATCAAAGGCGTAACCAATTCTCCAATTAGAATCTTTATGCTTTAGCTTTAATAACAATACATAATCCCCATATTCAGTGTCCTTTTTCTCGATTCGGAATTCACCATTACTCGAACTGATCATCTCTCCAGTTAAGGGTACTGCTCTTAAAGGGAGATTTGCGCCAAATCCTGTATCGACTAAATACGTTTCTTCATTATGCGTTAAAAGGATTGTGACATGTGTTCTTCCAAATGTAGGATATTTTTGAGTTACATTGTCATACACAACACCTCTTGATAACCTAACGTTAAAACCATTTTCTAGTAAAAATAAATATAATAAAGAATTCAATTCATAGCAAAGTCCGCCCTCATTTTTTACTAATAATTTGATTATTAAATTCTCTCGTGTAATTCCTTGAGTTTTATTTTTCATAATATAAAGATTTTCAAAAGGAATATTTTTTGCTGTCTTTTCGAGAATTAAATCTAAATGACTAAAACTAAGTTCTTCTTGAATTTGTAATCCAATTCTTTTTCGAAACAATAAGTTAAACTCATTCATTAATTGTCCCTCCATCTCATAAATCTCTTTCATTAATATTATCATTTAAGGTAACAAAAAAATAATAAGCCATTTATGCGGCTTATCATTTATAGTCTCTTTTCAAAATAATATTGATTATGTCCGTTTGGATGATCTTCAATCACTCCAAAAACTTTAAATCCATGATTCTTATAAAACTCTGGAGCTTGGAAACTAAAAGTATCTACTTTAATAAGACGGCAATCTTTTTCTATCGCAAATTCTTCCATTTGTTTGATTAACTTGCTACCAAAACCTTCGTGCCTATAATCTTCTGATACCCATAAAAATTCGATCGATAAATGATGCCAGTATATTCTACCAGTAATCCCCCCAACTATATCCTCCTGATCATTTCTAATGACAAAGCTTATATTTTCAGACAGCACATTTTTCTCATCTGGTAGGTTATTAGAATTATATTCAATTACTTTTTTTCTTATAAAATCACTATCTTCTTGCACCCATTGTTTTACTATTTTCATCATTTTTTCTCCTATTATATCTATATACTTTTTGATAAATTACTGACTTAATACTGCATAACCAAGCCATCCTACTAGAAGATAATTTGGTGAAATTAAAAGAAGCAAATATTTTGTTTTATATTTTTTATGCATCTGAAGTGCTGCCAATAAATATAAAAGCGGAAATATTATTCCCCATATAAAAAAAAGCGGTGTTGCTGCTAAATAAAGTGACATTGGTGTGAATAAAATTGTTGTAATAATTAGTAGAGAAGGTTTCTTTACTATTAATGCTACTATCGATAAAAAAATAGAGACAATTGTAAATGGCCAAAATAAGATCAGCATATTTACCTCCTAAAAAGTACTTTCTATAAAGATATCTATATTCCTTTTGAAGTTTAGTCATTCTTAATCAAGAATTGGACATAAAAAAATAAAACCTCCAAAAATTAGAAGGCTTTAATTTTCAAAACATGGTATAATCTTCCAAAAAGGAGTGGGTTAATTATGCATGGTGACGCATTTTATTCTCTTTTTGCACTCATACCACTTATTATTTACGTCGCACCAATCGTTTTTATTATTTGGTTTTTATTAAAATTCCTAAAGCTCCAGCAGGAGAAAAATCAAATTCTTAAAAGTATTTCCGATAAGCTTGATAACTTTACTAACAATCATTCAGAATCTTAAAGAGCATTTTGCTCTTTTTTTTTGCTTTGTAAAAAAAATTTCAAAATGGATGATAGCTGCTTCGGTAGTTTTTTTATGCAAGTAATTGGCATATTAGTTGAAAAAGGAAAAATAGAGGAATATATAAGTATTTCAAGTATTTGTATGTGTATGTGGTGTATTTTCACTGAATAATGGTATTGGAGGATTTTATATGAATCATATTACTACGCCTGACCTTTCATCTAGACCCTTTGGTTTAATCGTTGAACGATTAATGGAATCATCCCCAAATTTACTATATAGAGCGTGGACGAATCAGTTTGATCGTTGGTGTGCAACTCCTGGTACAGTGCTAATGACAGATAAAGTCAATACGGTTTTCTTTTTCGAGACTTATTTTGAAGGAAAACGTCATCCACATTACGGAAGATTTCTAAGACTCGTACCTGATCGTCTTGTAGAGTTGACATGGGTTACTGGAGATGGAGGAACAAAGGGTGTTGAAACTGTTGTAACAGTAGAAATTGAGCCTAATGGCAACGGTACTCGATTGCGACTCACACATAAGGGTTTTCCAGATGAAGAAACAAAAAATGGACACGAAAATGCTTGGGGCTTTGCACTTGAGCACTTGGATAAGAAGATGTTGGAAAAAATAATTTAAACTAGTACTCTTATTGGAATGAAAGGAGTTAATAGTCATGGAATTGACTAATGCACAGCTATCGGCAATAGAATACATTACTAATTATTCTAGGAACTTTAAAAGTGATGCTAAAGCAACAATTAAGCACATTCTTCAAATGTTAAATGTCTCAAGTAATTTATATGAAAATGCAGTCGAAAAGCTAAAGGCTCATGCTAAAGTTGCTCTTCATTTTCATATAGCATTTGAAGATGACAGTGGAGAAACATATTTTTTTATTTTTCATGAAGAATCAAATGAGGATTATTTAATTCATAAAGATAAACTATTATCAATCACAAATAATTAAACCTTATACAACTAATCAGTCCGTTAGTTGTATAAGGTTTAAAATGGCTGTTAATTACCTGTGAATCTTATCAAAAGGTATATAAAGAATATAATAACCACTAATATAATCATAGGAATGCAGCCTATTTTTGATATACCATTTAAGTCTTAGTTACATAAGGATTATTTATTTATTTATGGTTAATATCTAAAACTACTGCCATTTCTTTACCAAATCGGTCTCCATGATCAATGAATCCTAAACTTGAATATAAATTATGTGCTCCTAGGTTTTCAGGATGATAGCCTACAACAATTTTTTTTGCATTTGGTAGTTTAGCAATTTCATCGATCATTAACTGAGTCGCCTTTTTACCTATGCCTTCTTGTTGAAAGTTCTTATCAACCATTATTCTATATATCCAATAGCCATCAAGCTCTTCCTCAGTAGTATTAAACATTAAAAATCCAACTGTATTGCCTTCAAATTGAATAGCAAATGGCTTTAGTGAAGATTCAAATTTCGATTGAGCAATCGAGATTGCAGTTGGTTCGATGTAACTCTTTTGATCTTCAGATACCTCTAATTGACAGCATTTATACCAGTTTTCTGAATTTAACTCCACAAGTTCTATGTTTTTATCCTGCATAATTTCTCCTTCGTTTCAGTTGTTTGAGCAGGACTTGCTCTAATTATAATTTTAACAAATATTCCCAATATTTAGTTGTGACATTTATCCTAGTTCAACTAATCTGCCATATACTAAAACAAAAATAGAGTCACCGAAGCAACTCAAGTAATTGAACTACGCAGTCCTTTAGTTAAATAAGAGTTCCAAAGGTTGTCTAATTAGACAACCTTTTCTAGTTCAAAATCAACAATTTAATTTAAAGCGTCTATTTTTTCGAAATCGGAATCCATATCTCACTTTTAAAGGTTGGTGAAGTTATGTCCTTATGCTCATTCCATAAAATTTCGGGGCCTTCTACTTGTTGGTAATTTGATGAAGGAAACCATTCTGAATAAATTCTTCCCCATACTTCTTGTAATGCTTCTGGGAACTTTCCAACTGCTTCGAATACTGCCCATGTAGATGCAGTTACCTCAAGTTGTATGAATTCGTCCGGACACTTATTTGTTGTGGCAACACCAATATAATGATCAAGTTCTCCATTTTCTTCCATCCTACTTTCAGAAAAATTTGTTGATGCGCTTATAATGCCATTTGGCTCAACGTTTGCGAGTTCTTTTAATTGAGTGATTTTATCCATCGTTAAACCTTTCCACATCGAAGCAATTTCCGGATTAACTCCATTAAAAATAATCGGAACTCGCTTTTTTATACCTACGATTCGAAAAGCTTCCTTTTCTTCAATTCGATAGTTCATTTCATTTCCCCCTTTAATTGATAATTGGAAGGTCATTCGTGGAAATGCTTTAAGTGAACTGCCATTAACTTTCGCTTCTGAAGGAGTTATTCCATGTAGATTTTGAAATGCTCTCGTAAACGAATCCGGAGAATTGTATCCGTATTTTAAAGCAAGATCAATTATTTTTGTGTTATGTTCTTTCAGTTCAAATGCTGCTAGTGTAAGACGGCGACGACGAATATATTCCGACAGTGAAATTCCAGCAAGAAACGAAAACATTCTTTTAAAATGATACTCGGAACAAAAAGCCCTCCTAGAAATTTCTTTATAATCAATAGTACTTGTGAGATTTTCTTCAATATATACTAGTGCATCATTCATATTCTTAAGCAAATCCATTTCACTACCTCCTTTATCAATAGAATAACAGGAACAAAAATAACGTATCCGACATTTCATGCTAAGTTATGTAGGGTCTGAATTTACTAAAAAAGAGAGCTACCTTCCTAAAGTAGCTCCCAAAATAATGTATTACATTGATAATTTATATTCATCGTTAACATTCAACTTCTTATTTACTTTAACGTAAACCAACACTGCATTAAATAATAATAGTGCACTTGTTACAAAGAATACGTATTTTACGCCTAAATATGCTCCAATTTGGCCACCTAAAACCGATCCGACAAATACGCCTAAATAACCAGCTGACATATTTAACCCAAACACCCTACCCGTAATGGCATCTGGTGTGATTCGTTTAACTAATGTATTAACAGAAGGAGTTAACCCTGCCGTTGCTAATCCTAAAATAAATCGTAGCCCCATCAACTGCCAAGCGTTTTTTACAAAAGCTTGCGGAATAACCATCAGACCTGAAACAACCAGTGCAACAAATATAACTTTATGTGGACCAATTCGATCTGAAATCTTCCCTAATCTTGGGGCAGCTATAATACTTGCAAGCCCCGATGCTGAGAATGCCATACCTGCTAATAATGCAACATGGGTAGAATGAGCAGACAACTGAGAAATATAGACTGTAATAACTGGCTCGATTGAATAAAGAGCGATTGTTAAAACAAAAAAGGTAATAAACATTGTGATCATTAAGCCTTTATCGGGAATAATATTCCATATTTCCTTCATTTTAAGCACCTTTTTATCTTGGCGAGTAAAGGATTCTTTTACAAATAATGCTGTTGTAATGAATGCAACCATGATAAGTGCACCTGTCACAAAAAATACATTTTGTAAACCTACAGTCTCTCCAATATATCCACCAATCATAGGTCCAAGTAATGAACCTCCTATACTTGCTGTTGAAAGTGTACCTAAAGCCGATCCAGCATGCTCTTTATCTGTTTGCGTAGCAATTAAAGTAGTACAAGCTGTCCCATAACCAGTGATGACACCTTGTAAAAGTCTTAAACCAATTAATATATAGACATTATGTGCAAAACCCATACAAAAAATAATAATGGACATACCAAGGCTTGCTCTTAGTAGCATTGGTTTTCGACCAAACTTATCAGCTGCCAAACCCCAAATTGGAGAAAATATTGCAGATATAATAAAGGTTACTCCAAACGCAATACCAGAAAATTGACTAATTAAGGCAGAATTATGAACACCTAGTTTATCAATATATAGGGGTAATACTGGACCAAGCTGGCT
The DNA here is from genome assembly GCF_042267765.1 of Gottfriedia sp. NPDC056225. Lineage (NCBI taxonomy): Bacteria > Bacillati > Bacillota > Bacilli > Caryophanales > Bacillaceae > Gottfriedia > Gottfriedia sp. NPDC056225. Next base: position 134,876 of record NZ_JBHJTJ010000005.1, on the reverse strand, counting down.
CATTCCAATACTCGTTACGAACATCCCAAACCAACAGACAATTAGATTTCTTTTCCACAATAACATAATATCCCCCTTTCTTTTTGATAAAAATAAATCAATATAATAAGTCCCGAAAATGAGACTAATAAACAATATCTCTTTAGTTTAACGATACATATAAGACTAAACTATAATTTATAGTTTGTAAATTATATAATATAGTTTACTATTTATTAACTAAAGTGTTAAACTATTTTTAGTAAAAATAAGTGGGAGTGAAAAAATGGTTCAAAAAAGAAATTTAACTAAAGAAAAAATTATTGAAGTAGCTTTTCAATTGGCTAATGAAATTGGTCTTAATCAAGTTACTTTTCCGAAAATTGCAGAGAAACTAGATATTAAATATCCATCGTTATATAACCATTTCGCTAATATGGATGATTTAAAATTAAAGATGACAAATTCACTTTTAAATAAGTTAAATTCGAATTTAATGCAAAGATTAGTTGGTAAAAGCGGTGAACAAGCAATTCGAGAAATTGCTTATGTATACCGTGATTTTGCATTTGAAAATAGAACTGGTTATGGGCTTTTTATGAATATTCCAAGTACAGAAAATGAAGATGTCAAACAGCTTGCTAAAGAAACAACTGGAATTATTCATCAAGTATTAGAGTTTTATATTGCGGACCGCACCTTACTAATTCATCAAGGTCGAGCTTTAAGAAGCATCTTACACGGATTTGTCTCCATGAACTTCCTTGGATATTTTCAGCATCCTGTAAATGTCGATGATAGTTTTGATGTTATGATCGATGACTTTATTACTTCCGTTTCAAAAATTAAAAAATAAATTCAAGTTTTTAAATAGATATAAAAAATGTGAACACTAAGCTAAGAATCTTAAGAAATTAAGATGCCTAGTTTAGTGCTCACATAAAATCAAAGGGAGGTGCGGTAAGAGCCTAGCGCTTTTACCTTACAAATGAAAATAGATAAAGGTATTGAAACAATTGAATTAGTAATGAACTTTATGGGATCAGAAAGAATTATTCACCCAACATTACTTTCGGATGATCATGAAGTAATCTTAGTAGATACAGGAATGCCAGGACAAACTGGAGAAATTCGTGAAGCGATTGAGAAAGCTGGTTTAGAATTTAATAAACTGTCTAAAATCATTCTTACACATCAAGATATTGATCATATCGGAAGCCTTACTGCAATTTTAAAAACTGCAGACCAAAACATTGAATTGTTAGCCCATAATGAAGACAAACCTTATATTGAAGGCGACAAAACGTTTATTAAAATGAATCCTGAACGAATCGCAAAAATGATCGAATCACTTCCTGAAGAACAAGCTCAAAAAATAAAAGCGATGTTCGATATACAACTTACTGCAAAGGTTGATACTACAGTAACTGATGAAGAAGTATTACCATACGCTGGAGGAATTACTGTCATCTATACTCCTGGACATACTCCTGGTCACATTAGTTTATATCATCATCAAAGTAAAACTCTAATTGCAGGAGATGCGCTAACTTCAGAGAATGGTGTAATCATGGGTCCAAGTCCAAGTAATACACCTGATATGGAGACAGCTCTTAAGTCCATTAAGAAATTCACTAAATATGATATCGAAACTGTTATTTGTTACCATGGCGGGGTAGTAAATGAAAATGTAAATGCACAGCTTTTAGCATTAGCTAATTCTAACTAAATTAAAAAATAAAGGGCACCTGTATAGGTGCCCTTTGTCTATTTAATTAAGCTTGTTTTTACCTTTCATAAATGAACATAAAACTAATACGATTAAAATTCCTAAGCATACAAAAATACTTAATCTATTGTCTTTACTAAAAGCAAATGCTATACAACTCACACCTAATGCAAGGACTGTGAAAGAAGTTATATATGGAAATCCCCATACTTTAAAGTGTGGCATTTTAGAATACGTTTTGCGAAGCTTTAGTTGTGCTAAACAAATGCTGATCCATACTATTGATACTGTAAACCCAGGAATCGCCATTAAATAACCAAATACGCGATCTGGAGAGAAATAAGCTACGAATGTGCCTCCAATTAAAATAATTGCACTTACAATAACCGCATAAACTGGTACACCATTTTTTGAAATTTTTGCAAAAGCTTTCGGCGCTTCCCCTTCAGTTGCTAATGAATACATCATACGTGTACAGCCATAAATACCAGAATTGGCTGCAGATAAAACTGCTGTAATTAATACAAAGTTCATAATATGAGCTGAACCGTGAAATCCAACTGTTGATAATACTTGAACAAATGGACTTTCTTGATTACCGATTTCATTCCATGGAATTAAACCGCAAATTATTAAAATTGGAAGAGTGTAGAATAAAACAATTCTCCAAATAACTCCTTTAATAACTTTTGGAATTACTTTTTCAGCGTCCTTTGTTTCTGATAAAGTCAATCCAATTAGTTCTGAACCACCATAAGAAAAAATGACAATTAATAAAGCAGAAAATACACCAGACCAACCGTGTGGTAAAAATCCTTTATGTTGAACATAGTTATGAACATAATTACTATTTCCACTTGGAATTACGCCAAATAAAATTCCTGCGCCTAACGCAATAAATAAAACAATCATTGTAACTTTAATTCCAGCAAACCAGAATTCTATTTCGCCATACCGTTTCACATTCATAAAATTAACAATCACAATAAAAATTGCACTAATAAAACTTAAAGACCATAATGACATTGAAGGAAACCAATATTGTAAAAAGCTTCCAGCTGCTATTACTTCAATCACACAAACAACTAACCACATAAAGCAGTACAACCAACCGATCACAAAAGATACTCTTGTGCCAAACGCTTTATGAATAAATCCTTTCATATTTAGACCTGGAAAAGCAATAGCCATCTCCGCAATTGCACTCATTACAACAAGAAGTAATAATCCAGCAAATATATAAGAAAAAATAACCGCTGGCCCCGCTATCGATACAGTTTCTGAAGTTCCTTTAAAAATACCAGTTCCTATTGCTCCACCAAGTGCCATGAAACGTATATGCCTTGGCAATAAATTTTTTTGTAATTCCATCTCTCTATCTCCTCTTTCTAGCTATATATTTATAAAAAAAAATCGCCCCTGTCACTTATGACAGGGACGATTTACACCGTGGTACCACCCTAATTGCAGATAAATCTGCCTCTTGTTTTAGTTAACGATCAATGACCGTCTTTCTCTAATAAATGTCGACCTTTATTTCGAAAAAGATGCTCCAGGATTGTAATTCATGTTTATTTTTGTACTGATTCGCACCATCCATCAGCTCTCTTAAACAGTGAAACAAACATTACTGTATTCCCTTCATTGCAGTTCATATATTAAATTTTAAATAATAAAAAAGTCCCTACTGATTTACTCAGTAGGGACGAATTGTTCGCGGTACCACCCTAGTTGCAGAATTAATCTGCCTCTTAAAATTTGATAACGATCATAATTGACCGTTTTTCCCTCAGTAAAGATGAAACTTTACCTCGAAAAAAATAGCTCCAGGACCGTAATTCATCCTTATCTTTGTACTGATTTCCACCAACCATCAGCTCTCTATTACAGTGAGATAAGCACTACTTCAATACCCTTCATTGCTTAAAACTATATTAATCTACTATTAGTAACTTGGTTCTTTTTTTAATATGTTTTGTATTATAGAGGTTATTTAACAATTCTGTCAACACCTTTTTTTACTAGTTAATTCTACTTCAATTGAAAAACGTTGCTATATATAAATTGTAACCGTTTAACTTTATTTGGAATTAATCAGTCATTTTCATACCATTCCATAACTTCGGAAAGCTTTTCTCTTATACTTTGTAAAAGTTCTATTGGCTCTTTCACTTTAGCTTCTTTTCCAATTGAAATAAATAGTTGAGCGATAAAAGGTATTTCATTTTGACCAATCCAATCTTCAATAAAACCAGTTCCATCCTCTCGTACTTTTACTTTAAACCTCGAATCAATTATTGTCTCACATCTTTGAACGCCGTCTCTACTTAGCTCAACGTAAAACTTAATTAATCTCTTTTCTTTCATACTTACTAATTTCTTTCCAAGCGAAATGTGTGGCAAATTTAACGATTCATTTTCCACATCATGACAAACTGAAAGAATTTTATCACATCTAAATAGTCGATAATCCTCACTATTAAAACAATATGCCGGACAATACCATAATCCATTGTTCGCATAAATTCCGATTGGCTGAATTTCTCGTTTCGACCTCCCTTTATACGAATCATATTCAATGCTAATCACACTTTGACTAATAGCTGTTTCTAAAAGTATTGAAAGAAATTCGGATTTCGCTTGCTTTGTAGGGATGATAAAGTCAAAACGATTTTTCATTTCATCAATTCGATTTTTCACATCAGATGGTAAATAAGCGTAAAATTTTTTCAATGCTGATTTAGACTCTGCTTCAAATGGAAGCGTAGAAAAATGCCGCAATGCATGACTTGCAAAAAATAATGAAACTGCTTCTTCTTCAGTAAATGTAATAGGTGGCAGAACTCTTTCGTTCAACACTTGATATCCACCATGAGGACCCACTTCCGAATATAAAGGCACCCCTAATTCACTTAACTCTTGCAAATCTCTTAAAATCGTTCTTGATGACACATTAAATTCATAGGCTAATTCCTTAACCGTAAACTTGCGCTTTCGATTGACAAGCATCATTAATTCAATTAATCGTTTTGATTTTGCAGACATATTTTCACCTTTTTTGATAAATATGACAATTTTTGTCACTATTATAATCTATCATATGTCTTAAGCCAAACAAAAAAGGAGAATTAAGCTATGAAAACAATTGAACAAAGTAATAAAGAATTAGTAAAAGAATTTATTGAAGTTTTTTGGAACAAGAATAACCTAGACAGTACAGCCAATTTATTATCACCTGAATACATTGATTACTCTTATGGTTCAACAGAAGGATTAAAGCAATTCGCTAGTGTAATTTTTACAGGCTTCCCAGATAGCCATTACACAATTGAAGAAATCGTCTCTAATGAAGACACTGCTATTACAAGACTGGAATTTACAGGTACACACTCAGGATTATTTAGAGGAACCCCACCAACTGGAAATTCTGTAAAGGTTACTTTATTTAGAGAATTTAAAATCGAAAATGGCAAAATTTTATCTCACCGAGGATTATTTGATACAGCAACACTAATGAGTCAATTAATGACAAAATAATAAAGAAAACTTGCCGATTGGCGAAGACAGAGGGTAGTTGCACTTATACTTATACCTAAAATTGGCATCTACGTCGACTGCTCTTCACCGCCTTCCAATTTATACTTTCTTAATGTGAAATAAAGCTACCAATCATATTTAAATGATCGGTAGCTTTTTATAATCTTCTTTAGCCCAAAACTTTCATTACCTCTTCCGATTATACTTCTCAAAAGAAACTGACTGAACTTCGTATTTTTTTCCATTCCAATCATAAATTAACATCAAATTCCCGATTGCTCCTCCGCCATCCGTTGAAATCATGACAACAGCATCGGCAATTAATTTTTTCTTTTCAACAATATAATCAACTGGAACATGAGTATAAACACTATCGTCGGAAGAAGTATCTTTAAATCCTAACGATTTCAAATTAACTTTATACGTTTTTTTCTTAGTTGTAATCGTAACAATATCGCCTTTTTTCTCCATTTCAACGAGTCGCTTAACTGCCTCAGGTACTGATTCCACTGGTACTTCCTTATATTCTTCGTTCTGACCATCACTACTAATTTGCAATAAATGAATAGGATCATTGAAATTATCCAGCGAAATGATAATTTCATCCTGTCTGTCCTTATTCAAGTCTTCACTAAACATTTTTGTACCGTACTTCCCACTTTTCCAACTTGGAAAATGATATAAAGCTCCCTCATTACCAATTTGGACATCAAAATTTCGATATTCTTTCCAATCAATTCGATCAGCAATAAGATATATATTTTCCTGCCAAACTTCACTCGGAATACTATTCATAACTACACGCTCAGCTGCTTGTGCACTGACTGCTGAACATGAGAATAATGTAAAAATACTAGTAAAAACAATGGCTAAACGTCTGCTCATCGAAACACCACCCTTTTTAATTAAGATGTCCAGATTAGGTAAATATAACCATTTGTTTAACTTGAACACATTCCTAAAAATTGGAGTGAATACTTTTTCTTTCATCGAGGACTTTGCTTATTTTTCGTCTTAAAGTGGGGGGTATCTGTGTAAATTTTTCATAAATTGTTGAATTTATGAGTCTTAATTTATAGAATACAAGGAAATTCCATCAATTTTTGATTCGATTTAGAAAGGGTTAGGGCAAATTTGATTGTTTTAAATTTGAACGGAATACTTTTAGAGGAAAAATTCAGTAGAAATACCCTATCCGGTATGGGTATTTCCTTAACTTAATTGCGGTGCTATGGATTTTAATTGCAGATTTGCTAAATTTAATTGCACTTTCACTATTTTTATTTGCACTTCACCTTTTATTTGCAGTTTCTCACTTCTTATTTGCACACTTTACATTCATATTACTTCGACTAATCTGCAGTTACTGAGCATTCAAAATTATACAATCATAATATAAAAAGGGCTCTCAAAATGAGAACCCTCTTTTCAAATCAAGAATTCACTTCAACTGAACGCCCTTGCTCCTGTAATACTTCTCCTTTAATTCTTCTTTCTAATGCAGGTGTAATTCTTACAAACATAAGAATTCCGATTACACCTAAGCTTGTTAAAAAGATGGATGTAGAAAGTTTTGATAAATACGCGCTTAGCGAAACAGTCATTGAACATATAAACATCGCTAAATTGAACGATAAACCTGCAACTGCCATATATGAACTTCTTGTTTCATCAGCTGGTAAATTAGCCATATAATTTTGTTGTACTGGTACTCTTAAAACTTCGGCAACAGTTGCTACAAACATCGCTATAAATAAAAGCAAAATAGAATTACTATATGAAATTACTGCATAACCACTTACAAAGGCTATACAACTCCAAATTAATGTTTTTTGATCGTCCAATTTACTTACTATTTTAGAAGCAAAAAGTGCCATTACAACTACTAGAATCGTATTTTCTGTACGAAGGAAACCTGTCATCTCGATTCCACCAAATGTCCAGTCGAATAAGTGTTTCGTGTGGAAATCGTTCGCTAATCGAATACTAATATAATTTGTTAATTGAAATTCCATCGAGAGTACTAGTAAACCTGCTAGTACATAAAGGATAAACAGCTTATCTTGAAAAACGTCTCGATAATTAGAAATCATTTTATGAGCGTGATGACCAATCGTCTTCGTTTCTGTCTTTTCAGTGACCAAACTTTCTTCAACAAAAAAGGTAATTAAAATCCATGTAACTAGCGAGGCAAATGAAAGAGCTAATAGTAATTCAAAAAAATACGTTTTATATAAAAATCCGCCAAGCATTCCACCAATTGCAATTGATAAATTATTCGACCAATACATAATCGAATACATAAGCTTTCGTTCTTCCGGTTTACTTACATCAATTAACATCGCTTGATTCGCAGGACCTGCTAGTCCCCAACAGATACTATTTAAAGTCATCATCAAGAATGTAATATGAGGAGATGAATACCAAGGTGAATTACAAAACATCATCGTAATAAACGCTAATAAACGTAATGTTTCAGCAAATACCATTGTCTTTTTTCGACCAAATTGATCTGAAAAATATCCTCCAAAAAAGTTCATTATAATTCCAATAAATACATTTACAAGTAAAAGTAAACCCGCTTGTTTTATACCAAAATGCTTTGATAAATAAATCGCCATAAATGGGAAGATCATACTTCCGATCGATGAACTTAAAAAAGATTCGAGTAATCGAATTTTTATATTTTTGTGAAACTTAAGTATCCCCATACTTATTCAACCTTTCTTTCCCCAATAAAAGAGCTTTTGTTGTACTGCTTTTAGGTCTATATTCAGGCATAAAAATTATTCGCATGAAAATTCCCCCTTTTTAAACTTTTCACTAAATTAGAATATCAGTAATTTTTGAGTATGCCAATATCAAACAATCAAACTTTTCTCCTATAAAAAAAGAGAGTAAACTTCTATACCAGCTATTTATTCAAAAATTGATAGTTGAAATAATAAAGTAATTAGATTATCATCTAATTAGATAATAATAAAAGTAGGTGCTTAATAAGTGCAGTTAAATAAAATTGTAGAATTCCACAAAGCTTTAGGTGACCTTACTCGTGTACGCATTATTGCTTTATTACAACAAGGTCAATTAAACGGGCAAGAAATCGCAAGTAAATTAGGTCTTAAACCCCCAACAATAACTCACCATATGACTAAACTTAGAGAAGTTGGGCTCGTTAAAGAAAGACGTGATAAAAATACAATCTATTTCTCTTTAAATACAAAAATTTTAGAAATGAGTGCTAAAGCTATTTTTACTGTAGGAACAGGGGGAGATTCCAATATGGAAATGTCAGTTACTGAAAGTGAACGAGCAAGCATTATTAATAATTTCTTTACGAAAGAAGGAAAACTTAAAGTTTACCCTGCACAACGAAAGAAAAAACTCGTCGTTTTAGAGCATATGATTAAGGGACTAGAATTTGGAAGGGTTTATCCTGAGAAAGAAATAAACGAGTATTTAAAGGAATTTCATGAAGATTATGCTACGTTAAGACGAGAGCTTATCATGTGTCAGTTTATGTACCGTGAAAATAATCAATATGAATTAAACCCTGTTGAGTTATGGTGGTTGAAGTAAGGACAGGGAATAAAAATGCAAAAGCACCTTGCTAACATCTTAAATAGATGATAACAAAGGTGCTTTTATTTATTATTACTTATGTGATGTTTTAGAAATATATTGCTGAACTACTTCAACTACATACTCTTGGCATGCTTCAGCAGTCGTTGAATTGTATTGACCACCATTTGTTTTGTTGTTTGATAAAACACGAATTCCTAAGAATGGTACATTATAAGCTTGAGCGATTTGAGCTGCAGCAGCACCTTCCATCTCTTCTACAGAAGTACCATAATTAGTATGGAACCATTTAATGCGATCAACTTCATTATTCCATACGTCTGCAGAACCGATTGTACCTTCTACAACTTTACCTTTAGTGTATTTATTTTTCACTGCATTAGCAGCCGCTAATAAATCTTTATTACCATCGTAAAAGCGTGGTTTTTCAGCATTTGGATCTTCACCAGCGCTACCTTCTGAAGCCATTAAGTCCATTGGTTTCCAAAGAGTTGCATCAATCCCTTGGTTTTCGTCTTTCGTTTCAGTTTTTAAAGAACCTATATTAGTTGTTTTTTGACCTAATACAATATCAAAAACATTTAATTTTGGATCGTGGCCACCAGATGTACCTTGGTTAATAATTGCGATTGGTTTATATTTTTCAATAGCAATTGCAGTAGCAGCAGCTGTATTTTCCATACCTTTACCTGTCTTTGCTACGATAACTGGATATTTATCTAAAGTACCTTTGTAAAATACGAAGCTACCTGATTTTTCCACTTTTACATTTTTTAACTTACTTGCAAATTTTTCAGCTTCTATTGGCATTGGACCTTCAATTATAATTGGTCTTAATTCCTTAGTTTTTGCTTCTGCAATATTTGATTTAAAGTTATTACCTACAGATACAGAGATTAATAACGCACTAGCAATTCCTAATAAACCGTACTTTTTTAACATAATTTTTCCCCCTTGATGTATCACACTCGATGCTTTGGCCCAAAAAAAATGGTCTAGAAAATGTAGAACAATCTCTACCTTCTAGACCTACGTAAGTTAAAGTATAGGTAAGCAATTAATAAAACTTAAATGCTTGACACTAATTATCGGCTACATAAAATGATTACCAATATTACTTTAACTCGTAGTCCAGTTCTTCCATTGGGAACCAGGTAGAGACGCTCAGACCATATTACTGAGCATATACGAGTAATGTTTTATGAATGATTACACTGCTAATATATCAAACTAGAAATATATTTTCAAGATAAAATATGAACTTTTAAAACTTTTTTTAATAAATTGTTCGTATTTTAGCGAATGTATAAGGGTAAAACAGAAAAAACGGTTAAAAAAATAACAATTTTATACAATCTCTTAAAATCCACGAAATAAAATTTCACTTTATTGGAATTCGAATTTTAATGGTCTTAAAAATAATTCTTCTAAAGTTTCTTTAGCGTTTTTATGTTCAAAAATTATATCAAACAATGCGTTACAGATTGGCAGTTCAACATCATACTGATCAGAAAGTTGTTTTAGTGCATTAATTGTAGAAACTCCTTCCGCTAATTTATCAAACGGTTTTCCTTCGACAAATGCTTGCCCAAACTTTCGATTATGACTGTGCATTGAAAATAATGTTGCTTCATAATCTCCTAAATGACTTAAGCCGTAAATTGTTAAATCATTTCCTCCCATTGCTCTTATTAAACGTGAAATCTCTCTAGTCCCTCTTGCCATCAAAGAACCTTTTAAACTACTATAATTCAATCCATCAAGCATTCCTGCTGCTATTCCCATCGCATTTTTAGTTGCTGCTCCAACTTCATTACCAATTAGATCTTGCCCGTAATAAAATCGTATTAGCTCACTGTTAAATGCTTTAGTAATCTGTTTTGTGACTTCTATATTTTCAGAACCAATAACCATACAATTTGGTATATTCCTTACAAAATCTTGTACATGACCAGGTCCAACCCAAACGGCTACATTACAGTTTCTCCCCACTTCTTCGCTAAAGACTTTTGTCAGTCTTTTTCCTGTAGCAGATTCTAAACCCTTCATACAAAGTATAAAAGTTTTTCCGTGTATTTCATTATTTTGACTTAAACGCTTTGCAAATGTTCTTAGCTCTTGGGCACTAATTGAAATAATAATAATTTCTCCAAATGATATTGCACCTTCCAATGAACTCGTTAATTCAATTTCATCCGGTAAGCTTAAATAATCATTTTTTCTTGTCTGTTTTAAGCCTATATAATTACTAGAGTTTTCTCTTCCCCATATAACTACTTCGTGACCAGTACGATTAGCATACCAAGCTAAAAAACTTCCCCATCGTCCGCAGCCTAGGACAGATACATTCATACATTTCTCTTCCTTCCAAAATAAAGAGTAACAAATTGATCCACTTACGATTCTTTTATGAGTTAGATTTTTTCTTTTTGGGCTTTTTTGCTTACTCATGAACCCTCTATGTGTAACATATTTTCTCTTTTTGGCTCTATTGCTTACTCATGAACTTTTATGAGTATGAAATTTCATCTTATTATTAAAATCCTTATTTTATATAGTCCATTTAATTAGCAATCCAGCGTGTGTTAATCCACCACCAAAACCATATAATAAAACCTTATCTCCATATTTAAGCTTGCCATCATTCACTCCTTTAGTTAAAGATAAAGGAATTGTTGCTGATGATGTATTTCCGCAATCTACTAAACTATGCAATGTTTTTTCAATAGGGAATTCACTTCTTTCACAGATTGATTCAATCATTCTTAGATTGGCACTATGCGGGACAAACCAATCAACTTCATTTATTAAAGTCGAACCGTTATTAAGTACAGTTTGCATGCCTTTTGGTACAGTTGTAACGGCCCATTTATATACCTCGCGTCCATTTTGAACAATATAATTGGTGTTCATAATATCTTCACCAAACATTTGATTCGATAAGTTTGAGCAGTATAAGTGTTTACCTTTTTCACCTTCTGAACCTAAATATGAAGAAATAAAACTAGGTTGCTCTTCATCGTACTCTACTAGAGCTGCACCGGCACCATCTCCAAATAAAATGCACGTAGTTCGATCTTCGAAATCCGTTATTTTAGATAAAGTCTCTGCTCCAACAACTAAGATTTTTTTATTTAATCCAGATGTTATTAATCCATTTGCCATATACAACCCATAAGTAAATCCCGCGCAAGCAGCGTTTAAATCGATTGCCCCAGCATTTTTTATCCCTAGCTTTGCCTGAACGATTGAAGCAACACTTGGCGTTTTAAAATCTGGTGTTAATGTACAAACGATAATCATATCAACATCTTCAACTGACTTATTGTATTTTTCCATTAAGTTTTTTATTGCCAGAAAGCTTAAATCACTTGTATGCTCATCTTCTTTTGTCATTCTTCTCTCTTTAATTCCAGTACGTTTTACAATCCACTCATCATTTGTTTCTACTATTTTTTCTAAGTCCTTATTTGTTACTATTTTTTCTGGTACATAAGATCCAATTGCTGTGATACGTGCTTTCGATTTGTGCATTAATGTCACCTCATTCAAATTTATTTATAGATTACCAAGATTATAACACCAGATATTAATACTAGATACTAATTTTATTTAAAATTTTTTTATTCTTAAGGCTCTGTTAAATTAGAGAGTCGATTATCTTAATCTAAAAAGCATTGAAATTTTGGCTCGGAGGCAACCATTTTTTGAAAAAACTAAGTTGGTAGTCTTACAATAAGCCTGTCTAAAAACAGATAAAACCCTATTTTTAAAACCATTTGGGTACGGTGATTTGACGGTTTCGTTCATATCATTTGAATAACGTTAAATGGTAAAAAAAGGTAATTTTGATATTTTTGTCGAATATGAATGTAAAGTATAGGAGGCGAGATACAATGAAATATATACAAAGAGTTTCTGTAATTATATTGATTACAATATTATTATGTGGGTGTCAGTCAATGTCTGCTGGTGTTCAAATGAAGACAAAAATTTTAGAAATTCCAAATACAAGTGAATATGTAGTCTTAAGGGTTCAAGGTGTTGATAAAGGGGTAGCTTCTGAAGAAACAACAATGACCATAAAGAATAATAAAAAAATTGAAGAGTTTATCGAAAAAGTAAACAAAATGAAAGTAGTTCAACCTACAAAAGATGAATTAATGGAGAAGAACAAAGAATTAAATAATAAGGGAAATTACATCTTTGCACTGTCGGATAAAGAATCAATGGACAACAAAGTATATATAATGAATTTTTTTAAAGATGGAAGGATAATTTTTCAGAAGCCTAATGGAAAGAAAGTAAGTTCTATTGGCAAAGGTCAAAAATTGATGTATTGGTCTAAAGTAAAACATCCTGAATTACTTACTGAATTAAAAAATCTATTAAATATAAAATTTTAAAGCTGTTTTATTACATTTCATAAAGAGTTGAAAATTTAAGTCTTATGCAACAAACGTATGCATTATTACATAGGAACACAAGTCGCAAATGCGGCTTTAAAAGACAAAAATAAAGGATGGATTCCTTGGTTTCAATATCATTAAAATTGTTCAACTAACTAATGCATTAGTTACATAAGAGTTCCTAAGGTTGTCTATTTAGACAACCTTTTTTAGTTCAAAAATCAACATTTAAATTTAATTGAGCCATTTTTAAAAATACAGCACTTCCTATTAGTAGTGAGATGTTTATTTTAGGCAAAAAAAAATTGCCTTTCAAAAGCAACTTTTTTCAAAACTTACAATTCTAATGTCATAAAAACACTATTCGGATCCTCTTTATAATCAGCAAATGGACTACAATATTTAAAACCAGTTAATTCATATAATTTTTTTGCTGGATTAAATGCTTCCATAGAACCTGTTTCCAAACTTAGTCTCTTATATCCTCTATTCTTCGCCTCGGTGATAATATGTTGGAGCATTCTTCTTGCTACACCTTTTCTTAAATGTGTAGAAGATGTTCTCATTGATTTAACTTCTCCATGCAAAGAATCGAGTTCTTTTAATGCACCACAACCAACTAATTTATCTTGATCCCAAACACTCCAAAACGTAATTTCAGGCTTCTTTAATCCTTCAAGATTTAGTGCATGAATGCTTTCTGCTGGAGAGTGTTGTGTCATCCCTTGAAGATGTTCATTAATTAGTCCAGCAATTTCAGGTCCTTTTAAATCATCTACTTTAATTTCCACATAAATCCCCCCTTATCATTAATATTATACTAAATTATCAGTCTACTTCAGGCAATTTAGAACAAGATTTTATTTTTTAATCGATAAAATTGAGGAAGATGGATTTTCATAAAATAGAATTTTATGGAAAAAATAACAAAACTAGACGAATTAATTAAAGGCAAAAGAAGGAATTTAAATGAATCGTAAATTAAGTATTACTGGGTTTCAATTTTTTTGTATGATTTTTATATTTGGTGTAGGTGCTTCACCGCCAGTTGAAATATATATGAAGGCTAAGCAAGATGGATGGATTAGTTTATTAATAGGGCTTTTTTTAGCTTGTTTACTATTCGCTGTGTATATTAAGTTATATTCATTATTTCCTGACCTACTATTTACAAAATATATTCAACTTATTTTAGGTAAATATGTTGGAAAAATACTAGCATTAATTTATATATTATATTTTATTTATATTGCTGCACGTGATTTACGCGATTTTGAAGATTTACTTAAAATTACTTTATATAACGCTTCTTCTCTACTTTCACTCGGAATAGTTATGATTTTATTAATCATGTATGCAATTTCTAAAGGACTTGAAACATTCGCACGGGCAAATGAATTTATCTTTATGATGATCATGTTTCTTGTTATTATTTTTATTGGATTTGAAATCATTTCTAAATTAATTAAACTAGACAATTTAAGACCTGTCTTAGAAAACGGATGGAAACCAATATGGGAAGCTGCTTTTCCAATTTCAATGACCATTCCTTTTGGAGAAGTACTTACGTTTACGATGATCATGCCGCATTTAAATAAAAAGGATACTGCAATAAAAGTGGGAATACCAGCCTTATTATTTTCAGGTTGTATTTTAACATTATTCGCAGTCTTAAATACTTCAATATTAGGACCAACAGTTATTGAAAGAACAACTTACCCACTTCTAACAGCTGTTAGTTATATTAATATCGCTGACTTCGTGCAAAGATTAGATACTTTTATAGTTATCATTGCAATATGTAACGCCTTTGTAAAAATTACAATCTATTTTTATTGCGCAGTATCTGGGGCCGCAGATTTATTTAATATAAAGAAAAGTGATCAGCTAGTCTATCCACTTGGAATTATTACTGTCATTTTTTCATTATGGGTAGCGACTAGTATTCTTGAACAGCATAATGAGGGAATCCATTTAGTACCATATTTACTTCACATCCCACTTCAATTCGTTATTCCAGTTTGTTTATTATTCATTCTACTATTACAAGGAAAATTAAAAAGTAAAAAGACTTAAATTATAGATTAAATTTTTGCACATTATTTTGTAATATAAAAAGGCTCTAGTTTTCACCAGAGCCTTTTTGTTTTATTTTATACTTTGCAAATTTGATATTATTGTGTAACTGTTATAGTTTTAGGTGTTGTTGTAACTTTAAAACCATCTTTCGTAACAACATCTACTGTAACATAATATGTGCCATTTGGTAGATTTTTTTCTGGAGCCCATTGTGTACTAAACGTATGCTCATTTTCGAATGTTGATGAATCTACAAGGTTTCCTTTAGCATCTTTAATATTAATCGTCCAGTTTACTCTGTTATAGCCATATAGAGAAATTCTCGCAGGTTTAGATGCGCTTACACCAGTAGATGGAGAGATTCCCCAAGTTACCATCGCCATACTTTGTTTGTTATAACTTTGGTCTCCCCATGTTGTCCAAGCCATATTTCCTGCATAATCAATATATCTGAATACCATACCTTTTGGCTCTGTATTAACCGTTAGAGTCGTTACCCCTGGATTTAGTTCATAAAATGTTCCATTTACATAAATATCAGCATAGTTAAAGTCAGTTGCATTATCTGCCGCATCAAATGTAATGACATATTTCCCATCTTTTGGAGTTACCTTAATATTAGAAATTTTTGGTTCAACTGAATCGACAATCATTGGCATTTTAACTGTTTGTGGTTTAGCGTTTGGATACGCCAATGTTGTTTTAATTACATAGTAGTAAGTACCATCTGGAACGAAATTTCCTGATGTGTCTTTCATATCCCATTGATATAAGTTATATCCGTAATCTTGATTAAACATCATGTTTTTATTAAATTTCCAAGGCTCTCCGGTTCCTGTATATTCACTAAAGTTACCTAAGTATCTAAGTTGTTTGCCTTTTGAATTTTCAATAGATATCTCAGCTTTATCTAAATTACGTAAAACAGCCATTCCACCTACAATTCCCTTATCAATATAATTTGGAGAGAAAGCAATATGGTTTAAATCAAAATTTACTCCATTGTATCCTAATGGTGCCCCTCCTTCTGTACTATCATTCCAAAGAGCAGTGTATCCTGCAAACGCATCTTTTTCCCATGCAGGAGCATCAATATTTCTTGGTGCATCCCATTTCCCATTAAAGCCCATATAAGGAATTGATAAAGGTACCGCTTTCGTTGGATCCTTTGGAACAAGTCGAACAAATCCTTCAACGAACGCATTATCTCTTAAATTTCTAGGCAGGCGAATTTCTACATTTAGATTTTTCTCCTGACCTGGTTTAATTTTAAATGAAGTACCATCTGTACTAGAAACCTTTTCCCCGTTAACATAAATTGAAGCATCTTCAATTTGTTTACTGCTTAATGTTAAATAATCTTTCGAATCTAGCGTTCCATCACCATCTAAGTCAAACTGCTTCGTTTGTGTTCCATCTGTTAATAAGTCAACATTAACATTATATTCGTATTCTTCTTTTCCTTTCTTTGCTTCAAGAGACTGTACATTTAAATTAAAAATAGCTCGGTCATTTTTAATTTCTTTTAATGCAACTGCTCCAGCTTGCTCAAGTGGAGTATCTTTTCTTGTTACGATAACAGGCGTATTAATCGCATTTTGAATTTGCATTAAACCAGAACCTTGAACACGTGGTGAATAAGGAACTTCACTATTTGTTCTTGGATCCATAATGACTTTAGATGTATTCATTAATGCAACTTTAGCTTTTAATACTGTATCTTCTGAATGCTGTAATCCTTTTTCATAAAGTGACTGTAATACTAAAGCCGAGCCACCAGCAACGTGAGGTGTAGCCATCGATGTACCGCTCATCACTTCATAGCCATTACCAGGTATAGTTGAATAAATATTTCCACCAGGTGCCGAAATTTCAGGTTTAAAATCTAATGTTGGTGTTGTACCCATTGATGAAAAATAAGACATCGTTCCTTTATCAGGGTTATCTACCCAATAATCGCCTACATTTTTCATACTTAAATATTGGCCACTCGGCATCTTGCTCATTTTATCTAGTAATGCATCACCAATTACTTTACTAGTTTCTGCAGTTGGTGCTGCAGTTGGTGTTACTGGTTGAGATGCATAATCTGGCATATTTGCTGGAGGAATCATAATAATTGCTTTCGCTCCTGCTGCCTTTGCAGCAAACTGAATAGATGAAACAGTACTATATGAATTTAAAAGTTTAACAACTGCAATATAGTTCGTTTTACCCTTTGGATAATTAGCAGCTATTTTTCCTTCACCAACAAATACTAAATCATAGTTAGTATTTGGTAATAAGTTTTTAGATACTTCAAAATTATATGTTGGCCCAAATTGAGAATGATCTTTGAATGGTACAGTTAGACTACCATCAGAAATTGCATTCATATGAATTTTAGTATTTTCATAGGAAGCTACAGATATTGCGTATGGACTTACCCCTGGTGAACCTACTGTTCCAATATCTGGATCTTCCGCATATGGTCGTACTGTTGAAGGAACTAGTAAAGCCTCTGAACTATACGCAGAATTTCCAGCTGCTACAACTACTAAAGTACCCTGCTCTGTCGCCATACGAATCGCCTTTTGAATTGGATCATAATTTTCGTCTACATAACCTGCGTCAGAGCCTAAACTCATATTAATAACGTCTGCGCCCATAGTAACAGCGTGCTCAATCCCTGCGATAATATCGTCTTCCATAGCCCCGCCGCCATTATCAGAAAATACTTTTTCTGCTAAAAGCTGTACTCCAGGTGCAATTCCTTCAACTCCACCGCTTGAATCATCACCATTTGCTCCAATTGTTCCAGAAACGTGTGTACCGTGAGGACTACCTTTTGCACCAGGTATAACATTTGTATCGTTGTCTGCCCAGTCGTAACCAGATGGTACTTTATCTGAATACCAAGTTTCATTTACAGCTGTCGTCTCAGCAAACCTTTGAAATTTATCCTTTGTCCATTTTTCTTTCGCTTTAGCTTCATCTGGCAGTGTCATATCTTTATGAGTCCAATCAATACCGGAATCTACAACACCTACTAATAGACCTTCCCCTTTATAACCATATTGCTCCCAAACCTTTTGAGCTTGTACTAATTCTTTACTTGCTGCCATCGTTTCGTGGAATGTTCTAGCTACTTCTATATGTGTAACTCCTTGTAGTGACTCAACATCCTTCAAGTTCTTAAATTTTGTCTCGACACTGAATCCGTTAAATCCTTCAAAATAACGGTGTTTTAGCTTAAACGTTTCATTAGATTTAGTAGTTTTTAATTTTGAAATTTTTTCGATTACTTTGTCTTGTTTTTCTTTAAATAAAGTTCTTTTATTTTGTTTTGTTACTTCGTCATTATTTGGTTGATCAACTTCTACAATTAAATGAACAAGATCATCTGGTTTATGGTTGCCTAATTCTTCATTCTTTTTAGCAGCATCATAAATCGAGTCTTTTTGAGCTGGTTCAGCTCTCTTAACTAACATTGGTTGAACTTGTTCGTCCGCAGAAGAAAATGTAATATTATTTTTTTCAGCATAAGCTGTAAAAGATGTGAAAAGTAATGATGTTAATGCCGCAGTTGACAAAACTTTAAACGCTTTCATTTTTTCATTTTTCATTAACAACTCTCCTAAATTTATTCTAGTATTTATATAAATCCACTTTGCTTCCAAAGAGATTAATAGTTAAATAAAATGACAAACTAAAGATTTACTATTCACCTTTTTCGTGGCCATTAATAAATACAGTTAAATTTTACATCCCAAATAATTGAACGTATATTGGGGGAATTCTAATTAATTCATCTACAATATTTTTCGTCAATTAGTACTTAAATTTGTCAAATAAACTTGATAAATCTGTTTTTCTTGGAAGAATGTTAAGAATTTTGGCGAATAATTTATTTTTAGCTAACAATATAAAACTGAAAATTGGGAAAAATCTAATAAAACTAATGATAAATCAATCTAATTTTATCCGAGTTTGACGAAAAAACAGGACAAAACACCTATGAAAAACTAAAAAAAATCTCGAAAAAGCGATTCAATCGATCAAATGCACATACGAAAATCTGTACATATTTTTATAAATTTATAAAAAGTTTTAAATAAAAAAGACGTGTGAACTGATCTAACTCAGTTCATACGTCTTAATCATACTTACCTTAAATATCAATTTGTTTTTTACAATTTTCCTAATGAAAAACCTTCAAATAACTGCCCACCAAAAGGACGCAATATGTCATTAACTAATTCAATAATACGATTTTTGTTCCCAGTCGTGTAAAATAGATCAAAAGCTTCTATAAAACTATTCGCAAAATCTTCGTCATAATGCTTTAATGCGCGTACAATCCACTTTGAAGAGCCAATCCATTTACAGTGTGTTCTTAAAACGAATTCACTTACTAATTCAGCTAGTGTATTTGCAATAAATAATTCTTCTCCTCTAATAGATGAGCCAACAAAATCATTTAATGCATCTGTAATAAAATACCGCTTTAGTTTTATTGTTTCTTCTGACCATTTTGCTGGTCCATTATTTAAGAGATCATTTGCTTCTTTCTTAATATCATTCATTATATCTTCGTCTTTTAAAACAATTCCCTCAGACACCATTCTTGGCAATGAAGGCCTAGCTCTTTCATTGTCACTTTCAAAAAAGTCTTTATAAGATGTTAAATTATGCACAAAAACTTCAATATCCCATCCAAATTTAATTAATGACTCTCTATATGATGACAAGAGATTTCGATCGAAAATCACAATATCAAGATCTGATGTTTCCGTTGCCTCCCCTCTGACTACACTCCCAGCTAATAACGCACCTTGACAGTTTGGAAAATGTTTATTAATAAAAAGATGTGCTGCTTCAATTGGATTTAGTTTATTTAAATATTCCATCCTCAGTTCCTTTCTTTACTTCTTTACCTACCAACATATTATTAAATTTATAAACTCGGATAAGAAATTTTATACTTTTTTGACACCTCGATCAACTTTTGAATTTTTTCAGTTGATGGTGGATTTTCAGGCTTAATAAATGCTTTTTGAAACGGTATAGATAATTCTTTTACAAATTCATCAAAACCGGATGGATATGCAGTTACAATGAACTTAGTTTCTTCTGAGAGCACCTTAAATGTATGAGGAATACTTCGTGGGGCAAATACATAGTCTCCAGCTTTTGCAGAAATTTTTTGATCACCTATGAAAAAAGCAATCTCTCCTTCTAATACATAAAACGTTTCATCTTCTAATTCATGAATATGAAGTGGTGGTCCGCCATCTTTTTTTCCATTACAATGTAAAACACAAAAAGCCCCGTTTGTATCCTCTCCATTTACTAATATGGAAGTAAAATCATTTAAAAAGAAGTAGGTATTTTCTTCTGTAATTTTACGATGCATGAAACCTGCAATACCTTTTTGTTCAAAAGTCATTTTTTCAATCTCCTTTTGAATAGTTTAAAAGTCTATAAGTAAATCACAGTTAAACATATATTCCATAAGTATCCTAATTTATTCGTTTTAATTTAATTTAAAGCTTAACCTATTTGAATTGACCAATAAAAAAAGGCTAGCACTGCTTGCTAACCTTTCTCTTTAGTAAAATTTTATTAAGTCAATTAGTCGGGTAGAGAATTTCATCAATGATTCCATATTCTTTCGCTTCTTCCGCACTCATGAAATAGTCTCGATCTGTATCTTTTGAAACTTTTTCAACAGATTGCCCTGTTCGGTCGGCAATTATATGATTAATATGTTCACGTAGTTTTAAAATTCTGCGAGCAGATATTTCAATTTCTGTTGCTTGACCTTTTGCCCCTCCTAACGGTTGGTGAATCATGATTTCGCTGTTTGGAAGTGCCAAACGCTTACCTTTAGTTCCTGCTAGCAAAAGCATTGCGCCAAAGGACGCTGCCATTCCTGTACAAATTGTTCTAATATCGGGTTTAATATATTGCATTGTATCATATATAGCAAAGCCAGCTGAAGTCGACCCACCTGGACTATTTATATAAAGTGAAATTTCTTTATCGGGCGCATCCGCTGCCAAAAATAATAATTGTGCAACTACACTGTTTGCTACTTGATCATTAATCTCATCACCAATAATAATAATTCGATCCTTTAACAAACGAGAGTATATATCATATGAACGTTCACCACGATTAGATTGTTCTATTACATATGGAATTGTCGTCATTTAAAAATCCTCCTTAAAAGCGTTAATTGGCTATGCCGCCATGCAGAGAGTGCTTGAAGGAGATTGTTTTAGAATTGATTGGAAATTACAGAACACCATTTTAGGACTGTCAGCAATACTATCTATAGAAGGAATAGCGTGAATAAGGATAGAAGGGTCCTGAACTTCTAAAGCTATATTAAATAGTTCCTCAAGTTCTTTCCTCTCCTCTTCATTCCAATAATGTTCAACTGAATTAGATTCTTCCTCTATGTTTTTATTATCTAGGCGCTTTTTTGCCCGGTGGTGGCTAGATTTTATCGCTATTTCAGTTGATCCAATCATTTCGGCAATTTCTTTAAATTTGTATTGAAATGCTTCTTTTAGAAAAAAGATAACCGCTTGTTTTGGAGTAAAATGCTTTAGTAAGAGCTCTACACTGTTGATTTTATGATCAACTGAATGATTAACTGTAATCTGGAAAAGGTCTATATCGGGACAAACTGTTTCTTCTTTTCTTTTTCGTAAAGTATCAATCCAAAGGTTGTAAGCTATTTTACTTAATAAAGCAGAGCTCCATTTTTCATTACTATAGTATTTTACTGCCTTAAAAAAGGCTTCCTGAGCAAGATCGTCGCCATCCCATTCATTTTGGGATAGAAAATGACAATAGCGTTGTAACTTCGGATAATACTCCTTCCAATAAAATTCATCTGACCTCTGTTCCTGATTTTCTTGTTCTATACTGTGCAGTCTAAGCTTACTAGTCATTTGTGTTCACTCCTTTAATAACACTCTCTACCTTATAAACGTAATAGAAGTTTAAAAAGATACGGGGTCAAAAAGTTTTTTTATTTAATTTATGTAATAGTAAACAAAACTCTTCTATATTTATCTTTATTTTTTACTTTAAAGCATTTTAACACAATTAAGATCAGTTTTAATAACGCAAAAAAAAGCGTGAGCCATTTATCTCCGCTTTTGACTATAATTTCATGCAGGAATTAGTTGAACTTGATAAAAGACGACCGCCCTCGATAAATTAAAGTGAAAGTTCTGCTTACTTTCAGCTTAATAAGTCGCAGATTCTTCTTTTATTGCTCCAATCACTGAAATTACAGAACCAACCGCTTGGATCCAACTACCCGTTGCAACCAATAATTCAGATTGATCATTGCTGCTTTCAAGTTGGTCATCATAAAAGTAACCGAACTTTTTTTGCTTATTTTCATTCTTTTTAATACTATCTAATGCTTCTGACCATCCTATTGCTTGCATTGTATTTCCTATGATTTGTGTCAAGCCTCCTACAATGTTTTCTGACTGTCCTGGAAATGGAGCGAGTTCAACCGCTTCCCCAACATTAACACCTAACCCTAAAGCCTGTAACAAATTACCTGCAATGAATAATTTATAAGATGCTTCTTTTCGAATATCAAAAATAACGCCTGCAAAAACAGTAACATTCCCACTTGCTGTGATCTCTTTTCCAACTGCTCTAAGTATTGTCCCATCCGCTTCAGCATCAATACCATTACCGGTAGCCTGCAAAACATTTCCGATTAAAGTTAAGTCATCTCGTACACTACTTTTTAAATATTTGGACGGCGTAGAACCAATTGCAGCTGTAATTGTTCCAATCGATACAATCACTGATCCCACTATTGCTTTTGATTCGCCTCCCATTTTAACCACCAACCTGCTAAAAGAAACTTTTATAAGTAGTATTATGAGTTAAAGCCAATTTATGTGCTTATTTATATAATCTAGATTTCTACTAATAACGCTTTTTAGATGGCAATATTTTTATGTAAACTTGCTTATTCCATATGTTGAATGATTACGCTATATTTGGTTAAAAATTCCTTAAAATTAATTTAGATTCATATAAAAATAATTAATCTTTTCCCAGTTTCCCCCAAACATGAAACTACTAAACAATGTTTTTTCATCATTTCCCAACAAAATCCATTAAAACAATGTACTTAGTTGACTAATCCCTACCTGAAAATTGTCTTTTTTTGTCTGATAACTATATATATTAATTAATCTGAATATTCCTAATTAAACTAATTTACTAAAAAATATACGAGTTATATATTTAATAGTATTGTTTTAATCACTCTTATAAGAGTTAGTTTATCGTATCCGCTATTCCCTTTTTAAAACTAGCAATCTCTTTATAACGTGTTTAAGAAATACAAGTGTTACATAATTTTTAAAAAAACAAAGAGAATCTCGTTCGTTAATATTTAAAGAAAAAAATCGGTAACGATCATTGATCGTCACCGATTAAACAATACTATTATTCTATTACTCTAAACCAAGATCTGTTAAAACATCATCTATCGTTTCACCTTTGGTTTTCTTAACTGCCTTAGGCGAATTGTCAACAAATGGGTTTTGCATTAAATAGTTATTAATTACATACTGCATATCCTTCTCATCAACTACACCATCATAGTTGATATCTGCATCACGTTTATTTGTACCCCAATATGTTTGAATATATATAGCATCTTTAATGTCAATTACGTTATCCTTATTCACATCTCCACCAGGGATATAGCTATATTCAACTGGTTTAGATCCAGCTGTCACTTTACCGTCTTCTTTCAAACCAACTGTAAAGTCCTTCTTGAATGTGAAATGTCCCGGTACATCGATTGATAATGTAAATGTTTTATCTGTAATAGGTAATCTAGATGTAAAACCTGCTGGAGCTGTTGCGCTATATCCTAACGGATCAGCTACTCCGTATTCTTTACCATCGGAATCTTTCACACTAATTTTTGAACCAGCTTTATTATAGTCAAGATTTTTCATATTAATATTCCCTGCACTGTCAATTCCTGTTGCCAATCCTTCTGCTTGAACCTCACCCCTCATAAGAGAATAAGTAGGAGTAATATAGAAATAAGGTTGAATTCCTTGCGTCGTTACCTTACTATCATCTACATTCGTATAAACTGCGTTAAAGAATCTAGATGTACCAGTTGGATCATCAAATGTCATTGGACCCTTGTAGTATATATCTTTTGTTTTAAACGTCAAGTCAACTAAAGAAGTATCTCCAGTAATTCCTGTAGTCGCAAGGTCACCAAGTGCTGTTGCTGTAATCGTCATTTTAGTGTAACTAGCGTTAAAAGGTGTAGTTGTAGAAGTAACATCTAAATTTCCTTTATATGTTCCATGTGGCTTAACACTCACTACATCTAGGAACTTATTTGGATATAGGAAAGAGTATTCAGCTTTTTTCACCTTTGTTGTAACATTTTTCGATGAGAATGTTACTGTTGTTGTATCTCCCATGTTAACTCTTTGTTTATCTGCAATTGCTGAAGTATAGGCAGTTCCTTTTTTTACAAAGTAAACATCTCTAGTACTTCCATAATTTTCAACAGTTGATTTATCTCTGTCGTAGAAATCATATTGTGTAATTGGCAATGAGACTGGCCCTGCTGTTGACAATGGTATTTCTGAATTAAAGTTTCCATTTCCATCTACAGGAATATTAATTTCATTCGAATTATTTGGGTTGTAATAATACATTTTATTTTCGCCTTGTGAAGCATCAATACCTGCTGCTTGCATTTCAGCTATGTTTTTATCAAACGCATTACCTGTTACTGTAACTGTTTTGTCAGTTGCATTAGCAGTTTCAACGATTTGACCTGCTCCATAATTCATTGTAACCTTTGGTTCTTTCTCTCCATAATAAACAGGAGCGTCACTAGAGAAGGTTGCACCATTATCATTTGTACCAACCATTCGTATTTTCCATAATCCTGGGTCAATTTCCTTATAATCAAATGCAACTGGGCTATCCGGGTTTCCTGTTAACGGGTAATATTGTCCACCGTTCAATACACCTCGGAAATAATATTGAATACCCTCATCTGCAGCCATTCCATCAGCTGAGCCAAGATAACCAATTTCTTCGTTTGTTTTTGGATCAACAAGGAAGAAATCAAAATTACGCATGTGAGATTTCAGCTTGAAGTCCACGCCAATTGACCACCTTGTTGCATTACTACCCGCTTCATAAGGTACAGTGAATGCAGCTGGATCTCCTTTTACATAATCAAATCCTTCATCAACTGTATGAATAGCAAACGGTACTTTATACGTTTCATCAGGATTCTTTTGATTTGTGTACACTACATACCCTTCATAAGTACCAAGTTTAGCACTTTTAGGAACGTTGATTGTCGCATCCATATTCGCACTGCTGTATCGTTTCACTTTTATAGACGATTTCACATCTAATGTAACGCCATTAGCAGCAGCATCTTGGTCCGCTCTAGAGTCATTTGTAAAGCGTGCATCCAATGTTTGGAACTGAACTTTTACATCATATGTTTTATCTTCAGAGCTTTTATTAAATATAGTCATTGAACGTTGATCTGTAATAGCCTTACCATTAGCAGCTTGTTCGCCAAAGCTTAAAGCTCCAGTAATGTTTTTAATTGTTTTGATTCCTTTACTTGCAAGAGTAATCGTGCCTGAATCATTAGCATTACTGTTTAGTGTTTTTGTTTTGTCTTTCACTTGAATTTCAGTCCCAGCATGAACAGCTTTGTAAGGATCAACTAAACCTGCACCCACTTCATAGACACTATATTTATCATTTAATGGATCTGCAGTATTCATTAGTGTCGCCTTAATATCTGCAGGCGTCATATCTGGATGAGCTTGTTTTAATAATGCTGCTACTCCTGAGACATTCGGTGTAGCCATCGATGTACCAGATAAGCGTTCATACGCATATTGATAATCAGTTAATGGATTTCCATTGTCATCCTTATGCATATAAGAAGGTACAGTTGAGAATACAGCTACACCTGGTGCTGTTACTTCTGGTTTAATATCATATAACACACGAGATGGACCACGAGAACTAAAGTCCGCTAATTTATTACCTTGTGTAACTGTTTGGCTCATGTTACCAAATGTAAAGTCGACTGTATTTCCTTTCGCCGCTTCAGTTAAAGGTATTTTAATTTGAATATTAGTACCTTGCGCGCTGTTTATTAAAAATGTTGGAATATATCCATATACATTACCTAAGTATACATCTGATAATGTATCTCCAGATGCATTCACTAAAACAACAGCCTTTGCTCCATGTGATTTAGCTCGTTTAACAATTTCTTCAATACCTAAACTACCACGTTGAGCAATAACAATTTTTCCAGTTACATCGATTGGTATTGTATAGTTTCCATCTGAATCTCTTTTAAAGTAAGAAGTTTCTTGCCCTTGTCCTATATTTACCATTTTATACGTTTTCCCTTGAAATTCCGCTACATTATCAGTAAGTCCTTGAGCAGCAAATTTCAAGTCAGCTGGTAAATCACCAGTTGAAGATTTCGCTGTTGCTGAATAATTTGGAATCGTATTAGCAGTATCACTTGCTCCAACTGTGATTGCCAAAGGTGAATTTCCTGGAGAACCTAATGTATACATTTTATTTCCTGCATTCCCTGCTGCAACAACAGCTGTAACTCCTGAAAGTACGGCATTATTTACCGCAATTGCCGTAGGATATAGTGGATCATTATAGTCTGCTCCAAGTGACATACTAATGATGTCCATTCCGTCTGAAACTGCTCTGTCAACTCCGGCTAAAATTGCTGATGTTTGACCAGATCCATAGGGGCCAAGAACTCGATAAGCATAAAGATCAGCGTCTGGTGCTACGCCTTTTACTGCAAAGTCTGCATTGTTTTTACCTTGTCCTGCAATAGTTCCAGCTACATGCGTTCCATGCTCTGTATAATATGCTCCACCATTTGTTTCCGGTTGTCCCGATTTCTGCCAATCCGCATATGTTGTTTCCATCGGATCGTTGTCATTATCTACGAAATCATATCCGCCTTTATAAGCATCTTTTAAATCTGGATGATTATAGTCGATGCCCGTATCAATAACACCAACTTTTACTCCTTTTCCTGTATAGCCTTCTTCATGAAGCTTTTCAATACCAGGGAATGTTACCATCGTATGAGTTGAAGATTGTTGTTCAGTAGTGCTAAGTTCTTTAGTAGTTGGATCATCTAGCTTAACTTGTAAATCACTCCATACTGCTTGTACTGAACTAGATTTAAGTAATGATTTTACTTTATTTGCAGGGAGTGTCATTGCAACTCCGTTAAATGCTTTTTTATAAGAACGTTTAATTTTATAAGGATTCTTCTTTTCTTTTAACTCTTTACTAAAAATCGTTTTTAAATCTTGTTGGAATGTGTCATGTGAAGCGTCTACTTTATCTTGTGCATCTGCTTCTGAAAGAGTTGTTCCATCCGCTTGTGCAACCATGACTGCTGTATTTGCTGGCTTGTCTTTAAATTCAACAATTACAGAAGTTGACTTTTCACTTGTTAAGTCCAAATCAGGAGAAACTTGAAGCCCTTCTTTATCACTGATTTTTAATTGCTTAATAGCCTCACGTTGAGCTGGTGTAAGAGCTGATAAAACTTGTTCAACTTTTGACGTTGATTGTGCATGAACACTGTGATGAATAGAAATTGGATTAAATACGCTTGCTACAAGCCCTGTTGTTACCGCTAGGGTCGTAACATTTTTTTTGATTCTCTTTTTCATTTTCCCCCATCTTCCTCTCTCTCTCTTGATAGTTTTTATTATATTGAGATTTGACAGGATTTTAGGTTTTACAAATTTTATCAAATACAAATTTTTTTATAATTCGAATATTTTCAACAAAAAAGGATAAGAAAACAGAATGAATAAGTATGAAACTATCATTTTTTGTCAAAAAATGCATTTTTTTCTAATGCACAATTCTAATTACCTAGTTGATTTAATCCCCCCTAGCCTTTTGTATCATCTTACAATGTTGCTTTCACATTACTATTCTCAGTTTATCAACGAAAACAGGCAATTTATGAACAAAGTTTCTGTTATATCAACAAAAATAAGTACTTTATCAATAAAGTTCACCACTTTATCAACAAAGTACACATTTTGTTCGTTTCATTTAACAAGTTCAGCCAAGCTTTTTAATAACCTTTTCAACTCGTTTTCTTTTAGACTCTTTTTCAATATCACCTAGTCTAGAAGTTATTGTTTCAATAAATAAATTTTTATTTTCTTCATAAATAATAGACATAGATTTCTCAGCATACATCGGTAGCTGATTAATTGGACTTTTAACTAATTGTTCAATCAGTAGCTTAAAGGCCACTTCTTCATACGCCTTAAAAGAACATAGTTTAATAAGGATATTTACAACTTGATCCTTCGTAATGACTGAACCTTTGTCACCCGCTTGAATGATTTGTTCGATATGAGAAAATATTATATCAGGGACATCATTTGTAATACTATTTATAGCGGTCATTGTTCCCCATTGAAGTCTATTGTTTTTACTATTTAATAGTGAAAACAATTCATTTGTATAATCACTTAATAAAGAAGGTTTACGATCACCGATTTCATATAAAACTTTTATACAATCATTTTGGATGTTTTTATTTTTATTAAAAAGGTGTTCAATCAACTCTTTTACTGCCTCTTTATCATTATGCTCCACAACTTGCGTTGCTAACTCGATGTTTGGCTCTTCGTCTCTACGGTCTAAAGCACTTGCTAATTTCTCTATTACTGTCATTCATCTTCCACCTTTCAAGTTGAACTTTTTCTATTAGTATTTATCAGTATGTACCGTGGCTCAGGCTAGTACACGACTTATGCAATTTAATTAAGTCTATTGATTAAAATACTAAATACATAATTTCTAATGAAGAAACCATCCTATTGTGAGGAGGTGTTTAAAAATGTCCGAACCAATACAACCAGGGAATAAAAAACTTC
This sequence comes from Gottfriedia sp. NPDC056225, assembly GCF_042267765.1. NCBI lineage: Bacteria > Bacillati > Bacillota > Bacilli > Caryophanales > Bacillaceae > Gottfriedia > Gottfriedia sp. NPDC056225. The sequence continues at coordinate 105,552 of NZ_JBHJTJ010000005.1, read as the reverse complement.
CCGATTTCGACGAATTAAATGATCGAATTATTGCTGAGCATGGTACAACTGGACCGACATTAGTCATAAAAACGAATTTGGATCCAAAAGATTCTACTGAAGATAATCCTTATTATCGAAACGAAACGCATACACCTAAAAAACCATTTAAAAATTATTTTGAAGAGTAATTCGAAAAGTGAGTCGGTTTGAAACGACTCATTTTTTTTTGCACATACCATCGCTTGAATGATTTTAACTCTTCCGTACATACTAAGAAAAATATGGCAATTTCTAGAGGGAAAATGTTTCTACTTCTCAAAGTACTAGGAGGAATAAGATTTTGAGTCCAACAAAAAGTATGCTATCAGTCTTTGCCCTGGGCGGTATCAATGAAATTGGAAAGAATATGTATGCCATTCAATATTTAAAAGAAATCATTCTAATAGACTGTGGTTCGAAATTTCCGGACGAGAGTTTATTGGGTGTTGACTTGATCATTCCAGATATAACTTACCTAAAAGAAAACCAAGAGAAAATTAAAGGCTTATTTGTTACGCACGGTCACGAGGATCATATCGGAGGAATCCCATACCTTTTAAAGCAACTAAATATTCCAGTTTATGCTTCTAGATTAACACTAGGATTAATCGAACTAAAATTGAAGGAACATGGACTCCTTGGTGAAACAGAACTAATTTTAATAGATTCTGATTCAATTATTAAATTTGAACACTTTTCAACTTCATTTTTTAAAACGAATCATAGTATACCCGATTGCTTAGGGATTGTATTTGAAACGCCTGAAGGTACAGTTGTACACACCGGGGATTTTAAGTTTGATTTAACTCCTGTAAATAATCAATATCCAGATATTCATAAAATGGCTGAAATCGGTAGTAAAGGTGTTTTATTACTATTATCAGAGAGCACAAACGCTGAAAGGCCAGGCTCAACACCATCTGAACGGATTGTTGGTGAACATATAATTGATGCTTTTATGAAAGCAAAACAGCGTGTGATTATTTCAACATTCGCTTCGAATGTACATAGAGTTCAGCAAATTGTTGATGCATCGGTTATCACAAATCGAAAGTTAGCTTTACTCGGAAGAAGTATGATTAACGTAGTTCAAGTTGCTATGGAGCAAGGCTACTTAACCGTTCCAGAGGGTCTTTTGATTGATACTGATGAAATTAATAATTTTGCACCTGAAGCCATTACAATTTTATGTACAGGTAGCCAAGGAGAACCTCTTGCCGCTCTTGCTCGATTAGCTAGCTCTAGCTTTAGAGGTGTTGATGTTTATCCTGGTGATACTGTGATTTTAGCTGCTTCTCCAATACCAGGTAATGAGCGAAGCGTTTCGCGAATTATCGATAATTTTTACAATCTCGGAGCAAATGTTATATATGGCTCAGGAAGTTCAACAGGTATGCATGTATCCGGACATGCATACCAAGAAGAGCTTAAACTCATGTTAACATTAATGAAACCAAAATACTTTATTCCAATTCATGGCGAATATAGAATGCTTCATCATCATCGTGCACTTGCCGAATCTGTTGGAGTAGAACGCAAAAATATCTTTATCATTAAAAACGGCGATGTTGTCGATATTTTACAATCAGAGGCAATTCAAAGTCGAAGAATACCAGCAGGAAATATTTACGTAGACGGAATGGGAATTGGTGATGTTGGTAACATCGTATTAAGAGATCGAAAACAACTTGCTGAAGATGGCATGCTTGTAATCGTCATTACGATTAATAAGGCTGAACGAAAAATAATCTCTGGCCCTGATACAATTTCAAGAGGATTTGTTTATGCTCGTGATTCTGAAAGCTTACTAAAGGAAGTAAATAAAATCGCCATATCTTCTGTAAAAGAATTACTTGATGAAAACAAACTCCAATGGGGCGTTATGAAGCAAAATATTAAAAAATCCCTTGGGCAATTTTTATTTACTAAAACAAAGAGAAAACCAATGATTTTGCCGATTATTATTGAAATATAAAATCAAAAAAACTCCCTTCGCATTTTATTTAGGGAGTTTTTACTTTAATTGGCTTTCTTTAATTTTAGAAATTAAATTCACTAATGAAATATTTTCTTGCTCAAAATAGTCTTCCATTGGGCAAGGACTATTTTCTAAGCGATTTAAGACAAAAGGAATTGTAAAAGTTTCAATTTTTAATTCATCATTTACCTCATCCCAAAAAAGAGGAGTTGCAACTGTCGGTTTCTCCTTCCCCCTCGTTGAATATGGGCAAATAATTGTTTTTCCTTTTGCATGCTGTACATAATCAATATAAAGACGGTTGTTTCGATTTTTCTTTAATCTTTCTATTGTAAAATCATCTGGAAATTTCTCAATTAAATAATGTGCAATAAAAGAAGTAAATACTCTTGTATCATCATAGGTTAGTGAATTTTCTTTAATCGGAATATGAACTTGAATCCCCTTACTTCCTGACACTTTAGGATAGCTTTTTATTTGAAACGAATCAAAGATTAATTTCATTTCTAATGCGGCTTTTATTGCTAATGAAAAAGCATCTGTACTCGGTGGATCCAAATCAAATACGATTTCAATTGGATTGTCCGCTTCATATGTTTGAAAAGGGATATGGTACTCAATTGCCAATTGATTCCCTAACCAGAGTAAGGTTGATACATCATTACAAATAATAAAATTGTTTCCTTCTTGTTCTTCCGTTTTAATAAAACTTGGGGCATAATCTGGACAATTTTTTTGAAAAAAAGATTCACCTTCTATTCCATCAGGGAAACGAATCGTTGTTAATAACCGATTTTTCAGAAATGGAAGCATGTAAATAGCTATTTGTGCTAAATAGGATAAAAAACTCTCCTTATTTATATAAGGACTTTTCCAAATTACCTTTTCCGGACTTGTGAGTGTTAGTTCTTGCTCTACAATTAGATTAGTTAACAGCAGGCCATCCCAAGTACATTCTTTCCATGCTTGCTGTAACTGAAATGATAAAAATTTTGCATTTTTTAATTTTTCATTTACAATGCTTTGAAACTCCAATTCAATACAAATCCCAGGATCCACATTAATTAAATTATTATCGGTCCCCTTTTTATTAGCTTCTATAGCTTGAATCAAAATGCGCTTTTCATCTTCACTAATTCCTTTGTAGAAAGAGCCAATTTGTACAATATCATTTCCTTTTATGACCCCAACTAAGAATTTCTCTAGCTTTAAATCAAATCCTAAAATAAAGAAAAGACCTATATAATTTCGATCTCGTTTACTAAATACGGATTTATTCATTCCTTGCCCTCTAATCTGAAAAAGTACAATCTTTAGGATCTTTATCAACAAACGCTTGAATACTTGGTTGTCTTAATGAATGTCCTTCAGTCCATTCAATAAATTGAACTTTAACCGTTAACAATGGCTGGATCCATTGAATTTCTTTTATTCTTTTTGGCTGATTACTAAACGAATTTTTTTCAATTTTGAATGATTCAATTACCGTCGTAAGATCTTTCCAGTCTGAATTCGTTAATTTTCCTGTTCCAACATGTCCAATATAGACGAATTCATTTTTCTCATTATAAAGCCCAACTAAAACTGAGTTAACAACACCTGACCGATATGTTACCCCGCCAATTACAGCTATAATATCCTTATAATTTTTTACTTTTTGCCAAGCATCGTTCTTGCCGTTAATTAAATATTTGCTAGTGAGTTTTTTACATACAATTCCTTCTAAACCATGTTGTTTCGCGACATCAAATAATGCAACTCCATCTGTATTGCTTGGAACTACTTGTATGTGCTTGTTTGGCTTAATTACATCTGATAATAGTCCCTGTCTTTCTTGTAATGGCAAATCAGTTACCCATTCACCATTGTAAAAAAGAATATCAAATATCATATAGAAAATTGGTACGGCTTCAATAGCTGAATCGATTCGGTCCAGACGTCGAATTCCATCTCTACGCATAACCTCATGAAAAGATGGATTGCCGTTTTGATCTAAAGCAATGACTTCTCCATCTAAAATGATTGACTGAGCAGCAGTATAAGATTTTAGATTCGTTAGTTCTGGAAATATGTTTGTACGATCATTTAATTTGCGATTAAATAATTTAACTTCCGTCCCATCAAAATATGTTAGGATCCTTACTCCATCCCATTTTATTTGTGAGATCCATTCGGGACCAATAGGAACTGAATTAGTGGCAATTGGTTCAAAAGGAAAAATTGGATTTAGCTCCATTACTGCCTCCTATTTAACTCGTTGCCTTTTTTGGAGCTCTTGTCTTAGGCTTTTTCTCAAGGGTTGCTTGACCCTTTGTTCGATCAATACTAGCTTGTAATGCCGACATTAAATCAACAACATTTTTTTGTTCAGCTGGTTGCTCCTGGCCTGTTGCTATATAATCATTTTTATTTACTTTTTCAGAGATTAATTGCTCCAACGCCGTACGATAAGTATCAGTATAGTTTTCAGGGCTAAAAGTCGTCGTTAATTGTTCAACTAGCATCATTCCTGCCTGTAACTCGCGCTCTGCCAATCCGGCTTTTTCAGGAACACCGCCTGGAAGGCTTTCAATTGCTCTAATCTCATCTGGAAAATGTAAAGTTTCAAGTATAATTGCGTTTTTATAAGGTCTAATAGCAGCTAAATGCTGTTTGCTTCGAATTGTTATTTTAGCAAGGCCGATTTTTTTACTTTTCTTCAATATTTCTGAAAGCAACGCATATGCCTTTGTTCCCCCAGCATCTGGACCAATATAATATGTTTTATCGAAATACACAGGATCGATTTCTACAAGCTTAACAAAATCAATTATTGATACAGTTTTCAGCTCAAATTCTTCCTTTAACTTATTAATTTCCTCTTCAGTTATTTCTACTACCCGACCATTCGGTGTTTCAAAAACTTTAATAATTTCTTCTTGAGTTACCTCTTCATCACAACTAGCCACTTTTTTATATGAAATCGGTGTTTTACAATCCTTATGGTATTGGCGAAACTTAATATCCTTATCCTCAACAGCAGAAAATAATTTAACAGGAATCGTTACTAAACCCATACTGATCGTACCCTTCCAAACTGTATGCATACGTTCACTACCTTTATCATTTTTAAGAATAGCTTTTGTTAAAAGAAAAGGTTTAATTCAATTAGCTCTATTTAGCAATTTTTTTAAACTCGATAAAAGTAGAATTAAAAATATCACTATAAATTAGTGAACTTACTTATGAAACCTCTATGAGTAACTTCAATTTTCAATATTGAATTTTATCTCAATACAAAAGAAAAAGTTCACTATAAATTAGTGAACTCTACTTGTTACCTTGTGTCGCTGGTTCTTGTTCTTGTTCTTGTTTTGGTTTAATAAATTTTATCGCTAAAATAACGCCAATTACAGCTAAAATAATTGATAAAAATAACATATAGTTGTCTGGCTTTTTCATTAAAAATGCAAAGGTTGGCGGTCCTGCAGCTACACCTACGAATCGTAAAGAACTATATAAAGATGTAATCGTTCCTCTTTCTTCTTTTTCAATTCCCTCTGTTATTAATGCATCTAAGCTTGGTAGTGACAATCCAATTCCCACTCCACTTATTAATAAGCTCGTAATAATCATATAAATACTTTTCATGAAAATAGGAATTACAAAAGAAAGGCTAATAAGAATGAAGCCAATGACGATACACTTTTTCATTGCCTCTTTTTGGTTTCCAATTTTTTTACCTGTCTTATATGATGTGTATGATAATGCTGCCAAAGGAATTGCCAATACGCAGCCTTTTAAAATACCAATAATTTGATAACGCTTCTCTAAAATTGAAGATAGATAAAAAAGCATTCCAAATAAAACGAACATTATGATGGCACCTAAAATAAATGTTGTATAAAGCCATTTACCATTATTACGAAATATTCTCCGGATTGATCTTATAAATAATTTTAATTTTTTCTTATCTTTCTTTCCTTTTGGTTGTTGTTTTGGAGGTTTTACAAATAATAAAATTAAAATAATTGAAATAAGGCATAGCAACGGAATTGTTAAAAATGGCAAAAACCAAATGACTGCTGCTAATACTGACCCAAGTATTGGACTTAGTACTTTCCCAAAAGTATTGGATGTCTCAACTAAACCTAGTCCTTTACTAACTTCTTTTTCATCTTTAAACATATCCCCTACACATGGAATAACTACTGGCATTGCCCCTGCTGAGCCGATTCCTTGAACAATTCTACCAACAATCAACCACATATATGGATTTTCTAATTTCCAACATACCCATCCGGCAATAGTTCCACCAATTCCAGCAATTATTAAACTTGGAATAATAACTTTTTTCCGTCCAAAAAGATCTGATAAATAACCTGCTATAGGAATAAGAATAATCGCGAAGACTGAATAAACAGTAATAATCATCGATACTTTGAATCCTGATATATTTAATTGTTGTTCTAATTTTGGTAGTACGGGAATCAACATTGAATTACCTAAAGTCATTACTAGAGGTACTGTAGATAGAGCCCATAAACTCACTTTCTGTGTTTTATTCATACAACCTCCGCATTAAAGAAACTAAAAACAATCACAATCTTCATTTTCCCCAAGTATTGTATTTCGTTCGATTGTAATTTTTACTAATTACGATTTGATAAGTAAATGAAAGGGTAAAATGTAAAAAATACCATTTTAGAAAGTGAGCAATTATTTATGACAATTCAAACTAATACCTCAAATCATTATTTACATCTAAATCTATATTCAGGCGTTTTATTCGGACTTGGGTTGGTGGCATTTTTTGATGAGGTGGTTTTTCATCAACTTCTTCACTGGCACCACTTTTACGATAAGTCAACTACTAGTGTAGGGCTAGTTTCAGATGGGCTATTTCATGCTTTTAGTTGGTTTGCAACAATTGCATCTTTATTTTTGTTTGCAAATTTAAGAAGAAAAAAAGCGCTCTATCTTAAAAGATGGTTTGGAGGTTTGTTACTTGGAGCAGGAATTTTCCAGCTTTATGATGGAACCGTTCAGCATAAATGGTTTAAACTTCATCAAATCAGGTATAATGTTGATCCTCTTCCTTACGATTTAACTTGGAATATTACTGCCACTGTTATGACTTTGATCGGTATCATTCTACTATTTAAAACGCGAAACAGAAGTGGTCAAATTGAATAATAAATTTTTTCATTACTTTCATTTGAATTCATTTGAATTCCTTATTACCTTGCTAATAACACTTTTAATTTTTAGTTATTTATTGGCTGCAACGAATAATAAAAAAAATGAATGGCCAAAAACTCGTTCAATATTATGGGTAACAGGAATGCTTTGTATATTAGTTTCTGTTACTGGGCCAATTGCAGACTTAAGTCATCATCTGTTTGTTTTCCATATGATTATGCACTTATTGCTAGGAATGTTGGCACCTTTTTTTATAGCTTTATCTCGACCAATCACTTTATTACTGATATCACTACAAATTAAACATGCTAGACGTTTATCGCGAGTTTTGAGAAGTACCCCAGTCCAACTATTAACTAATCCTGTTAGTACTTTGATTTTAAACATTGGAGGACTCTGGGTTCTTTACACTTCTCAAGCTTTTTATTTATTTCATAACAATCTAACTCTGTTAATACTTTTACATATTCATTTGTTTTTAGCGGGATATTTGTTTACAACTTCAATTATTTCAATCGAACCAACCTCCCATAAATACAGTTTTATTTTTCGTTCATTTATTATGGTCATTGCACTAGCTGGTCATGATATTTTATCGAAATTACTTTTTTCGAACGGGCTAGATCATTCTTTTAATGATGTTCAATCTGGAGCAGTGTTAATGTACTATGGAGGGGACTTTATCGACTTGTTAATAATCATTGTACTTTGTTTTAATTGGTATAAAGCAACTGCTTTTACTAAACAAATGCGTTAACTAAATGGACTTGATTACCACCCATACGTTTAAAATAATTGCACAAAATAATAGTGCATTAAAAAGGAGTATCATTTTTAATTACTGCAAATGCTAACGCAGCATCTGACTCTACGGAGCTAGAACCAAGCTACGAACATAATAATAAACATATAAAACGTGATTTTAAAAATAATTTTAAAGATCCGAACCACGTTATGCATAATACAAAAAATACAGTAAAAGAAGATTATTATAAAGCGAAAAATAATATCAAAAATACAACAAATGACATGTTAAATACCAACAATAATGGAGTAACTAATACCTAAAATGATGGTAATTATTATTGAAACCATACTCCTACACCTGTTGCTAATAACTTAAACACGACAACTACTGACTTATTCAAATTATGGATGGTTTGGACTTCTTGGCTTAAGAAAACGAGAAAATGCGTAATAAAAATAAAACCTTATTGATACCGATCAATAAGGTTTTATTTTTTTGCTGCTATTCTTTTGAATTAATTCTTTATATGAATAGATTTTTTGCTCTAGCATTTGGTTCGTTTCATTTAACGTTTTTAACTGATTTTCGATTGACTGTTTATGCTCCACTAATAATTCTAATCTAGCTAGCGAGGTGTGATCACCTTCTGTATATAAATGTGCATATTCTTTAATTTTATTAATGGGCATTTGTGTTTCTTTTAACTTTAGGACAAATCTTAACCACTTAATATGTGATTCAGAATATAATCGTTCACCATTAGTAGTTCGATCTGGAAGTATGATATTTTCTTTTTCATAATATCGTAATGTATGAGTGCTTATTCCTAACGCCTTAGCAACTTCTCCAATTGAGTACATAGTGACCTCCATTTATAGCAATAATATTTAAGTAAAAAACAGTTTGACTTAGAGTTTACTCTAACCAGTATAATGAATCTGTAAATGTTACACAACTAATTTAATTTTAGTATAAACAAGTTTATGAGGAGGAATTAAAATGAAAAAATATACTGTTATTACAGGAGCGAGTTCAGGAATTGGATATGAATCGGCACTTGCATTCGCTGCTCGTGGTAAAAATTTAATCGTTGTTGCACGTAGAACGGAAGAGCTTGAAAAGTTAAAATCTGAAATCGTAAAATTAAATGCTGATCTCGATGTTGTCATTAAAACCGCTGATTTGTCTGTTGTTAAAAACGCGTATGAGTTATATGCAGGGCTTAAAGAATATCAAATTGAAACTTGGATTAATAACGCAGGCTTTGGGAATTTTGCTTCAGTTGGAGAACAAAATTTATCAAAGATTGAGAACATGCTTAATTTGAATATTGAATCTTTAACGATTTTAACTTCACTATATGTACGTGATTATTCAACAGTAGAAGGCACACAAGTAATTAATATTTCATCAGGTGGTGGATACACGATTATTGGAAATGCCATCACATATTGCGCAACTAAATTTTATGTTAGTGCTTTTACAGAAGGACTTGCCCATGAATTAAAAGAGCAAGGTGCAAAAATGAAAGCAAAAGTTTTAGCACCTGCAGCCACTGAAACGGAATTTGCGAAAGTATCATATGATTTAGAAGAAAATATCAAATTTGAGGGAGTTCTACCAAAATATCATACTGCCAAAGAAATGGCTGGTTTCATGTTGGACCTGTATGACAGTGAAAAGGTAGTAGGAAAGGTTGATGGAATTACATATGAATTCCAATTATTAGATCCACTCTACCCTTATGCTTCAAGACTAGAAAGACAGGACTAATCGGGAAGGGCAATCTCTTTGCCCTCATGTATCCCCTACGCCCTGTCCTAATAAATGTGGATATTTAGTAGCCCTGTATTCTGTAGGGCTACTTTTTATATATTTTTTAAATATACGACTAAAGTAATTTGAATCTTGAAAACCAATTCGGGTCGCAATTTCTTGCATGTTTAAATCAGTCATTTCTAAATAAAAAATCGATTTTTCGATTCTAAGTCTATTTAAGAAATCGATTACACTTGTTCCAATTTCTTTTTTGAACAGATGACTGAAATGATACTTACTTAAACAACAATATTGTGCAATTTCCTCAAGCGTGATACTTGATTGATGATTTTCCATAATATATTTTGTTGCTTTTTTAATGATCGGTGTCATTTGATTATTAAAGGAGTTAAATATTTGGACTGTTAACCAATACGCATATTCACAAACCTTTTTCACGAATTTATCATAACGAATAATATGATACAGCTCTTGAATTATTTGTGCATTTTTGGACATTATGAGTGTTGCACTCACCCCGGACTCTACAACAACTCTTGAAATTAACATGATTAAATCGACTACTTCAGTCTTAAATACATCTTCATTTAATCTACATGCATTCGCTACTTTATCAAGAAATGTATTTAACTGTTTTACGACCCCATCTTCGTCACCCATTCGAACAAGTGCTAGTAATTCAATTCGGTCTTCGGTTGAAAGTGACCTTAATCTATTTTCCTCCACAGGTCTAATTCCACTATGAAAAATCAGCTTGTTCCCTTGGAAAAAACGACCTGACATCGATTTTCTTGCCTCTTCAAATGAATGGAATAAAAGATGCGGATCACTGTATTTTTTACCAATACCAATAGAAACCGTAATCTGAATAGATTCTAACGAATTTTGAATAGCTTCTGCCATACTAAAAATCTTTTTATTGAATTCTAACTCACTATCATTCTCTTCAAGTTCAATTAAAAGAGCAATTACCCCTTCTTCTATCCAATTCCATAAATAAGGAACTTCTATCGTTTTCTCAAGTTGATTAATGAGCTTATGGCCAATATCTTTTTTCCATTGCACTGGGCTTTCTAATACTAAATCAGGATAACGATCGATAGAAATCACCATTACAACATTCGGACAAGTATTAACGCCACATCTTTTTTGAACCTCATCAAAAGTTCCTACATGGACAAGTGTGCCAGAGAGTAACAAATTTGAAAAAGCTGATTGTGTGGCATTTCGATTCATCTTAATTCTCCTTTTTTAACTATTTTTTAGTGTCTTAGTTGAGTGATTGTTAGTAAATTTAAACTTTGAATAAATCAAAAAAAAGAAGCAGTTGTACTCTAGAGTATAACTGCTTCTTTAACATTTTCATAATTCCATGACGCCTATTCTCTCTTCAACAAGTGAAATAATTTCACCTTCATGAATCAGATGACAAATTGTCTCGATATCCGAATAAAAATATCGGTCCTCTTCGACTGTTGGAACTTGATTTCTAATTAACTCGTGAATACTTGCCGTTACTGGTGATGGTTTAAATGCATCATGGAAATCTAGAGCCTGAGACGCAACCATCAACTCGATTGCTAAAATATGCTCAAGTTTTTTAGAAATCTGATATGCTTTTCTAGCAGCATAATAAGCAAAGCTAACAACATCTTCTTGGTTAGCACATGTAGGTGTATTATCAATTGTTGCAGGATGCGAAAGAACTCTTATTTCATTAAGTAGCCCCGCCACAGTATATTGCGGAATCATATAGCCACTGTTTAAACCCGGATTGGCAACTAAAAAACTTGGAAGTTCACTTACATGATAATTTACTAGTCGATCGATACGACGCTCTGTAATTTTGGCTAGATTTGCCATTGCTATACACATCGTATCTGCATCAATCCCAATATAAGAGGCGTCAAAATTCCCGCCCATTAATGCAATGCCGTCTTCTTCCTCCGGCCATATAATCGGATTATCACTTGAAGAAATCATTTCATTTTTTATATTTTCCAAAGTATTTTTAAATACTTTTTTAACTGCACCATGAACTTGTGGTATACATCTTAAACTAAGTGCATCTTGTAATCGATAGTCTTTATACTGCTCCGCAATCTCACTATCATTTAAAATCATAGAAATGATTCGAGCAGTATTTGCTTGTTCTTTATGTTTTTTTACCGAGTGAAGACGCGGATCTAAAGCATTTATCGTACCTTTAAGTGCTTCTAATGACAAGGCTCCCGCGACATCTGCTGTTTTTACAGCTTGAATTGCATTATAGTTAGATAGTATTGCAAATGCCGTTACTGAAGTAGTACCACTTAAAAGTGCTAATCCTTCTTTGCATTCAAAAGTTACTGGCTTTAGTTCAGCCCGCTCTAATGCCTCAGTGCCACTTAGTAGCTCGCCTTTATACCATGCTTTTCCTTCACCCATTAAAACTAATGCCATATGTGCCTCAGGAGATAAGTATGCAACTGAACCATCACCAGGAACAAAAGGCAATATATCATTGTTCAGCAGTGAAGCAATTAACTCTAAAACTTCTATTCGAACTCCTGAATAGCCATGTCCTATATTATTTAAAATCATTAATTGAATAGCTCTTACTACTTCTTTTTCAAGTGGCTCCCCTACAGAAACAGCATGAGATCGGACGATATTACGCTGAAGAGTATGTGCATCTTCCTTAGAAATCACTTCTGTAACATTGCTTCCAAAGCCAGTAGTTACTCCATAAACTGCTCGTTCTTCTTCAAGAAACTTTTCAATTAAATTACGAGAATGATTTATTCTAAGAATGTAGTTTTCTGTGAATGATACTTTTGCTCCATATCTTGCAACTGCAATCACTTCGTTTATCGACAACTCATGATCTCCAAGAATAACCTCTTTAATATTTTTTGGATGAATAAAATCGTTCTTGGCCATCACTTACACCTCTTAATAATGAATATCTTTGTTTAATGGATCGATACTGATTGTTTATTCGTTTCAATTAAATCCTCTTCAAGTAAAGGATTACTAGCTTCATTTAATGATAGTGATTTTGTTTCTGGAGCCCAAGCTATTGAAACAATCGTACCTATAAATAAAATGATAGACATACCAATCATTGAAGGTGCCATTCCCATTGAACTAACACTTATAGGTAATAAGAAAGTCCCAATAGCTGACCCAATTCGACTAACTGCTGTTGTCAATCCAACTCCAGTTCCACGAACCTCTGTAGGAAATAATTCAGCAGGATAAACTAACGTTAAATTAGATGCTGCAGACATTACAAAAGTAAAGATTGCAAAGACAATGATTGCGATTGTATGTAGTCCTGGCGGTAATACTGTTAAAGCAAATAATGAAATCGTTAAAATAATAAATGTATTAATTGTAAATCCTCTACGAGTTAATTTTTCAGTGCACCAAACACCAGCAACCGCCCCTACTAAAAGGAACAAGTTCAGTACCATATCCACACCAAATGTTTCTTCAAATCCCAGTTTACTTAAAATAGTTGGTAGGAACGTATAAATTGCAAAATAAGGAACTACTTGACACATATAAAAAAGCGATCCGAATGTCGTACGTTTCCAAAGTTGTTTATTGAATAAATCCGAAACTTTGTATGCTTGTTTAGAATGAGTACCAACTGTTTCATCCATTATAGCATTTTCACCAATATACTTCCGAACGATGGCACGTGCTTCTTCAACACGACCCATTTTTAATAACCAAAGTGGTGACTCCGGAGTACCAAATCGTAACAGTAAGACAATCAAACCAGGGAGTGCAGCACTTACTAGCATCCAACGCCATGCGTCTGGACCCGTTTTTTCTAAGTAATAGCCTACTAGATTTGAGGCTACATATCCTACTGTCCATAATACGTTTAATGAAGATAATAACATCCCTCTATACTTTCTAGGTGCAAACTCCGCTAGTAAAGTTGATCCTACAGCATAATCCCCACCAAGTGCTACACCTATTAATATCCTTAATGCAAATAGCGTATATGGATCGTGAACAAAAAACTGCAGGGCTGATGCGATTGTAATAATCACAAAGTTTGCTAAATATATTTTCTGCCTACCAATGCGATCTGATAATCCGCCTAAAAACAAACTACCGAAAAAAAGTCCGATTAAAGCAGAACTACCGATTAACCCTTCCCAAACTGAATTTAACTTCATTTGTGGGCCAAGTAGCGAAAGTGCCATGCCTATAATTCCTAACGCATAGCCGTCTGAAAAATTCGATCCAAACGTAAGCGCAGTAATCCGAATATGAAATTTATTAAGCGGTGCATCATCCATCATAAATGTTTTTTCCTTCAAAAAAATACCCCCTTATTTAGCTATTTAGATAAAATTTAAGTTTAAAAAAATAGTAAGTAATACATAACTACTTACTTTATGTTCATAAAGCGCTTACAAAATATTCTTTATATTTAATAAATTATAATAATTACTCATAAAATTATCTCTAGATAAAGTTTCGGATTACTAGCACAATATTGCTGAAATTGGCTTATGGGTCTGTTTACGTAGCTGGATAAAGGCTATGGGCATAGGGGAAATTTAATAGATTGATATTTCGTGTACAATCAGAACTATGAAACAGCATTCTTAGTTCTGATCGTGTTGAAATATAGCTTAGTCAATTTTAGAAAATACGAACACTTTTTGAACTTTGTTGATAAGGTTGTGAAATTTGTTGATATAGTTGGATTTTTTGTTGATATAATTGGATTTTTTGTTGATATATCGTGAGTTTTTGTTGATATAGAGGAGTTCTTCGTTCATATTGCGGAATTCTTCGTTGATCTAACGTGGACCTTTGTTGATATTGCGGAGTTCTTCGTTGATCTTACGTGGAGCTTTGTTCATATTGCGGAGTTCTTCGTTGATCTTACGTGGAGCTTTGTTCATATTGCGGAGTTCTTCGTTGATCTTACGTGGAGCTTTGATCATATTGCGGAGTTCTTCGTTTATCTTACGTGGACCTTTGTTGATATAGCGGAGTTCTTTGTCATTAAAATATGTTAGCAATAATGATTTAAAGGATAGATCATTTTTTGTTGATTAATCAGCAGACTTTTTGAGATTTTTACGATTTTATTAGTATTTACATTGTTAAGGTTGCTGATCAATTAGCTTTATTGCCTTTCTCTCACTCCTTTTCAACGTGATTCATAGACTTATTTGCCGTTTTGCAATTTTTTATTGCAGTTTTGCCATATTTATTTGCACTTCCCCCCGACCTCGTAATATTAACCTGTTCAATATATAAAGAGATAGCCCATTAGCTATCTCAAAAACGATTTAAAGAAAACATGCTCAAATCAAAGGCAGATTTTTGTTTTGTTACTAGGTCAGCGATGATTTCTCCTACGCCGCTTGCAAATTTAAAGCCGTGTCCAGAGAAGCCTGTCGCAATGATTATATTTTTATTTTCAGGATGCTGATCAATGATAAAATGCTCGTCTGGAGTCATTGTGTATAAGCATGTTTTCCCTTTTAATAGTTTGCCATTGGCTTTTGGAATATACTGACTTAAAAAACTTCGTAAGTCAGCCTCATCTTCTTTGTATTCCCCGAATTCCCTGTTAAATTTATTTGGATCCACACTATGCCCTCCATCATGTCGTCCAATTTTCAGTCCGCTGTTATGAAGATTCGGGAAACCGTAGTAGTGCTCATCAATTAGATCAATCGTGAATGCTGGTAGCGAATTAGAATCATAAAGCATTTTATCGCATTCAAACCAACCAACTGTTTTACGGATAGGCTTTAGCGGAATATGTACGCCAGTCTTTTCAAGTATTTTCCCAGACCAAGCACCTGCACAGACGACAAGTTTATCTGCTGTGTATATAGCATCCTCTGTACGTACAATGGCTATATTTGAATCGATTTCAATATCCATAACAGGCGTGTTTGTTTTAAGCGAATTTCCTTCCTGGATATATAACTCCTTATATGCTCTAATACAATCCTCACTAAAAAGAATTCCTGACGATGTTTCTAAGCAGCCTATAAACCCTTCTGGCAAATTCATACCAGGCCATCTAGCATTTATCTCACTGCCATCTAGTATTTCTAGTGGCAACGAAAATTCTTCTGCACTTTTTTTTACTTCTTGTGTAAAGGTAGAACCGGGTGCTCCTGCGCATAAAACTCCTGTTTTGGAAAATAATTTTCTTCCTGAAATTTGTTCTAACTCTTCCCATAACTTTTGTGCCCGTAATGCTAATGGTACGTATTCTCTACTTTCACCGTATGCATGGCGAATGATTCTTGTATCTCCATGGTGGCTACCGAAGCTATGTGGTGGATCAAAAGCATCTATTAATAGTGTATTTTGATTTCTTTTTGATAAATAGTATCCTGCTGCCATTCCCATCGAACCTGCTCCAACAATGATTACTTCATAGTGTTTATTCATTATTTTACTCCTCTACTTGTTTCGCTCGTTTGACATATTCTTTTTATAATTATGATATACCTTCTTTTTAGGAGGAGGAGTTTGGGTATGATATCGATTTTTACTGAATTCCAAATAAAAAACCCGTCTATGAATACCTCATAAACGGGTTTACAGTTTTTTAAAGTTTTTCGTAAGCTGCTTGATATTTTTGAATATCACCAGCACCCATAAAAATTAGAACACTATTTTTATGGTTTTGTAAATTGCTGATATTGTCATCAGTTAATAATTCTGCACCTGCGATTTTACAAGAAAGGTCACTAATTGTTAATGTTCCCTTTTCTTCTCTTGCAGAACCAAAAATATCACATAAGTAAACTTTATCTGCTTTTTCTAATGTACTAGCAAACTCATCTAAAAATTTACTTGTTCGTGTAAATGTATGCGGTTGGAAAACAGCTACAATTTCACGTTCAGGATATTTTTGACGTGCAGCTTGAATCGTAGCTTGGATTTCAGTTGGATGATGAGCATAGTCATCGATTAACACCTGATCTCCAAAGCGCTTCTCACTGAAACGACGTTTAACGCCACCATATGTTAATAATCTTGCTTTAATAATCTCTGCATCGATTTCTTCATAATGGCAAAGCGCAATTACTGCTAAAGCATTTAAAATACTATGATCACCATATCCTGTAATTTCAAAAGTAGCATAATACGTATTACGGACGAATACATCAAATGTTGTACCATTTGTATGCTTTTCGATATTACGAGCTTGGAAATCATTGTCCTCGTTAAATCCATAATACATTACAGGTACTTTTGCATAAATACGTTGAAGATGTTCGTCATCTCCACATGCAATGATACCCTTTTTAACTTGATCAGCCATTTGTTGGAAAGCATCGAATACATCGTCTACACTCTTATAATAATCCGGGTGATCAAAATCAATATTTGTCATGATGCAATAGTCTGGAAAGTATGATAGAAAATGACGACGGTATTCACAAGCTTCAAATACAAAATACTCGCTGTCTTTTTCGCCTTTACCAGTACCATCCCCAATTAAAAAAGAAGTTGGACGCGCACCTGAAACGACATGAGCAAGTAAACCTGTAGTTGAGGTTTTGCCATGTGCTCCAGTAATAGCAACGCTAGTAAATTTATTCATATATTCACCTAAGAATTTATGATAGCGTGCCATCGGGATTCCTTTTTCAATAGCAGCTGCAATTTCTTCATGAGTGTCAGGAAATGCATTACCTGCTATTACAAATTGGCCTTCTTTAATATTTTCTTTATCAAATGGTAAAATCGTAATATTTTTTTTTCGTAATTCATTTTCAGTGAAAAAGTGCTTTTCATAATCTGATCCCTGAACGGTTAAACCAGAATCATGTAAAATTTGTGCCAAAGCACTCATTCCAGTACCTTTGATTCCTACAAAATGGTAAACTGTCATATTAAAAGAACCTCCAAAATCGATCACTAATACAACGGCCTATCTCTTAGACAGTATATGTGTGAATAAAAGAAATGGCATCAATATTTTATAATTTTGATGCGTTATTACTTTGCCGAGTCTAGTTATTATTTAAATGATAACTAACTTAAATTTTTACGCAATTAGTATTATATCACTTTAACCCTCACAGGACTAATTATTTTAAGTCGCACAATAAGGAAATAGATGGAAAGTTAATCACTTTAAGCCATCTATTTATATTGAAATATCATAAGTTTTTAATTTAAACTACTTACCCCTTCATAATCTAGGGCTCATTTCTACTTTTTCTAGTCGCGGGTTTTCACGAAGCTTTCTTCCGGCTTTTGCTTGCATAATGCCATTTAGCGCAACATTATCGCCTGTAAAGCCTATGTTAACCTTTAATAAACTTCCGCCGACACCATATAAATCTACTGGTACACCTTGTTTTTCAAATGCTAGAATTCGTTCAACTGTAAATCCACCGCTTACAACAATCTGTACATGATGATAACCTTCTTGATCAAGAGCATTTCGTAAAGCGAAAATTAAAGGTGGATTTACCCCTCTCGGATCGAAGCTTCCTAACAAATCAGGATTACCAATAAAATATTGATCAATCATTGTTCTAGAAGTATCTACACGAACGGCTTTTAATTTACTACCAAATTCACGCGCGACTTTTAGTGCATCATTTATCACATCATTATTATAATCTACTAGGACAATTAAATCATCTTGTGGATACACCTCTGTATAAGCACGAGCAGCCTCCACAATATCACCATTATACATTTGAATTAGAGCATGAGGCATTGTACCCATACCTTCATTGCCCCACCACTCATTCATTGCATGGGTTGCTTGCGCAGTAGATCCACCAATAAATGCCGCATAACCGTCACCTGCTTGGGTCGTAAAATGATCATCGCGATCACCCATAAAAATAATAGGCTTTTTAATGCCTGCAGATTTAGCTGAATGTTTTACGTTGTATACATTTGTTGCTACAGATGTACGGCGAGCCAAAATCCCATCAATTATTCCTTCTAAATACCCGAAATCAGCATATTTACCGGTAATTGTTAATACAGTCTCAAACGGTTCAATCTTATCTCCATCCTTTAATGAATGGACAATAAGTTTTTCCGGATTGTCTGCAAAAGTTTGTAAAATAGCAATTGCCTCATCAGTTCCACAAAGTACTGCACTTTCTCTCTGGAAAAATTGCATCGTTACTTCAGTGTCTGGCTTTTTATGTCGAATAATTTCTCTAGTTTTTAAAAAGTATACAGCTGAAAACCAGCCTTCACCGATTCGATCGTCAAATTTAAACGTTTGGTTCGTTAATCGGTTTATTTTACCTTGTAATTTTAAATCTAATTCTTTTTCCATGAATCTTCACCTGCTGAAAAGTATCGTTCTTTTTTTCTAGTATGGGTTAAAAAAACTTTAACATTCGTTACTTAAATTTTACCGCTTTTCTAATGATTTACTCGGAACGAAACTCCTCTAGTGTAATAAGCACATCACGTGGTTTACTACCATTTTGACTTGATACAATTCCATGATCAAACATTAGGTCAATTAATCTAGCTGCACGGTTATACCCAATTCGGTAACGTCTTTGTAGCATTGAAACAGAAGCACCTTTTTGATCAATTACAAACTCAACTGCTTCATCAAAAAGTTCATCATCGACATCCTGTGCGTCTGCCTTTGCAACAAGCTCCTCTTGGTTAAATAAGTAATTCGGTTTTTGTTGGTCTTTTACAATCTCTACAACATGTTCGATTTCATCATCTGATACATAAACTCCTTGTAATCGAATTGCTTGAGATTTTCCATTATCTAAGAATAACATATCTCCTCGCCCAAGTAACTTTTCAGCTCCGCCAATATCTATAATTGTTCTAGAATCTACTTGTGAGGATACCGTGAATGCAATACGTGTCGGTATATTCGATTTAATAATCCCTGTAATAACGTCAACTGAAGGACGTTGAGTCGCAACTAGCAAATGAATTCCGCAAGCTCTCGCTTTTTGAGCAATACGGCAAATATAAGTTTCTACATCTCCAGGAGATACCATCATTAAATCTGCTAGCTCGTCTATAATAATGACTAAGTACGGTAACTCATCATTATAAGCACTTTTTTTCTTCGCCAAATCGTTGAATCGTTTTATATCCCTTGCGCCAGCATGAGCAAATAAATCATAACGGCGATCCATTTCATCACAAGCCCACTTTAAAGCTGCAGTCGCTGCTCTAGCATCAGTAATGACTGGAGAAATTAAATGTGGAATATGATTGTATGGTGCAAGCTCAACCATTTTTGGGTCAATTAATATTAATTTCACTTCATGAGGTTTCGCCTTATATAAAATGCTTACTAGAATTGAATTAATACATACACTCTTTCCTGAACCAGTGGCACCAGCAATTAGACCATGTGGCATTTTTGAAATATCGGCATAAACAGGATCTCCACCTATATCAAGTCCAAGAGCAACAGTTAAAGGCGATTCGCTTTGCAAAAATTTCTCCTGACTTACCAATTCCCTTAAATACACAGGCTTGCTCTCTTTATTTGGTACTTCTATTCCAATAGCACTTCGCCCAGGAATTGGCGCCTCAATTCGAATATCCCTAGCCGCTAAGCTTAATTTAATATCATCTTGTAAGTTTGTTATTTTATTAACTTTTACACCAGGTTCGGGCTGTACTTCGAATCGGGTTACTGTTGGACCTTGAGTTGCAGCAATTACTCTAGCTCCTACATTAAAATTGTGTAATGTTTCTTGTAGTAACTGTTTTTGTTCTTCAACCCAATCTCCATCATTAAATTGTTCCATTGGAGGTTCGATTAATAAATCTAACTCTGGTAATTCGTATAGTACAGGAGGCATACTTGGTAACTCTTCAATTAATACTTGTTGTTCATTATTTTCTACAGTCTCTACTTTTAAGTTTATTTCGATTTCACTTTTTTCGCTGCTAACTTCAAGTTCTTGCCTAGGCTGAACTTCTTCATTAGTATTTACTTCAACAATTTCTTCACTTTGTTGAACTTCAGTATCTGAAGGTAAAATTTCAGTTTGGTCATTTGTGCTAGCATTCTCAATCACTTGGTCATTTTGCTTTGAATCGACTTCTTCACTAATCTTTTCGATCGTTGCAGCTGATTCAGTCTGTAACTCACGAAGCTTTCTCATTATATTTGCTTTTCTCGAAGCTTCAACATCGCTACGAAGCATCATGACATTAAAAGGAAAATGACGTTTTTTCTCACGTTTTTCAACTGGACTAGCTTTAACTTCAGCTGTTTCTTCATCAGTTGAATGCGAAATAGAACTTTGATTTTCAACTGGATTCCCTACATCGCTTGAAAGTACTTCATATGAAGTTTCTTGATGTACTACCTCTTCTTTGACATCATCAAATTCAAGATTCGATTCAACTGCTTCTTGAGATTCGTTTACCATATCTTCAATGACTTGGGTAGTAACTACATTTTCTATCTTCTGCTCATTTACATCAGACATGCTATTTTCGATCGTAATCTCTTCAGTATGTTGATCTAATTCAATGACTTGGGTAGTAACTACGTTTTCTGTCTTCTGCTCATTTACATCAGACATGCTATTTTCGATCGTAATCTCTTCAGTATGTTGATTTAATTCAATGACTTGGGTAGTAGCTACATTTTCTGTCTTCTGCTCATTTACATCAGACATGCTATTTTCGATCGTAAACTCTTCAGTATATTGATTTAATTCAATGTTTTCAACTTCATTTTCATCAATCTTGACCATACTTTCGATTTCTTGTTCGTTTGAATCATCCACTTCATCAAAAAGTAGACTAGTAGTATCTTGATGTACTATTTCATTCTCATTAGAAGTTAGGACTGCCTCTTTTATCTCTTTATCCTCTATTTCAAAAGTAGGTGAATTAGATTGTATTTCCATCGGTTCAATTTGTAGTGTGTCAATCAGTTTAACTTTTTCTTTATTTACTATTTCATTTTGCAGTGACTCAATTTGTACCACTTCATTTTGATGAGTTTCAGTTATTTCGCCTTTAACTTCATCTGTATATTCAATTTCACTTTGAAGTATATCAAGTGGTTCCTCTTCGTTTTTCACTTCTAGTACATTTTCAATTGTTTCTAGTTGTTCCTCTTTAATTTCTTCTTTTTCAGCAACGTTTAACGTTTCATTTATATCTTCTGTTTTCCCACTTAAATCACTATTTTGACTATTAAAGGAATCACTAAGTTCTTCCATAATCATATTATTTTGTACTACTTCTTCTTTTTCTGTCGAAGTTTCATTTACTGTTTCTTTCTCTTCTTTTATGGTTGGTTTTTGATACCCATAAATTGGTGAAATATATTCACTTGGACGAAAGGGTGTTTTTCTTTTCGGTTTAAAGACAATATCAACCTTTTCTTCTTTTTCTTCTTTTGATGCTTCTTCTTTGTTAATTACAGTTGATTTTTTATTAAGTCGACTAGTTAAATTACTATGGTTATATTGACTACTGTCAAAACTATTCTTTTGATTATATGTAGGTTGATTATTTTCTCGTTTTATTGTGTTTGTCGTTTGCTGTAATTTTTGCCAAAAATCATCTTGTCTTTCTTGTCGAGATACTGAAGCTGGCTCAACTTTTGTTTCTTTTATAGGATTTGTCTTCGGTAATTCTTCATCTAATTCAATTGGAAATCTAAATTTCGGACGCTCAAGAAAAGCGTTTCTATTTTTTTCGATAGAGTGTGATTGATATACTTTCTCCTCAACAGGCTCATCTTTAATCTCTTCTTCAATCTCATTAAGGCTATTTGCCTTAAAAAGGCTTTTTAACCAATTTTTCATTTTTCTCACTCTCTCTATTTCTATTCGTACCTTTTATTTTACCATGTGACATAGTGACAAAAAACACATTATTATTACATTTTGTGCTATTACAAACATATTTCGATATCTAGTATGTCAGACAATTGACAAATGCTCGCTTTCATCATTCAATCACTTGTTTTATTACTGTATGACATTAAGTAGAGTGAGCAATGCCTATCTAGAAACTTAAAACATTTCAATGCTTTATTAAACATAGCTCCAATAAAATAAAAAATGCTAGAACCAATTTATGGTCTAGCATTTATTTGTTATTTAATTAGTTAAAAAAAGCTTTCCCAATTTCAGCATCGGCTTCTAAAACTAAAATGCCTTTTTCTTGTGGTGCGTTTGGTAAGTCAAGCTCACGTGCAGAACAGATCATTCCGAATGAATCAACTCCACGTAAATTAGCATCTTTAATGACTAAACCTGATGGCATTACTGCACCAACTTTTGCAACGACAACTTTTTGTCCTTGATCAACATTCGGTGCGCCACAAACAATTTGTAATTCTTCAGTACCAACATCTACTTTACAAATGTTTAATTTATCAGCATTTGGATGTTTTTCTTTTTCGATTACATATCCGATGACAAATTTAGGAGAAAGGTCTAATACTAGTTTATCTTCAAACCCTTCTTTTTCTAATAATTCATTTATTGTATTTACAATATGTTCAGTGATTGTCACAACACCATTTTCTTGAACATCTACATATGTTGACGCTTCAAACACGTTAATTGCAACAGTTTCATTTGTAACTACACTATAAACACGTGCAATATTCCCTTTACGTTCAACTTGGCGATCTTCTGATGGAATTTGTTTTAATGTAATTAAAAGCGTATCACCAATTCCTTCTTTGTTATAAAAAATATTCACAGATTTCTTCCTCTCTATTGCTTCTTTTGTTTCCCTAAAATAAATACTGGCATTAATTTCTCGTTTTCATAAGCAAACGATAAAGATGTAATTGGTATTTTCCCACTTGCAAAGAAACTCATATTCATTTGCGCCATTATATCATAACCTATGTTATTTCGAATGTCAGCAAGGATTAGCACGTCTCCATGAGGGATTCCTAATAATAATTCGCCTTTAATTTTCGATTGAATTTCTTTAATAAATAAACTGTTCAATACTCTGCTTGCATCGTATCCATCATTTGATCGGATAAAATAAAAAGTATTATCTGCAACAACGTCTTCTTTCACTTGAACGGGCATCTTTTGTAAATTAACAATAGCAATCGAATGAATCTGCTCTTTTGTATAGCCAGATTTGACTAATAAATTTTCATCGATTAATTGATATGTTTTATCTGAATCAATAGCATAGTAGATTCTAGTTTCTGCTGTATGTTCGGTTGTTACGAAAGAGTTGCCTTCTTCCTTTTCAGTTGGGAATGAAGTAGCTCGAATAACAGGTCGAATCTGCTCTTTGAGGAATGCAGCTTGAGAATGCATAGCCAAAAGAGCTTCTTTTATATAGTAAATTAATTCATTAAATGCTGCTTCACCATCTGCTTCATACTTTGCTACAGCACTGTTTAAAGAGACACTCATTCCTTTTTTACTTTCAATCCCTTCAATTCGAAGGTCTTCTTTTTCACGATCGTATATAAAACGCCACTCTGCATTTCCAAGGCGATTTTCTATCATTTTTTTTATGTCTAGCGTTGTTTTTTTAGCCAATTGTTTTCCCTACCTTATTTCCCTCTTAATCCTTCAAGAAACTCTTCTACTTGTTCCTTTGTTTTACGGTCTTTATTTACATATCGTCCAATTTCTTCACCTTTATTAAATGCTACAAAGCTTGGTATTCCAAAGATATCTAGATTTTGACATACCTCAATGAATTGATCACGGTCTACATAATAAAACGTAAAATCTTTATTTTCATCAATGATTTCTTGGAAGAACATATCTAAAAATCTGCAGTCTGGGCACCAATTTGCTGAAAATTGGAATACAACTTTTTCCCCTTGTTTTGCTTGTTCGAATTGCTCAAATGAAGTAATTTTTTCCATTCTGTTTCCCTCGCTTAATTCGTTTTCTTTTATTTTACTTTATTTTTATCGATATGCAAAAAGGACGGCTTTCAAATCGTTTTTTCCTTAAGTTTTTTGAATTCATACTGTCCTAATAGTAGCTCACAAATATGTTCAAAAATTTGCGTTCTTGTAATTCGACCATTTGTAAAAATACCTACTGCCCCTTCTTTACTACGAATATCTTTTTCATTCGTATAACGTTCCATTAAAACAGCCAGTTCAGTGCCGTTTTGCAAATCGCTTATAAATTCGCTTGGTAGCAAAATCTTTGCACCGCTTGCTAAAACAACATCATTTTCATAAACAAGTGCTCCCCAGTTACAAAGGAACAGTTTATCGTTTTCAATAATCACTCCACCTTCTAATCCTATACCAATATCAGATCCACGTGCCAATCGAGCGTTATGCGCTCTGTTTACAGCGCCATTCATCGTTTCCAGATCTGTCAAAGGCTGATCCGAAACATTTGATGGAACCTTGATCCCTGATACTGAAAAATCTTTAAATACATTTTGTACTGCTCCTACTTTTGTAGGATTAAGTGAGCCGATCGTTATTTTCATTACTATTACCTCGCTCATTTGAATTTCTTATATCACATTCTCTTAATGAGTATCGCCTCATTCAATTTAGACTAATCTCTTTTATTGCTCAAAAAAGAAAAGAAGCCCCAATGCTGAGGCTCCTTAGCTTAATAATTACGCAGTGTTTCAACAGTTGTTTTATCAGTTGCTTTAACTAGTTTAACAAGTAATTCTTTCGCAGCTAAGTAATCATCAACATGAATAATTGAAGCCGCTGTGTGAATGTAGCGTGAACAAATACCAATTACAGCAGAAGGTACACCATCGTTTGAAACATGTACTCGTCCAGCATCTGTTCCACCTTGTGATACAAAGTATTGATAAGGTATATTATTCGTTTCTGCAGTATCTAAAATAAATTCACGTATTCCTTTATGTGTAACCATCGTACGGTCTAAAATTCGTAGTAAAACACCTTTACCTAATTGACCAAATTCAGATTTCGCACCCGACATATCATTTGCTGGGCTCGCATCAAGTGCATAAAAAATATCTGGTTTAATCATATTTGCTGCAGTTTGTGCTCCTCTAAGTCCAACTTCTTCTTGAACAGTAGCACCTGAATATAAAATATTAGGTAATGTTTCATTTTGAACTTCTTTTAATAATTCAATCGCAAGTCCACATCCGTAACGGTTATCCCAAGCTTTAGCCATAATTTTTTTCTCATTTGCCATAGGCGTAAAAGGACATACAGGTACAATTTGTTGCCCTGGACGAATACCAATATTTAAGGCATCCTCTTTGTTATCTGCACCGATATCAATTAACATATTTTTTATATCCATTGGTCTAGCTCTTAGCTCATCGCTTAATAAATGCGGAGGAATCGAACCAATTACTCCGATAACCGGACCTTGATCTGTCATAATTTGAACTCTTTGAGCAAGCAATACTTGACTCCACCAGCCTCCTAGTGGTTGAAATCTTAACATACCGTTTTCCGTAATTTGAGTAACCATGAATCCAACTTCATCCATATGTCCCGCTACCATTACAGTAGGTCCATCTTCAGTTCCACGTTTAACTCCAAAAATACTTCCTAGGCGATCTTGTACTATTTCATTCGTATATTTCTCAAGTTCTTTTCTCATAAAATGACGAACTTCATGTTCAAATCCTGATGCACCTTGTAATTCTGTTAAAAACTTAAAAAGCTGTAGAGTATCTTGATTCATATTTTCGTTCCTCTCTATACAAAACATATCTTCCATTTTTTATTTTATCTAAAAATAACATATAATACCAATGCTAAACGTTGAAAAGTTGCCTCTATTTGACTAAGATAAGTAGTAGAATATTTATTCAAGCGCATAATACTTAAATAGAGGTGGTACAAATGAAACTTAAACGCGTCCTAATTGGCTTAGGTTTAGGTGTTGCTGGTGGTCTATATTTACAAAAAAAATTATCTTCACAATATATTCCAGCAGAAAAAGCATTAAAAACAATTAAACCAGTGTTTCTTTCATATGGCAATGTAACTGGAACTTGGATTCACTCAGAACCAAAGTGGGCTGACTTACCAGATTATGAAGGTGATGTTTATGAAGGTGGTTTTACAGTAGTAGAGTCAGACAATGATACTACTAACTATTCATTCATCATTAATGCTGTAAATGGTGAGCTAATTTCAGCTCAAATTGTTTAAAAACGATATACAAATTATTTGGAGCGTTCGATCGACTGTAATACTTGTCCTTCAGCGCTCCATTTTATTGCTCTATACACATTATCGTGATAAAACGTAAACCAAGAATTTTTTTGCATTCCAAAATTGACCCATTTTTCTTTTGCATAAATTGACGTCATTGGATAATCATCATATGCCATCACCCATAACGGAGATTGATGCGCATGTGTAGGCATTAAATCCCCCATATGCAATAATAGTTCATTCTCAGTTTCTATTTTAATAATGCTATGTCCATCGCTATGGCCACCTGTATGGATAATCGTTATTTCATCTGATAGAACATATTCATTTTCAAATGTAATAATTTGATCTTGAATCGCTTCCCAATTTTCTTTCCAATATGTATTATTTGAACGGATATTAGGATTTCTCATCTCATCCCATTCGATCCTGGAAGTAATAATTTTTGCCTTTGAAAACACAGGATTAAATTCACCGTTTTCAAATTTCGTTAATCCACTCGCATGATCAAAATGCAAATGAGTCATTATGACATAATCGATATCATCTAGCTTTAATCCATGCTTCGCTAATGATTCTTCGATTGCAGAATCCTCTGTTACCCCAAAATTTCTTTTTTGCTTCTCATTTAATTTGTTCACACCAATTCCGCTATCAATGATAATATTTAAACCGTTTGTTTGAATAAATACTGGATCAGTTCGTAATGGAATTTGGTTCTTTTCATTAACAACATACTTTTTAGACCAAAGTGCTTTTGGAACAACTCCAAACATAGCTCCACCATCTAATTGGGTGTTTCCTCCAGTAAGCCACTGAATTGTACAAGTTCCAATCTTTAATAGCTCCATACTTATCCCCCTTCTTTTTTACTAGACGTAAATATTATACCACTTTTTGAAATTTACTGAATATTATAAGCCTGGGTTAAGGAAAAGATAAGTGAATTCAATAAAGAAAGAGTTTGCTTTCTGTTTATTTAGCTAAAAATATTTCTGAACTCGATCGCTTTATTGTCGCAAATTGAGTTAATAGACTCATTTGTAAATTTTTCTGATGATAAATATACTACCTTGGCATGCGGATTATGCTCTAGCACATAATGTCCAATTGCGTGCATTAGGTGGGTCTTTCCTAATCCTACCCCATTGTTAATACACGAGCTTTTTAGCTGCAACACGCGCTCTAGCCGCCATTAAACCTTTTTCAACGATTTCAAAATCCTTATTTTAAAAATGGAAATTTCAGTAAAATGAAAAATAGTAAATCATAAGAATTACTTATCAACATTCATAAAAAAATGGTAATTTCCTTATTGTTTAAGGTGGATTAAGATGGATTTGAGTAACCATAATTAACGTACAAAATGAGAGGAGAAATGAGAATGGCAGACAAAGATTTCATCAAACAGCGTGTTCAAGGTCAATTTGGTAAAAATGCAGAAAAATACGTTTTAAGTGAAGGTCATGCGAATGGTGAGGATCTTGCCACTGCAGTCACTTTCTTGCAACCCACGCCAGAAGACGCTGTACTTGATATTGCTACTGGTGGTGGACATGTAGCAAAGACATTGGCACCACTTGTGAAAAATGTAACTGCAACAGACTTAACAGAGAAAATGCTTGAAACTACACGTATCCACTTGACCGAAAAGGGCATACAGAATGTAACCTATGTATTGGCTGATGCAGAGGAACTTCCATTTTTAAAGAATTCATTTGACATTGTCACTTGTCGTATCGCACCCCACCATTTTCCAAACCCAGATGTATTTATTCGGGAAGTCTCACGCGTATTGCGACCAAATGGACGATTCCTATTAATTGACAATATCGTGCCCGATGACAAGACATTGTCCGATTTTATCAATCTTGCAGAAGCAATTAGGGACCCAAGTCACGTCAAGTGTCTTACTAAAGCTCGGTGGAGAACATTATTTGAGGAAAATGGGCTCAAAGTAGAGCAAGACATTCTAAGAAAGAAAAAACATCCTTTTAATTCTTGGCTAGACAGAATGGCCCCAACTGAAGCTCATAAATTGGCGGTTACATCTATGCTCCTACAGGCTCCAGAAAATATTCAATCTTATTTTAATATCATTATAGAAGACGAGACGATCATTAGTTTTGAAACAGATCAATGGAGCGCACTCGCACTCAAACAGTAGAAGATAAAAAAGCAGGATAACAGGTCAAGAAAGTCTTATAAAGCCTTTCTCTAACCCTTATCCTGCTTTTTCTTATCCTTACTTTCTATACGCAGCTTCTACTCGATATATGCGGTTACCTTTTGACGAGAATTTTTCTTCATATTCTGTCATGATATTGCCTTCGAAATCACTGTTATGAAGGTCTAAACTTAAGAAATGCATCGTCATTCCATAGTTAGCCATACTCATAATTGAAAATTCAAATAAACTTTGATTATCTGTTTTAAAATGAATTTCCCCATCATTTTTTAAAATTTGTTGATACATACTTAAAAACGTTTTGTATGTTAATCGACGCTTTTCATGACGAACCTTTGGCCATGGATCAGAGAAATTTAAATAAACTCGATCTATCTCTCCGTCTGCAAAGAAATCCGTTAATTTTTGTGCATCTACATTTAAAAGCTTTAAATTTGGAACTTCCGCTTCAATTAATTTATCTAAAGCATCTGAAACTACACTTGTATACTTCTCAATTCCAATATAGTTAATATGAGGATTGGCTTTTGCCATACCTACCATAAAACGGCCTCTTCCAGTACCTACTTCGATATGAATCGGTTGGTCATTTTGGAATACGTCTTTCCAATTTCCTTTTTGCTCGCTCGGATTTGGAATTACATAATGAGCATATTGCTTTATTTGATCTGCCGCGCCGGGCTTATGTCTTAATCTCATAAGTTTTTTTACTCCCTCTCGATTTTGCAATTTGTATCTTCTCATTGAAAAAACCAAGCACTAAAATGGCACTCGGTTATTTACGTAAAGTATAAAATCATATCGTGTAACACAAACTATTTCAAGTGTACTTATTAAAAAAAGGATGTGAATTTATGCCTTTAAATCATGAGCATCAATTAACAATTTTACGCGATATTTTAATGAATCACCAATCAGATTGCTGTGGAACTGTATCAGAATGTGAGCAACTTGAAAGACTTGTACAATCTTTACTAACAAACGATCAAGTAACAGATGATGTAAAAGCTATGCTAAATGATGTTTACTATTATAGTCAGTCTGGGAAGTACTCTTCTGATTTAGACCAGCACATTAACAACCATCAAAATCAACTCTCTCAATGGGTGTCAGATTTCAATACGTATTCTTAATCTATGACAATTTCCGAGGAAATTTTTATTTAAAGTCTAATATTTTCTCAAGCAGGCTCTTCATTTTTTGAGTCTGCTTTTCATTTTCACGCAAAGTATACCATTTGATCCAGATGATTGTTTGAGCAACAACATACCAAGTCATTCGGTTCAATAGTTCATCTGTTAATTTTATTCCATAATTACGTAGCCATTTTTCCCAATCGTTTTGGTCTACATAAGTAAATAAAAACATACCTAGATCAAATGCTTTATCAGCAATAATTGCTTCATCCCAATCGATTAAATATAAATTATTCGCCTCAGTTAATAACCAATTATGATGATTTAAATCACTATGACAAACAACTAAGTCTTCTGGGTCAAAAGATGGCATATTTTCTTCTAAATATTCAATGCCTTTTACGATAATCTGGCTTTGTGTAAATTCCTCAGTTAAATTTCCTACAATTGTTTGAAGTAAATCTTGAGGTTCTAATGGATTAATCCCGAGCTTCGTTAACATATATAACAATTCTTTGGAAGAGTGGATACGATATAAGAATTGTGCAACCCCTTTCGCTGACAGCTCGAAAGGTTCAAGACTACGTGCGATTACCCACTCTTGAGCAGTAAGTACATCACCATTTTCTAGTCTTCTAGTCCAAACTAATTTTGGAACAAAACCAGCTGCTGATAAAACTGCTAAAAAAGGAGAAGAATTTCGTTTAAGAAATAATCTCTTATCATTGTTTTCAGCTATATACGCTTCACCAGTAAAACCACCGGCTGGCGAGATTGTCCATTCTTTTCCGAGTATTTCTTGTATATGATTATCCATTGATATCCGTTCCTTGTTGTTATATATGTTTGTATTTTAAAATTATTTTATTACAAAAAGAAAGATAGCCTATTACAATTAGCTGTAATAAGCCACCTTTTACAAGTTTACATCGTTTAATTAGAATCTGCAAGTAGTTGCTAGTATTTTACTAATACAACAGTAGAAAGTAATGGTATTGGTAATTTATTACATTCAGCTTTTATACCTTTTTCAACATAATGTTTATTACCATCCCATACATATTCCCAATTGTCTTCAATTCCGAGATCAATAGTAGTATCCTTTAGACCGTTATGAAATAACACCATTATTTCTTTAACACCGTCAATCTCTTCTATTCCAATAATGCGGTAGCCAATTATATTTTGATGGACCTTGACTGACTTTATATGCCTTAGTATTTCTTCTTTTAAAGAAAAACGGAGGCAATTAAAGCGCTTTCGAATCGCAATAAACTCTTTTACTATATTTATATAACTCGATTCACGTTCTGCTCTGGCCCAATCAATGCTATTAACAGTGTCCCCTGAATTATAACTGTTCTCAATACCTTCTTTTGTTCGAAAGAACTCCTGCCCGCTATGAATAAACGGAACTCCAAATGAAAACAGGACAATACTGGTGCCAAGTATGTGTCTCTTCTTTAGTAATTCTTCACTATCTTTTCCATTTGAAAGCTTCAATCGGTCCCACATAGTGTGATTATCATGCGATTCAACATAGTTTATTGATTGATAAGGCTCTTGAAATA
Source organism: Gottfriedia sp. NPDC056225 (assembly GCF_042267765.1). Lineage (NCBI taxonomy): Bacteria > Bacillati > Bacillota > Bacilli > Caryophanales > Bacillaceae > Gottfriedia > Gottfriedia sp. NPDC056225. The sequence goes on along the minus strand of NZ_JBHJTJ010000005.1, from coordinate 73,840 downwards.
AAGATACCTGGTTATTAATCCCGACGCTACCCAAAAGTAGATCGGACAAATAATCATGATTAAGATTCCCTTGGATAAATCCTATTTCTTGAACCGAAAATGTACTTCCTTTTATACCATCCCTGAATTTATCGTTAAAAAATCCAATCTTTGGTAATTGATGACTTTGGTTGATTGTTGCTTTTCGAGATGAAGGACTTAATGATGTGTTCAAATCCCAGCCTTCTCCAAAAATAATTATTTCTGGTTTTAAGATTGTCAATTCAGTTACAATCTGATTCATTGTATCCGTATCTAAAATTCCCATTAAATCAAACCTAAACCCATCGATGTCATATTCTTCAGTCCAATACTTGAGCGATTGAAGAATAAAACGTCTTGCCATCAGTCTTTCAGATGCAAAATCATTCCCTACCCCAGTGCCATTCGAAGGTAAACCTCGTTCATCTTGTCTAAAATAATATCCAGGTACAATTTTTTCAAAATTACTAGTTTGTAATTCGTAAACATGATTATAAACAACATCCATAATAATCCGTAATCCATGCTCATGATAAACTGAAATAAGTTTTTTTAGTTCAGTGATCCTTGTCATCGGTTCTTCCGGTTTTAAACTATAACTACCTTCTGGTGCATTAAAGTTTAACGGGTTATAGCCCCAATTATAGCTTTGGAATGGGTTATTTTCTTCTATCCCCTCAAAATCAAAGAATGGCAGAAGTTCAATATGTGTAACACCTAATTGACATAAGTAATCCAACCCTGTTGATAATTCATTGTAAGTAGTTCCTTTTTCATGAAATCCTTCGAAGGATCCTTTTTTATGAACTCCACTTAATGGATGTGAAGTAAAATCTCTAATACTAGCTTCATAAATAATACAATCCGTATACTTACTTTGTGGAGGATTATTTACCTTACTAACATGGCTAGCCTTTGACAAGTCAATTACAACACTATTTTTACCATTTAAAGTCACTGCTTTAGCGTAAGGGTCAACAGCTTCTCTCCAAATAAGATTTACACATACTAAATAGTTATAAACTAACCCATCACAATCTTGATCGATTACTACTTTCCATGTCCCTTTTCCGTCACGTTCCATTAACTTTTCAGTAAATTTTTCTTCATCACCATGATGTTGATAAATTCTTAATTTAACCTTCGATGCAGTTGGTGCCCATAGCTTAAATTGCGTGGAATGACTTGAATAACCCGCACCTAAATCTTCCCCGTCATAAGCATATTTTTCATCAAAATCATTTGAACGTATGACACCGCCAACTTGTAAATCTGTACGCACCCCAAATTCATCTTCAATCTCATACTTGTTTTCTAATAAAAGAACCTCAGGTGTGAAAACAGTATATTTTATAAACCTTTCAAACTCTATTCGTGTAACAATAGGAAGCTTAGTTTTCCGATTATCCTCATAAATTAGTTCAAAATAAGAATGCACTGTATGTTTGTTCGATTTGGGAATAATCATTGTTATTTCTTGAAATCCATCTATATAAGCTTCGTAAGCCCTTTTAATATGAAACAACGCTATTCACCATCCAGACTGTAAATTTAAAACTTTACTATAAAAAACGACTGATTAATATTTTCGTTATTTCCATCGATATGATTAGTATATTCACAAATAGGTAAAATGGATTCAAATCCATCAATTAACGAAGCAAGGTCTTACTCTTATTTCACCAATTCCCTCAAGATTTTGCCAATTTGTTTACTTCAACTTAATTGACGCTACACTCTGATAACTTGGTTTCTTAGTAGGTAGAATCTTATATAAAATGATTTCATCCGCTTCAAATTTTAGTGGGTCTTCCTCCCAGGTAAATGGGACCTTAAATTCTTTATCGAATATATCATTATATTTTTTTGCGATTGTAATATGCGGATTATAAGTACGTTTTTCAACTGAAAATCCAATTTTTTCACATATATTACTTATTCTATGTTGTAGATTGATTAATTCAATGCTATTTTCAAGACCAAACCACCATACACGTGGCTTTGCATCATTCCCAAATATCCCTAAATGTTGGACGGTCAAGTTGAAGCTTTTGAAATCATCAAGCTCTTCTTTTAATTGATCCATTAGTTCTACACTTTTGGTATATGTAACAGGGCCTAAAAATGATAAAGTAATATGAAAATCATCTTTAAAAGTCCATTTTTTAAATGGTAATTTTCCGACCCACTTTTGTGAAAAATCATCTAATTTTTCTTTAATTTGTAATGGCAAAGGAACAGCAAGAAAATAATGTTCACTCAACTCATGCAATCTCCTTTTTATGATTAATATTTGAATCCTTTTTTAAGTATTGCATGATACCAACTGCAACTACACTAAGCGTTCCAAATAAAATATAAATTGCTTTAATTGAAAATGCCTCTGATATAAACCCACTTACAAAAGTACAGAACCATTCTCCCATTCCTAAGCCTAAACCAGAATAAATCGTAACGGCTGTTGCCTTTAAAGAATCTGGTGCTTGTTCTCTTACAAATTGGAGAGCCGCAGGAATAAATAATCCAACTGATAATCCTTGTGTAAGACAAGATAAAAATAAGATAGGCATCGGAGGATTGGTAAAATAAAAATACCATCTGAAAGCCGATACTAAAGCAGTTGCAATTAATATATTATATATCCCAAAACGATTAATTAATCGTTTAGCTACTTGTAAAAACGGCGCTTCGCTTCCTGCAGAAATTAGAAAAGCAATACCAACACCTGTTAATGTTCCACCTAAGGATTGAATATATAAACCGAAGTAAGTATTATTTGCACTAATTGGTCCAAAAACTAAAAAGGCACAAATTAAAAATAGCAAAAATCTTTTATTAGATAGCAAAATTGGGACACCCTTTAAGATTGGCTCCCTTTTACTAATGGTCGTAGCATTTGGAATAAAGATTGAAATGCCTAAACCAACTAAAACACAAAATGCAAATATGAAAAATATAATTGCTAAACCAAATAACTCAGCTAATCTTCCCGAAACTAATACAGCAATAGCAAATCCAATTGAGCCATATAATCGAATAGCTCCGTAATTCCCACCAATTTTTTGGACATAATTCAGTGCAATACTATCTGAAAGAGGAATTAAAGCACTTTGTGTCATTGATAACAAGACGACAACAAATAAAAGCATGCCATACGAAGTGATTGTAGAATAGAAAAGTGCAATTACAATTGTGGAGACTTGCGCTATAAGCAACATTTTTTTAGGATTTAGCGTCATGTCACTAAGCATTCCCCATAGAGGCTGTGAAAAAATTGCAACGATCGGCGTAAGCGACATTAAGATACCAATTTGTGAAGTTGACAAATCCAACACATTTTTAAAGTAAGATGAAAGTAACGGTCCTAGTGATCCTATTGCAAAAAATAAACAAAAATAATAGCCCTTAAAAATTAGTAAGATACTATTTTTACGTGCTTGTAATGTGTTCAAAATAATCTTCAACTCCTAAAAACCTACATAAAAAAGGGGAGGAAATTTTCTCCCCTTATTTTTACTATTTTATTTAACTAATTCAGCAATCGCCTGAGCATAAATTGCAATCGCTTTTAATAAATCATCAATTTCAGCATATTCATCTTTTTGATGAGCTACTTCTGGTTTACCTAAGAATAACGGTCCGAAAGCTACGCCTGCACTTAATGAGCGTGCATATGTGCCTCCACCGATTGTTAATAATGTCGCTTCTTCACCTGTTTGCTCTTCATATACTTTTTGTAAAGTTTGAATTAAAGGATGATCCTTAGGTACATGGTGAGGGGTTGAATTTTTAATTTCATTATACTCAAAGCTAAACTTATTTCCACGTTCAGTAAGTGTTGAAATAACAAAGTCTATATCAGTTGTCACTGGGTAACGTAAAGTTAACCCAAATGTACCACCTTTATTTTCTTCGTATTGCATGATCCCTAAATTAATTGTTAAATCTCCAGTAATATCATCATTAAACGCAACACCCATGTTTTTACCACGAGAATCACCTTTGAAGTTTTCAACGATAAAGTTTAAGAAACGATCAGCATTTACATTAAAACCAAATTGGTTTAAGAAGCTTGCTAATGCAATACCAGCATTTTTACCTTTATCTGGCTCCATACCATGAACTGATACGCCTTCTACAACTAAAACTTGTTTGCCGTTTTCTTCAGATATTTGAGCTTTACAACCTAATTCACTAATGTGTTTTGTAAAAGCTTCTTGATCAAAGCTTGGTCCTGAAACGATTGCTTTTGCATGATCAGGTACCATGTTTACTCTTCTACCTGAAGAGAATGACACTAATTTATACTCACTCTCATTATCTTCAGTTAATTGTACTTGGTTGAAGTTAATATCTAATATTCCCTTTTCAGCGTAAATAATCGGGAAATCTGCATCTGGAGCAAAGCCCATCGTAGGCATTTCTTCATTTTCAAAGTAATGATCTACACAACGCCATTGACTTTCTTCATCTGTTCCAAGGATCATTCGTACACGTTTATTAATAGGCAGCCCTAATTCTTTTACAATCTTCATCGCATAATATGCAGCCATTGTAGGACCTTTATCGTCAATTGCACCTCGTGCATAAATATTTCCATCTTTAATAATTGCATCAAATGGATCATGAGACCAGCCATCACCAGCAGGTACTACATCTAAGTGACAAAGAATACCTACTAATTCTTCACCGCTTCCCATTTCTAAGTGGCCAGCAAATCCATCAACATTTTTTGGAATAAAACCGTCTTTTTCACCTAAATTTAACATGTATGTAAGTGCTTCATTAATCCCTTTGCCCATCGGTGCTTCTTTTGAAATTGTTGACTCATCATATACACTTTCAATATTCAGAAGCTCCATCGTTTGCTTAAGGTAGTCTTCTTTACGTTTTAATACTTCTTCCATCCAATTAATTTGTGTCATAGAAATACCTCCTTTAATATAAATAGTTTAACATCTTTTAAAATTTAAACATAATTTATTCATAAATGGAACGAAAAAAGAAGGAATATGACACTCTTTGTAGAATATATTACCTTAAACTTGCAAAATGATTACGTTTGCGCAAATTTTCATTAAATTTTTGTATTATTTTCATAAATTTCGTTATGAAACTACCGAAAAAGAGTAAAATGAAAATATAAGCTTTCTAGTAAAATACTTAACTAACCTGTTATGAAACAATGCGGTAGGTAAAGGAGTGGTTTTTTGAATTCTGGAACTTCTCGAATGCTGACTCGAATTAAAGCCATTTACATGTATATTAGTGAAAATGGCACCGTTTCTACAAAAGACCTAGTGGAGGAGTTTGGTATAACACCTAGAACAATCCAACGAGATTTAAACATTTTAGAGTTTAATAATCTAGTTTATAGTCCAAGTAGGGGAAAATGGGCCGTAACAGGGAAAAAAGTAAAAGCTTCTTCTTAAAAAGAAAAACAAAAACCCATGATGTCTTGTCTGACGTCTTATCAAGGGTTTTTGTTTTTCTTTTGGCTCTCGTCTTCATTACATTAATTCATATGCACAAATTTAGGAATTGTAAAAATCAAAGCTCACATTCCCTACATCTATTATTTTTCTTCGTTAACAGACTTTAACATGTCGATCTCTTCATCAGTTAATTCTCTATATTCACCTAACTCTAAATCCTCATCTAATTTTAAAGGACCCATCTCAAGTCTTTTTAAATAAGTAACTGTCTTTCCGACTGCTTCAAACATTCTTTTTACTTGATGGAACTTACCTTCCATAATAACTAATTCTATTTCTGATTCCGCTCCAGATTTAAGAATTGTTAAATAACCTGGTTTCGTCAAATAACCATCTTCTAAAGTTACACCTTTTTCAAATGCTTTAATGTCGTCTTCCGTTACAATTCCATCAATCGTTGCGTAATACTTCTTTGGTACATGTTTTTTGGGAGAAAGTAATTGATGCGCCAAATGACCATCATTCGTTATTAATAACAAACCTTCTGTATCCTTATCTAAACGACCAACTGGGAATGGTTCGAAAATTATATCTTCATATTCTAATAATCCGATAACTGTTTCATGTTCTGAATCTTCTGTAGCAGATATAACACCTGGAGGCTTGTTCATCATTAAATACACAAATTCTTTATACTCTACTACTTCACCGTTTACCGTTACTACTTGTTGTTCAATATCTACATGCTCTTTTGGGCTTTTGACAATATTGTCCCCTACTTTTACAACACCTTGTTTTAGTAAAGATTTAACTTCTTTCCTACTTCCATATCCCATATTGGATAAAATTTTATCAATTCTCATTAACTAACACCTTTTCTTTCTAATTAAAAATTAAAGAAAACCCACCGATTGGCAAGACTTTTGTAACGATGAAAGCTTTGATGCACCTATTACTATTCATCTGCCGGTATTTTTTCTTTCTTAATGTGTAAAAAAGGTGAACCACTCCTAAAAGACGGTTCACCATATGTTTTATCCTCTTTTTCCGAACTTAAAACGATTCTGCAAGCGAGTACCTAATATAATTTCAAATAAATTAAATTTATATGCAACTCCTAGATAAACTACCGCTCCGATCACTGCACCGATGATAATTAGGAACATTGAAATAATTCGACCATCTTTATAAGTCCAAAAGAAGCCTAATAAATATTCAACGCCAAAAACTGCTGCAGCCATTAATAATGATAAAATAATCATAAAGAATATTCGTCTAAACACTCTATTGAATGAGAAATTAGCGTGTTTACGGATATAATAGAAATTATATACGATTGAAAATAAATAGCCTAATGCTGTCGCTAATACTGCACCATATGTCTCAAATGCATAAATTAGTGGTACATTCAACACTATTTTTATTATTACTCCGCCAACTAAACCAATAATCGCATATTTTTGTTTATCTAAACCTTGTAATATTGCCACATTTACTGTGAAAAGTGAGTAAAGTAAAGCTACTGGCGCATAAAAACCTAAAATACTTCCACCAAGTGTACTTTTTTGATAAAAAGCACTATAAATTGGTTCAGCCAATACCGAAATACCTACTACAGCAGGGAGAGTTAAGAAAAACACAACCTGGTAGGTCTGGGTAATTTGACTTTGTAGTTTTTTATGATTGTTATTTACGAATGCTTCAGTGATTGCAGGTACAAGTGTTAAACCGAATGCTGTTGCTAGTGAAACTGGAATCATAACTAGTTTGTGACTCGTGTATGAAAACATTACATAAGTATTCTCTGCAATATCTTTTAATCCAATGGCTTCCATTGCCCTATTGTAAGTAAATTGATCAACTAATTGATATAACGGGATTGCAAGTCCAACAAATACATACGGAATTGAATATGAAAATAATTCTTTAAACATTACTATTTTAGTCGGATAAATTAATCCTTTTGATTTCGGGAGAAGTTCATCTAAATGTACTTTTCGTTTTTTCCAATACCAAAGTAAGTTTAAAATTCCACCTACAGCACCGATCGTAGCTGCAAATGTTGATAAACCAACTGCTTGAGTAATTGTTCCACCAAATACTTTTAGGATTAAATAACTTCCAACTAAAGTAAATACAATACGAACAATTTGTTCAATTAACTGAGAAACAGTAGTTGGACCTGTTGATTGATGTCCCTGGAAAAAACCCCTATATAAACTTTGAGAAGGTACTAAAATTAATGCAGTACTAACTATTCGCATAACTGATACTACATCTTCTACACTATTACCTTTCGAATCCTTTGGAATCATAAGCGGTGCTATATAAGGTGCAATAATATACAGTGTTAAAAATGACAGAATACCTGTACAAATTAGGAGCAACTGACTTGCGTGGAACAGCCTCCTACTTGTTTCATATTCTTCGATTGCATTGTATTTTGAAACGAACTTTGCTACAGCTAACGGAACACCTGCAGTAGCTATACTGATAAATAATGTATATGGAACGTAACCATAATTATATAATGCAGACCCCTTTGAACCAACTAACGCATAAAAAGGGAATGTATAAATCATTCCGAGAAATTTTATTAAAAATGTACCAGCAGTTAATATGAAGGTACCTCTTAGCAATTTTGAATCTGACATAAACTGCCTCCTACTATTTCGATCAAACCAACTAATCTATCTTACCATATCATATAAAAAGAAAAAATTAAAAATTAGTAACAAGTTGGAGCTTACATGAAATAATGTTAAAATTTAAAAACAGATAAAGCAGGAAAATAAAGATATACAGGAAAATCAAAACATGGATATTATAACCTTTTAGATTTCTCTTGCTCATATAATAATAGATACAAAAATTAACGAAAGTAGTGAAATAATGAATTATGATGTAATAGTAATAGGTGGCGGAACTTCTGGTCTGATGGCTGCAATTAGCGCTGCTGAAAACAAAGCTAAAGTACTTTTACTTGAAAAAGGAAATAAATTAGGGCAAAAACTACTTATTTCAGGTGGTGGACGCTGTAATGTAACGAATCGATTACCAGTAGAAGAAGTTATTAAACATATACCTGGAAATGGCCGTTTTTTATATAGCGCATTCTCTATTTATAATAACGAGGATATCATACAGTTTTTCGAAAAGATGGGGGTCGCTTTAAAAGAAGAAGATCACGGAAGAATGTTTCCTGTTTCGAATGATTCAAAATCAGTATTAAATGCATTAATTCAAAAACTAAAAAAACATCATGTCGATATACAAATTAATCGAAAAGTTAAAGAAGTACTCTATGAAGAAGGAAAAGTAGTAGGCATCTTACTTGATGACCAAACTGTTATACACACCAAAAGTGTTGTTCTTGCAGTTGGCGGAAAGTCTGTACCTCATACAGGTTCAACAGGCGACGGTTATGCATGGGCAAGAAAAGCTGGGCATACAATTACAGAGCTATTTCCAACAGAAGTACCGATCACTTCAAGCGAAGACTTTATTCAAAATAAATCATTACAAGGTCTTGCTTTAAGAGATATAGAATTAAGTGTACTGAACCCAAAAGGGAAAAAAGTTATAGCACATAAAATGGACATGCTATTTACTCATTTTGGAATTTCTGGCCCTGCTGCTTTAAGATGTAGCCAATTTGTATATAAAGTCCAACAAAAATTTAAAACAAAAAATGTCATGATGGCTATTGATTGTTTCCCTGACCAAAATGAAGAAACACTATTTCAAGAAATGAACTATATCCTAAAAGAGGAACCTAAAAAATCCATTAAAAATGTACTAAAAGGATTTGTTCCAGAAAGATATTTATTATTTTTACTATCAAAATGCGGTATTGATGAAGCCACTCCTTGTAATGAAATTGCCGCTATAAAATTAAGAGAGCTTGTCCAATCCTTTAAGAGCTTTACATTTGCAGTAAACGGAACTCTTTCAATTGAGAAAGCATTCGTCACAGGCGGAGGAGTCTCTACAAAGGAAATACATCCAAAAGAAATGTCATCAAAAATAATGAACGGCCTATATTTTTGTGGCGAAATTCTAGATGTACATGGATATACTGGTGGATACAACATTACTGCTGCGTTTGTAACGGGTAGACTAGCAGGAGCTTCAGCTGCCGAGTATTCAAAAACAAATTTCTAATATAAACAAAGGACCGAACGAATACTTTTTTTCGCTAGGTCCTATTTTCATTCCATATAGAAAAGCATAAGATTTGTTTATTAATAAACTTATTAAATACAAAACTGTTATTTCTAAAACGAATGATCATGCCCCTATTCAAAAAGCGATCCAACTGTTTTTCTAAATTTTTCTTATGCTTTTCGTCTAATATATTTTTCTTTGGCACAAATCCACCGTCCCTAATTTAAGGTCAAAGGCGAGCACTCGATTGTTCGTGTTGCAAATTCACTAATAAATAAAATCGTCCATCCTCTTCAACATAACCATCTGCCAATTGAAAAGATTGGTTTAAATCTTTAAAGAAAAACTTACCTATTAAATACTTTGATGAATACAATTCCATATGCCCATCTTTAAATTTACCTATTACTTTATCAGTAATATCAATTTTCAATGTTTTAGGCAAATCAACCCCCTCCTTTCTAACAAGCAAGGCCTCAATGAAAAAATATATGAGGTTCTACTTTAATATATGTCACAACTACATGGTTAATATACCTAACTCAAAAAAACATTAGCCCATTTAATCATGACAAAAAAAAAAACCAACGAAATCGTTGGTTTTTAGTGCAGTAGACAAAGTAAAAAAATTATTTATTCTACTTCGCCTTCCCAGGCCATCATACCGCCTTCCATATTAATCGCCTTATAACCTAGCTCATTTAAATACTCACAAACATTCTCACTACGAACGCCTGCCTTACAAATGAAAATGTATTCAAACTCTTTATTAAAGACATCTAATTTATTAGGAATTTGCCCCATTGGAATATGTACTGCTTCCGGAATTTTACCGTACTCAACCTCATAATCCTCACGTACATCAACTAAAAATAGCGTTTCACCTGCGTCTAAACGCTCTTTAACTTCATTTGCTGTAATTGAATTCATAATTGCACATCCTCTCTATATAGCAACATCTTAACAACTAATTAAGATCTATGCAAAAAGTACGTCTAATTGGAAAATCCTGTAGAAAAGGCGTAATTTGCAAGACTTTTTTCAAACCCTTCTTACAGATCGCAAATGCTTCTGGAATACCTAATTGTAAGGGGTATCTTAACAGAGTTTTTCACTTGAAGCCTAACTTATCAATCTATTTTATTGATAAATAGCTAATTTTAATCTTATTTCGCATCATTTGAGACAGTATTATCGTTATTTGCAATTATGCTGGATTCAATTGCGATTTCCTAATTTTAATTCCGTTTCTCCCCTTGGTTTACGATGCTCTACTTTTATTACAAAGTAGCTTTTCAATTTTTGCCTACGAAAAAAGAGGGTCCCTATAGAAAGTTATACTTTCGGGACCCTCACATTTTGTTTATTTAGTTAGCAACAATATTAACTAATTTACCTGGTACAGCAATAATTTTACGAACAGTTTTTCCTTCAACTTGTTCCTTAACTGCATCGTCTGATAATGCAATTTGCTCCATTTGCTCACGAGAAGCATCTTTGGCTACAAGTAATTTTGCTTTTACTTTACCGTTAATTTGTACTACGATTTCAATCTCATCTTCTACAAGCTTAGCTTCATCGTATGCTGGCCATGTAGCATATGAAATTGAATCGCTATGACCTAATTTACTCCAAAGTTCTTCACCAATATGCGGAGCTACTGGTGCTAATAGTTTAGCGAAACCTTCAACCATTTCTTTTGGTAATTGATCAGCTTTATATGCTTCATTGATAAACACCATCATTTGTGAAATAGCAGTATTAAAGCGTAGACCTTCAAAGTCCTCTGTTACTTTTTTCACTGTTTGGTGGTATGTTTTATCAAGACTGCTTGAAGTAACACCTTCAACAATTTTATCTGATAGCTCTTCGTTATCCGTGATAAACAAACGCCATACTCGGTCTAAGAAACGACGAGAACCGTCTAATCCATTTTCTGACCAAGCGATTGATGCATCTAATGGGCCCATGAACATTTCGTATAAGCGTAAAGTATCGGCACCATGGCTCGCTACGATATCATCAGGATTTACAACATTCCCTTTTGACTTAGACATTTTTTCATTATTTTCCCCTAAGATCATTCCTTGGTTGAAAAGTTTTTGGAATGGCTCTTTAGTAGGAACTACTCCTAAATCGTAAAGGAATTTATGCCAGAAACGAGCGTAAAGTAAGTGAAGAACTGCATGCTCTGCTCCACCAATATATACATCAACTGGTAGCCAATGCTTTAGTAATTCTGTATCTGCGATTGCTTCGTTATTAGTTGGATCAATATAACGTAAGTAATACCAGCAGCTTCCGCCCCATTGTGGCATTGTATTTGTTTCACGTCTTCCTTTTTTACCTGTTACTGGATCTACTACATTAACCCAATCAGCAATATTTGCTAATGGTGACTCACCAGTACCACTTGGACGGATGTCTTCAGTTTTCGGAAGAATTAATGGTAGCTCTTCATCAGGAACAACTGTCATCGTACCATCTTCCCAGAAAATTACTGGAATCGGTTCTCCCCAATATCTTTGACGAGAGAATAACCAATCACGTAGACGATAAGTAACTTTTTTCTCCCCTGCTTTTGAAGAATCTAACCACTCGATCACTTTTGTAAGTGCTTCTTCTTTATTTAATCCATTTAAGAAATCAGAGTTAACATGTTTGCCATCGCCAGCGTAAGCTTCTTTTTGAACGTCTCCACCTTCAACAACTTCAACGATTGGTAATTTAAATTTAACTGCGAATTCGTGATCGCGCTCGTCATGTCCGGGTACTGCCATAACTGCACCAGTTCCATAACTTGCAAGTACGTAATCAGCAATCCAAATTGGAAGTTTTTCGTTATTTACAGGATTAACTGCATAAGCTCCTGTGAAAACACCTGATTTATCTTTCGCTAAATCAGTACGCTCTAAATCACTTTTCGATTTAACTGAATCGATATATGCTTCAACAGATTCTTTTTGATCAGCAGTAGTAATTTTACTTACTAAATCATGTTCTGGAGCTAATACAACATAAGTTGCACCAAATAATGTATCAGGACGAGTTGTAAATACAGTTACCTTTTCATCGAATCCATCAACATTAAAGTAAACTTCAGCACCTTCAGAACGTCCAATCCAGTTACGTTGCATTTCTTTTAAGCTTTCAGGCCAATCTAATTCTTCTAGATCTTCTAATAAACGGTCAGCATATGCTGTGATTTTTAAGATCCATTGTTTCATTGGACGACGCTCAACCGGATGTCCCCCACGCTCACTTTTTCCATTGATTACTTCTTCGTTAGCTAAAACTGTACCAAGTGCTGGGCACCAGTTAACTGGAATTTCATCAACATAAGCTAATCCTTTTTCAACCATTCTTAGGAAAATCCATTGAGTCCATTTGTAATAGTCAGGATCAGTAGTATTAATTTCACGATCCCAATCATATGAGAATCCTAGTGCCTGAATTTGGTTACGGAACGTATTAATATTCTTTTCAGTAAACTCAGCTGGATCATTACCTGTATCTAAAGCATATTGTTCTGCAGGTAGACCAAACGCATCCCAACCCATTGGATGAAGTACATTATAGCCTTGCATTCTTTTCATTCTTGAAAGGATATCTGTAGCTGTATAACCTTCAGGGTGACCAACATGTAATCCCGCTCCAGATGGATAAGGGAACATATCAAGTGCATAAAATTTCGGCTTGCTTGTATCGTCAGTTGTTTTAAACGTTTTATTTTCTAACCAATACGATTGCCATTTTTGTTCAATAGAACGATGATTAAAACTCATATTATAGCCTCCTTATTTCATATAAATGGCTCGGCTGTGGCTCGCGCTTTAAAAAATAAAAAAATCCCCCCATCCCAAAAGGGACGAGAGGATTTCCCGCGGTACCACCCAAATTAATGTAAAAATACATTCACCTGTTTCCGTAACGTGGAACACGACATTTATTACTTGGTAATAACCGTTCACAAATGTGGCTTATGGGCGAGTTCATGAATAGAATGGATTGACTTTCACCAGCCGTCAACTCTCTAAACCTCTTCACATTCACTACTATTCCCAATCATTGCCGATCATTTAGATTTAATTTATACCATTTTATTATAACCAAAGAAAAAGGTCAATTATACATCGCCTATTTTTAAGAAGCCAAAGTTTGATTTTCAACTTTTACTACCTTTTTTGCTTGTCTTTCATAAAGAACAGAGAAAATCATACTAATACCTAAAAAGACAACTAATACAATAAATAATACTCTCATATTAAATGTATCAACAACTGCTCCACCTATTACAGGTCCTAACATTCTCCCTACAGTCGCTGCGCTATTCACAATCCCTTGGTACATTCCAACACGATCTTTTGGTGCAAGCATGTTAGCGATTGTTGGAACCGCTGGCCAAACAAACATTTCCCCAATTGTTAAAATAATCATACCAGTCATAAACATTGAGAACTGCTGAGCTGTGCTCACAAAAATCGTTGATGCAATAAAGAATCCAATCCCAAATAGCATTTGCTTTCTCATACTTAACTTATATTTACGAATAGTACTTGAAATAATTGGTTGAGCTAATACAATAAGCGCACCATTTATAGTCCATAATAGACTATATTTTTTTAATCCTATGTGGAGGTTTTGCATTTCAGAAGCAATAGTAGTTTGCCATTGAACATAAACTAACCAACATAATACGTACGCACAACAAACAATCATTAAAGCCTTCATTGAAGGAGTAAATGAAAATCTTTGTTTTTTGGACTGATCAACTTGGATTTCATTTACGACTTTAGGAACTCCAATATCTCTAAATCCAAATAGAGCGACTAGAAAGAAAACAATATATAATAGCAAATTAGCGGAGAAAATATAATTAATATTAAAGTCTGCAACAATTCCACCTAAAGCCGTCCCAATCGCAACACCAAGATTTTGAGCTACATAGATTGCATTAAAAGCTTTACGACCACCTTCTGGCCATGCTGCTCCAACCATCGCGTACATTGAAGGAAATACAATTCCGATTCCAAACCCTAATACTACAAAGAAACAACTATAAAATGTCCAAGAATGATTAATAACCAAACCTAAGATTGACAAAAATGTAATACTAATACCAGTTAGGATTGACCTATATCCCCCAAATTTATCAAATAGCCAGCCACCGAGCATATTTCCAAATACACCAGCCAATGAATTAAACATTAAAATAAGCCCTGCAACAGACAAGGACTTTCCTAAATACGTATGGATATATACTGTATTGAATGGCCATAAGAAAGAATTACCTGTTACATTTAAAATCATACCGATTAACAAAAACCATAGTTTTTTTGGCATCCCTTACTCCCCTCAAAGCTGTCCCTTTTTATCTATTTTTATCTCGTTAACTCATTAATTGTAGAGGAGAATCTACCTAGTTTCAAGAGGCATGCTTCAAGTGTAGAAATTGGTAAAAGAAAATAGCAAAGAAATTATAGGAAATGCACTAAAAAAACCTATTTAAAAAAGAAAGATGCACCAATTTTGGCACACCCTCTCTTTTCTTACTCGTCCTATTCCCTTTACCTTCTAATACTCTCTTAGCCCTGCTGGGATCTCTGTGGTTGACCTTTTTTAGCGTTGTTTATTTTTACTTGATCTACTGCTGAAAGGTCATTCGAGAATTCTGTATTTGTTTTGTTCTTTGTTGTTTGTTCAGGATTATTACTTTTTGATTTCTTTTTTACCACTATTGGTTTCCTCCCAAGGATTGCATATTCTTGAACGTATTCTTGCATATTTTCGATCTCCTTTAGTGCGGAGTAATAATCATTTGATGTTGTAATTGTGTTAATTGTCGGCGTAAGCGATAGAACTCATCTTTATTTTCAGCATTTGCAAGATTTGCAACTTTTTCTAGTTCCAAAAGTGCTTCTTCAATCCCAGCTTGCGCTTGTGAATATTCAATATCATTATAATGCTCTTGTCTCATACCAATTTCTAATTGTGCGACTGCGTAATCATACGCCTCTTTTGCTTTTTGTACTTGGTCTTGTCCGAATGCGCGATCTGTTATTCCCAAGAAAATACCTCCTTCAGACTTTAATGAAGTATCCGATATGTAGGCTACCTCAAGGATAGTATTTCCGAACCTCCACCTGAAAGTACTTTTATTTCTTTACAAATAAGAAAGGTTTTTCCATTTGGTTTTCTTTATATTGCATGATAAAATCGAGAATAGTGACTTAAATTAAGGGAGGGATGAGGAATGACGAAAAACAATCCTTTTCCATATACAATAGATCATAAAAGATATCATTCGTGGAATTACCACTTAAGACAAGAATTCGGCGGGAAAGTTTTTAAAGTTTCAATTGATGCTGGATTTGATTGTCCTAATCGAGATGGTACAGTTGCGTTTGGAGGATGTACTTTTTGTAGCGCTTCTGGTTCAGGTGATTTTGCTGGCGACCGTGCTGAGGATGTTGTAACTCAGTTTCACAAAATAAAAGATAAAATGCATGAGAAATGGCAAAACGGAAAGTACTTAGGTTATTTTCAAGCCTATACAAATACACATGCACCAGTAGAAGTATTAAAGCAAAAATTCGAGCCTATTTTAGAGCAAGAAGGTGTTGTTGGTTTATCAATTGCAACAAGACCAGATTGCTTACCGGATGATGTAGTAGAATATCTTGCGGATTTAAATAAGCGAACTTACTTATGGGTTGAATTAGGGTTACAGACTGTTCATGAGAAAACTGCAAATATTATTAATCGTGCACATGATTATAAAACTTATGTAGAAGGCGTTGAAAAACTAAGAAAGCACAATATTCGTATTTGTTCACATATAATTAACGGGTTGCCTCTTGAAACACCGGAAATGATGATGGAAACTGCAATGGAAGTTGCTAAACTTGATATTCAAGGAATTAAAATTCATTTACTCCACCTTCTAAAAGGTACTGCTATGATGAAGCAGTATGAAAAAGGACTTGTTGAATTCATGGATTTTGATGCTTATATTAACTTAGTAGTTGATCAGCTTGAAATCATTCCTAGCGATGTAATTGTTCATCGTATAACAGGTGACGGTCCACCGGACTTACTAATTGGACCTATGTGGAGCCTAAAAAAATGGGAAGTATTGAATGCAATTGATCGAGAGTTCGAACGTAGAAATAGCTGGCAAGGTAAATTTGCAAAAAATCGAGTACAATTAACATGATTCTAGAGCGTATTTTACCGTATGCTAGAAAACTCCTACAGTCAGCCTTAAAAGAAGGCGATATTACCGTTGATGCTACCGTTGGCAATGGTCATGATACCGTTTTTTTAGCAAAAATAGTTGGCGAAAATGGACACGTATATGGATTCGATATTCAAGATGTAGCGATCCAAAAGACAACTGAAAGAATAGCCAATGAAAATGTAAGCAAGCAAGTTACACTTGTACAAAGAAGTCACGCGGATGTAAAAGATGTAATTCCAGTTTCATTACACGGCAAGTTAAAAGGTGCAATTTTTAATCTTGGCTACTTACCTGGCAGTGATAAAAAGATCGTAACAGTACCCGCGTCAACAATTTCAGCAATTGAACAATTGATTGAAATAATGGCACCTGAAGGAATTGTTGTAGTTGTCATTTATCACGGTCATGAAGGTGGAGATATTGAAAAAGATGCATTGATGAACTTTGCTCAAAACATCCCACAAGACCTCGCTCATGTTTTAACTTATCGTTTTTTAAATCAAGCAAATAATCCCCCTTTCATATTAGCAATCGAAAAAAGAGGTTAAAAAACTGTCTAACTTTGGACAGTTTTTTTTATTGCAAAATTACTAACCACAGCAAAAACAGTTCATACTCCATGCTAAAAACATTAAAATTTGATTAAGATTTCAATAAATTTTCATTAATGGTAAATTTTTCTTAAATAATTGGTAATCATAAAAAAATCAAAAAGAAAAGGAGTTTTGAAAATGAAAAAAGCTATTTTTGCAGGTGCAGTAGTTAGTGTTTTCGCACTTAGTACACTTTCTGTAAATGCCCAAAAAATTGAGGCAGCAAATTATTATGTTCATCCACAACATGACCATGATGCTACAACAAATGATGGTGAACACCATAGACACCACCATCACCACGATAAAAAAGCAAATAAAATGTTAGAAAAACACAAAAAAGAGGTTGTTAAATATGTTTCTAATTATTTAAAACAACCTGAAGCTAATATTAATAAAGCAGTTGAGCAAAATAAACTAGAGATGAAAAAATTAATTTTTATAGCAGTTGTATCAAAACTTTCAAATAAACCATTAGAAAATATCATCGCTCAAAAAGGTAAAACAAATTCGTTTAAGGATATATTAGATAATAATAATATTAAACGTGAGCAATTCTTTGAAGAAATGAAGAGAGTTCATCAAGATTTATTTACTCAAATTAAACCAGCTAACTAATTAAAAATTATATTAGGGTGCCATTTAAGTCTAGATACTTATATGGCACCTTTTTTAACTGCACTTTTATGCACTATTCCCTCCTCGAAACCATCTCTTTATTAAAAGTTTCATCAAGTTTTTTATGCTAAACATAAAATTTATGAAGGATCTAAGCTCTATTAACAAAAAATTATTAATAATTATCTATTTACGGCTTATTAAAGACAACAACTGAATATTATGTAAAGAAAAAATGTGTTTAGACAAACCACAAAGTAGTAGAAAGATATCATCCAACTCAGGGGCGTGAGGAGTTGACTACAAATCTAAACAATTTAAATAAAATATTTCGCAATACATTTCAATTCATTGTACGGAATTCGAATTGGGTATTATTATTAATAGGATTAATCGCTATAATCAATTACTGGTCAGTTTTTTATCTAATTTCATTATTTAGAGGATTTCATACGGAATCTTCGCAAGTAAATCAGATGACACTGTGGGTAATTTATGGCTATTTTTACGGTTTCTTTGGGAGTATGATTTTAATTTTTCTACATAATTTCGTTTTGAAATATATGTTAAGCTTTCGAAAAATTAAAAGCGCAATTTCATTTATACTCCTACACTTTACTTATTTTATCTCGCTTATTTTATTGATTCTATTAAACTAAGTTTCTACTTAAATTGGTACCATTTACTTACTTTAGCTTGTTTTCGTATTTAATTTCGGTTTATACTTATAGTAATTAAATGCATCGTTTGGAGGAGCCTGTCACTATAGGGATTAGTATGTACTTTATTTACATACCCTATTGTGGCAGGTTCTTTTTTTATGCGATCAGATGGGAGATGGAAATATGCTTTATGTGCAACTGGCGATTATTTTGATTGCCTCTAAAATTTTTGGGGATTTAAGTACTAAACTTGGTCAACCTGCAGTACTAGGTAAGCTGTTAATAGGGATCATCCTTGGTCCAGCTGTTCTTGGTATTATTACAGAAACCGAAACATTGCATGAAATGAGTGAAATTGGCGTTATTCTACTCATGTTCATTGCTGGTTTAGAAACTGATATTAATGAATTTAAAAGAACTGGTAAAGCCTCTTCTTTTGTAGGATTTCTAGGTATAATATTCCCTTTATTTTCAGGTTATCTTTATGGAATAGCTATTAATTTAAGCCAATTTGAAGCTATTTTTTTAGGACTGATTCTTTCTGCAACTAGTGTAAGTATTTCAGTTGCCACACTAAAAGAAATAGGAAAACTAAAGACTAAAGAAGGAGCAACAATTTTAGGTGCCGCCGTAATCGACGATATTGTTGTCATTATTGCATTAGCGTTTGTCATGAGTTTCAGCGGGAGTGCAGTTAGCCTACCAATTCTTCTATTTAATAAGTTTATATTTTTTACATTTGCCATCTTAATTGGTTGGAAAATTGTACCATGGTTCCTAAAAAAATTTATTAAACTAAATGTTTCAGAAACATTAATCTCTGCTGCTTTAATCATTTGTTTCCTATTCTCAGCCTTCGCAGACAAAACTGGTATTGCTGCAATAATTGGTGCTTATATCGCGGGCATTTCGATTTCCGTTACTAAGTTTAAGCAAGAAGTTTTTGAAAAGGTCGAAACAATTGCATACTCTATATTTGTACCTGTCTTTTTCACATTAATTGGTGTATCAGTTCAATTTACAGGATTAAGTCATTCAATTCCAACTATCATCATATTAAGTATGATTGCCCTTTTAACTAAACTAATTGGTGGAGCATTGGGCGCAAAACTTGCTGGATTTCCAACTAAAAATTCATTAGGAATCGGTTCAGCTATGGTATCGCGAGGGGAAGTCGCACTTATTATGGCATCAACAGGTTTAGCAAATAATCTGTTAACTAAAGAAATGTTTGCGATTCTTGTTATAGTTGTGCTCATCACAACCATTGTAACCCCACCACTAATGAAGTTATTTTTTACAGAAAATAATAAAGTTTCAACGTCCTGAGCCACAAGATCGTAAAGAAAAAAGAATAAATAAATGAAAGCAGTTTGTATAGTTCCGATACAATTGCTTTTTTTTTTTGGCGTGATTCATTAGAAAGAAAACTTTTAAAAATTTCCATTTCAAAATTCATATTTTGTTCATAATCAGTTTATATAATTCGCTTATCAAATGTTGAAAGGATTTAGATAGAGATGGAAAGCATTTCAAAATATAAAGAACCAGTTTTAGCTAATAAGAGCAGTAAAATACTGGTGATGATGGGTTTAATAATTGGACTGATTTTTTCCGAGCTGGATGAAACAGTTGTTAATACAGCAATGCCGACAATTATCCGTGATTTAGGCGGATTAGCCATGTATGGTTGGGTCGGAGGTGTGTATATGTTAACCATGTCTGCATTCATGCCAATATTGGGGAAATTAGCAGATTTAATGGGGCGCAAAAAAATATATTTAATGAGTATGGCCTTTTTCATAGGTGGCTCGATTGTCTGTGGGTTTTCACATTCAATGACACTTCTCCTTATTGGGCGCGGAATTCAAGGTTTAGGTGCGGGAGGCTTAATGCCGCTTGCTATGACCATTTCAAGTGATTTATTTCCAGTTGAGCAGCGTGCAAAAGTCCAAGGATTTATGGGACCAATCATGTTTATTCCTATGCTATTAGGACCATTAATGGGAGGATATTTCGTAGATCAAGTAAATTGGCATTGGATTTTCTTTGTTAATATCCCTGTTGGTATTATAGCTGCACTTCTTCTTGCAAGTGGATTACGTGAAACAACGATGAAGAAACAAGTCGTTATTGATTGGGGAGGGGCATTTTTATTAGTTGCTACAATTGTCTCTTTGTTAATCACACCAGTTCTTGTTGAAAATAATGGTTACACTTGGGGGTCCCCATTAATTATTGGTCTTCTTTGTTTAGGAGCCGTTTTAATTGGCGTTTTTATTTTGGTCGAGTCGAAAGTAAAAGAACCAATTGTTCCACTGCACTTGTTTAAAAACCGTAACATACTTGTATTATCTTTAATTGTCTTTACAGTTGGAATCGGCTTAATGGGATCTTTTTCTTCCTTCCCATATTTTGCACAAAACGTGCTAGGACTTACTCCAACGCAGGCAGGCTACTTGACATTACCAATGATGGTAGGAGCTGTTGGGTCAGCTATGATCAGTGGATTTCTACTAACAAAAGTGCGCTACCGAGAACTATTTGGTATTGCATTTATTATGCCGATCATCGGATTCTACCTGTTTTCTCATATGAGTATTCATACAACTATTATTCAAATAATTATCTTCTTTTTCATTACAGGTCTTGGGTTAGGAGTATTATTTGGGGGAGATAATCTCATTGTTCAGGAGTCTGTTGAAAAAGAAAATAAAGGGATTGCTCTTTCGACTGTTCCATTATTCCAAACAATTGGTGCTACAGTCGGGGTAAGTCTCTTTGGTAATTTACTATCATCGACACTTATATCCAAATTACAAAGTTTAGGTGATAAACTTCCTGAAAGCATGGCTTCAAATATGAAAGGTTTAGCTGGTGCTGGTGTTCCTCACGGCTTACCAACTGAACTATTAACACAAATTAAAACATTATTCATTGAATCATTCCAGCATATTTACATGTACTCATTTATCATTGCGATCATTGCCTTTGTCTTAACTTGGTTTTTGAAAAAAGAAGTTTTATCTACAAAATCAGATGAAGAAGATATGTTAGAAGAAAAAATTGTTAAAGAACAGATATAAATACTAGGTAATAACCTCAAAAAAAGCCTTTGCTCTCGAAAATGAAGCTAAGGCTTTTTTTGTATATTTAACATTACTTTTTGTTAACTAATGAAACATTCATTTAAACCGATGCCTTTACTCTTTTGCTACTCGCTTTTAATTCTTTTAATTTAAAATATAACTTAGCATTTCCGTAGAAAAAGAATGACGTTAATCCACCGTTCTTAACAATCCCTCGTCTAATCCTTTTCATTTCATCTGGACCTGCCATTTTTTTATCAGCTAAGTAAATTCCGAGTAATCCTTGACAAATCATTCTATGAAAACGATAGTCTTTTAAATCCTTTAATGCTTGATTACTTTTAGTTGAAAAATACTCAATTCGCTTTAACATAACCTCTTTAGATGGATAATAACTGCAAAAATTTAAGTCTCCGCCTTCTTCGTCTTCCTTTTGATCAATTACATAATCTAGTAATATATGAAGGCCCTGAACATATGGAAAATAGCTCTTATATACTTGTTCAAATAAATTCTTGGAGATTGATTCATTAAACGAATAGGACACTAAACAAAAGATGCCTAAAGTTGAACCTGCACAAGCAGAGAATTCATACCATTCTAAATCAGAAAGCCCTGGCTGGTATTTTTCAAACCAATTCGTTAATCTAGGAACTCGCTCTTCTAGTTTGACGTGCTTATGTATTTGTAATTTACAATAGTAATCAGCAAGTTGAACTAAATAATCTTTAATTCCATCGTAATGCTTAGATTGCTTTAAACTACTATGACATTTTGCAACTAGTGCTTTAAGATAGCCACCATCATCTTGCTCTTCTCTATAGCGATAATATAATTGATCAGATTTTTGACATTTCACCGCATCAATCATCGACTCATGCAATGCTTCAAAATCAACTGGATCCAGTGAAGTACTACGGTCACATAGATTGTCTAAGTAATCACTAATTGTTTGGTACGCAACGATAAACTCAATGACTGGTTTTAGATTTTTTTCAGAAAGTAATGCTAAAATTGCACCACCTTCACAATGAAATGTTTTTGTATCGATACTCATTAACGCTTGTTTTCTTAGTTCTGGATCTGGGATATTCGTTGCAAAATCTCTCCAGTAGTCTAATTCTTGGTGCACAAGAGGAAAGACTGATTTATAAACTTTTGGCATTAATTGGATCGGATTTTTAGGTAGTGACATTTTTTCACTCCTCCCTATTTTCTTTAATTACATATCGTTAAAATAAGTTATACTCATATTGAAGTATATATTATGGAGGTGAACTTCGTTGCTAAGGAAGTTTTATATAAACAAAATCAATTAGATTTTTATATGCTTGGCAACGGTATAGTATGATATTACCATACAAAGGGATTCAACCCAAAATCGAACCATCAGCTTTTATCGCTTCAACTGCAACTGTTACCGGTTCTGTCACAATTGGAGCAAATAGTAGTGTATTTTTTGGAGCAGTAATTCGTGGCGACGTAAATGATACAATTATCGGGAATGATGTAAACGTTCAAGACCTATCTGTTCTTCACCAAAGTCCAAAATGCCCTCTAATACTTGAAGATGGCGTAACTATTGGACATAGTGTTATATTACATAGCTGTACAGTTAAAAAAAATGCATTGATTGGAATGGGCTCAATCGTTTTAGACGGTGCTGAAATTGGCGAAGGCGCAATGATTGGTGCAGGTAGCTTAGTTCCAGGTGGAAAAGTAATACCTCCTAACACTTTAGCTTTTGGTAGACCTGCAAAAGTAGTTCGCGAATTAACAGAAGAAGACATTGTCGATATGGATCGTATTCGCAGAGAATACATTGAAAAAGGTCAATACTATAAAAAAGTAGAAGAAGAAAATCTTTCAAAATAATTACGAAAAGGAGAAGAATCTTATTTCTTCTCTTTTTTCTATTTTTTGGATATTTTCACCAATTCACCAGACTTAGGTCCATGCACCCCTTACTCCAATCCATTTATTAAAAATTTACATATCTAAATTATTCATTTACAAAAGCTTCTAATTAAATCCATAAACACTTTTTATAATGAAGTTACAACGATCACTAAATGGAGGATGAAAAATGAACGCATTTCTTCAAATGATTCACACATACGAATGTCTTTTGTTTTATCGCGTTAATTCATTGTTCCATAAGCGTTACTTGAACTTTTTCTTTAGTAATATTACACATCTAGGTGGAGCTATTTTTACAATTGCATCAGCATTTATTTTAATCCTTTATTCAAAAGGCGCATTACACGAAGCTGCCATTCTATGTTGTTGTACCCTTACTATTAGCCACATTCCTGTGCATTTTCTTAAACGCTTTTACCCTCGTAAAAGACCATATTTAAAACTAGAAGGTACTTTTGTTCCAAAAAATCCTTTAAAGGATCATTCCTTTCCTTCTGGTCATACAACGGCAATCATTTCTATTGCGTTACCGATTATGATTTATTTACCGATTACAGCAATTATTTTAATCCCTTTAGTATTGTGCGTTGCTTTCTCTCGAATTTATCTTGGCTTACATTATCCTTCAGATGTGTTTTTCGGTATATTACTCGGAACAATTACTACATTTATTACACAATTTTTTATCTATCATATATGAGGAGGAACATTATGAGAGTAGCTATATTTTCAGACACCTATATCCCTCAAGTTAATGGTGTTGCAAAAACCTTAAATCGTTTTACTAATTATTTAAAAGAAAATGAGCATTCTTACCATGTATTTTCCCCTCAAGTTTTCGATTTACCGTCTACTGAGGATGTGACAAGACTAAAATCAGTACCGCTTAAAATTTATCCTGAATGCAAGATTTCATTTCCTAATCTTTCTAAAATTAAAAAAACGCTTAGGGAATTTAAACCTGATATTATTCATATAGCTACACCATTTACAATAGGATTAAGTGGTCTATATATTGCGAAAAAAATGAAACTTCCTTTAGTTGCTTCCTATCATACAAATTTTGATCATTATCTCCAATATTATAATTTATCGTTTTTGGAGAATATTCTATGGAAGTATTTAGATTGGTTTCATAAACCATCACAAAAAATATTTGTTCCTTCAAAAGATACTTTAACCCATCTAGTTACAAAAGGGTTTAATAATCTCTCTCTTTGGACTCATGGTGTGGATTGTTCTATATTTCGCCCGATTACTAATCAGAATGAAATTAAACAAAAATATAATATAACTTCAAAATATACGATTTGTTTTGTTGGAAGAATTGCACCTGAAAAAGATTTAGAAACTTTATCTAAAATCATTAGTTATACGAAACAACGATTTGGACATAATTTAACTTGGTTAATCGTAGGAGATGGCCCAAAAAAAGAAGAAATGATTAAAAAAACTGGTACCGAGCACATCATTTACACTGGCTATCTTCAAAAAAGTGAATTAGTTGAAATATACGGCATGTGTGATTTAATGGTCTTTCCATCTGATACAGAAACCTTTGGAAATGTAGTGCTCGAAGCAATGGCTTGCGGTACCCCAGTCATTGGAGCTAATGCAGGTGGAGTAAAAAATATTATTCGAGATTATTCGACTGGTATTCTTTGCGAACCTCAAAATTTTTCGTCTTTTTGCAATGCAATTGAGGGTTGCTTACAAGGCAATGAACTGTTAAAGCATATGTCAAAAAAGGCACGGGATTATGCGCTAACACAAGACTGGAATAGTATTTTCAATAAATTAGTAATGGAGTTTGAAATGATTATTTCACCACAGCCCCCGATTCTATTATCAAAGAAAGCCTAATAAATTTTCAGGCTTTCTTTTTTCTGAATATTTAAAATTAAACGAAATGTAGTTTTATCTTCAAGTATATCTTTAATCATCAACTTTGAGTGAATAATGAATAATTCAAAAACAAACAATACATATTGACTAGTTACAAAAGCGATTACCTGCAAGGTCGTTTTTACTTTTCGTACGTATATTTTTATTTTGTAAAACTAGGAGGACAATAGATGAATATTTCATCGTCAAATAATTTTCAACTATACGGTTTTAATAACTTAACGAAATCATTAAGTTTTAATATGTATGATATTTGCTTTACAAAAACTAAAGAAGAACGAGAAGCATATATTCAGTATATCGATGATCAATATAACGCTGATCGTTTAACAAAAATATTAACTGAAGTTACGCATATTATTGGCGCTCACATCTTAAATATTGCAAAACAAGATTATGATCCTCAAGGAGCAAGTGTTACGATTCTTGTTTCAGAAGGTCCAGTTGATAACCCATCCTCTGAAACGTTTTCCGAATCACCTGGTCCATTACCGGAATTAGTAGTTGCTGCTTTAGATAAAAGTCATATTACCGTTCATACTTATCCTGAATATCATCCAGATGATGGAATTAGTACGTTTAGAGCTGATATCGATGTATCTACTTGTGGAGAAATCTCTCCTTTAAAAGCTTTAAACTACTTAATCCACCAATTTGATGCTGATATTATGACAATTGATTATCGAGTTCGAGGCTTTACTCGCGATGTAAGCGGTTATAAATTATTTATTGATCATGATATTAACTCAATTCAAAATTACTTTCCTCAAAAAATTAAGGATATGTATCAAATGATCGATGTGAACGTGTTTCAAGAAAATATATTTCATACGAAATGTAAGTTGAAACAATTTAATTTAGATAATTATCTTTTTGGCTACACAAAAGATAAATTAGACGAAAATGAGATTAAAGAAATTGAAGAAAAAGTGAAATATGAAATGGATGAGATTTTTTACGGAAAAAACCTTTGGAATGGTCCTGATGTGGAGGATATAGATGGATGATGGATCACAGTAAAACACCGCTTTTAACGGAATTAGTCCGTTATGCAAAGGAGGACATTACAAGCTTCGATGTTCCCGGGCATAAAAGAGGAAATTCACTGGAGGAATTAAGAGAACTTTGGAGTGAAATGGCTCTTAAAATGGATGTTAACTCTTCAAAGCGTGTTGATAACTTATCGCATCCAACAGGTGTAATTCAAGAAGCAGAAACTTTACTAGCAGATGCTTTTCATTCCGATCATGCTTATATGTTGGTAAATGGTTCGACTTCTGGTGTTCAATATATGATTATGAGTGCCCTTGAACATGGAGATAAAATTCTCTTACCGAGGAATGTACATAAATCTGCAATAAATGCTTTAATTTTGGCAGGAGCTAAACCAGTATTTATTGAGCCAGAAATTGATTATGAATATGGAATTGTAAATGGTGTTTCAGTAAAATCTGTTCTCCATGCTTTAGATTTAAATTCGGATGTTAAAGCCATCCTGATCATTAATCCAACTTATTTTGGAGCAACGTCGGATTTAAAACAAATTATCGACATAGGTCATTCTCGAGGGATACCTGTTTTAGTAGACCAAGCCCACGGTGCTCACTTTTCGTTTCACCCTGATTTACCAAGTAATGCTGCCCTACTTGGTGCTGACCTAGTTACTCTTAGTTTGCATAAGACTGGCGGTGCTTTAACACAAGCTTCAGTTTTATTGCATAATGACGGGTTAATTACGAAAAATAGAGTTCGCTCTACAATTAATTTATTTCAAACAACATCTGCGTCCTATCTACTCATGTGTTCAATTGATGTTGCAAGAAAGAAATTAGTATTAGAAGGTCAGGAGCGCTTTGAAAAATTACTAAATTTAACGAAGAAAGCTAAAGAAGAAATTAACACCATTAAGGGATTAAAATGTATAACTCGAGATTCATATCGGAATGGCGTTGGTGTTTTCGATTACGATGAGCTAAAACTTGTTGTTAAAGTGTCAGATCTTGGACTGTCTGGTTTTAAGGTATACGACATGCTTGCTGAAGAATATAAAATTCAAATCGAACTTGCAGAACCTAATGTCATCTTAGCAATCATTTCATTAGGTGATAATGAAGATACGATTCGGACATTAATTAATGCGTTAAGAGATATTAGTGACCGCCATTATGGAAAACTTCCAAAGCTTGAGACTGATATAAGTGTTGCACTAAAAAATCCTAAAATGGTTATGACACCAAGGGAAGCATACTATCATCCAAAACGAATTATCTCAATTCACGATGCTAGCGGCTTAATTAGTGGTGAATCCATTATGATTTACCCACCTGGTATCCCTCTGTGCATACCGGGCGAACTAATTTCAACCGAATTGATTCAGCATTATCTGTATTTAAAAGAAGAAGGAACAATCACAATTAATGATGATGATGATCCTTATGTAATCAAAGTCGTCGATCGAAGTTTGGAGGAAAATTTAATGGATTTATGGTACACAGAGAACCATCAAGAAGATACGAAATTCTCCATCAAAGTTCAGGAACATATCCATTCTGAAAAAAGTGAATTTCAACAAATCGATTTCTTTAGAAGTGAAACATTTGGAACATTCTTTACGCTCGATGGCTATATGATGGTTACTGAAAAAGATGAATTTATCTACCATGACATGATTACGCATGTATCAATGGCTGTTAACCCACAAATTAAAAAAGTATTAATTATCGGAGGCGGCGACGGCGGTACCGCTCGAGAAGTATTACGTTACAAAAATGTAGAAGTTGTAGATATGGTCGAAATAGATGAACGAGTTGTAAGACTGTGCCAGCAATACCTACCTTTAACAGCTTCAAAATTAGATCAAGATGACCGCTTAACCTTATATTTCGAAGACGGCCTAAAATTTGTCCAAGAAGCTGAAGAAGGATATTACGATCTAATTTTAGTAGACTCAACTGATCCAATTGGGCCAGGAGAGGGCCTATTTACAGTAGCCTTCTATAACAACTGCAAACGCGTATTAAGTGAAGAAGGTATCCTAATTAATCAACATGAAAGTCCATACTACGCTAGTTATGCGCACGAAATGAAACGAGCTCATTCAAAAATAAAGGAAACATTCCCTATTTCAAAAGTATACCAATTCCATATGCCAACCTACCCATCTGGACACTGGCTATTCGGGTTTGCATCAAAAAAATATGACCCTATTAAAGACGTCAAAGCTGATGAATGGAATAAGCTAGGTATCGAAACAAAATATTATAATACTGACTTACATGTCGGCTGCTTTATGCTCCCTACTTATGTAAAGAAACAATTGGATCATGAAGAGTAATTGAAGAAGACCAGCAAAGATATTTTTGCTGGTTTTTTTGTTGTTTTATAAAAGTTTGCCCGTTTTAATAACTTTTCTATCTAAAAGGCGAGTCGTGGCGAAAATTAAGCCACCTATAAAAATTGATAAGTGGAGTTTTGCAGTATATCAACAAGAATAGGGCATTTATCAACTGGAATACAGCATTTATCAACTGGAATACAGCATTTATCAACCGGAATACAGCATTTATCAACCGGAATACAGCATTTATCAACGGGAATACAGCATTTATTAACGAGAATAAAGCATTTATCAACGAGAATAAAGCATTTATCAACGAGAATAAAGCATTTATCAACCGGAATAAAGCATTTATCAACGGGAATACAGCATTTATCAACCGGAATAAAGCATTTATCAACGAGAATAAGCAATTTATCAACGAGAATATCCAATATATCAACGAAGTTCACAACTTTATCAACAAAGTTCATATAGTGTTCGTATTTTCAGCTTTAACTTCCGTTGTATTTTACATGCTGAGCCCTCAATAAATGAGAGAAAACAGCATATGCTCAAAAACCTCTACTTTATGAACCAAGTTCACAGTTTTATGAACAAAGTACACAAAATGTTCGCATTACCTAACAAAAAAAAGCTGCCTCAAAGGAGACAGCTACGATTAATATTACAGAATTTCTTCATCCTTCGTTCCATTCATTGTAAAGCTAGCTGTTATATTAGCATTCAATGAATGAGCAACAGAACAATATTTATCTTTTGATAATTTGATTGCTTTTCGAACTTTTTCTGTATCCAATTCTCCGCCTAATATATAGTGCAAATGGATGTCTGTAAATCGTTTAGGATGCTCTTCTGCACGATCACCATTTACTTCAACTTCGAATGAAGTCAATTTTAATCTCATTTTTTCAAGGATTAATACGATATCAATCGCTGTACATCCTGCGACAGCATTAATTAATAATTCAACTGGAGTAGGTGCGCTATTCTCCCCACCTAAAGACTCAGCAGTATCCATTTTGATTTCATGGCCAGACGGTGCAGTTCCTGAAAAGGCTAATTTTCCGTCCCATTTAATACTTGTTTTCATCAGATACTTCCCCTTTCAAAGCTTAAATCAATAAATCTATTTTATTTTTTCATTTCTACTACTAAATAATGTGAAAAATCTTTTGATTTAATTTTTATATTTTCTTCAATGATTTTCGCAGCATCACTAGCTTCTAGTAGTTCTCCATTTACAACTGCATTTCCTTCTAATAAGACTAAATACGCTTGACGACCATTATTTATCTCAAAAGAAATTTCTTCATTTCCATTTAATGCAAGCGAGTAAATATTTGCATCTTGGTGAATTTTAATTGGAGCATTTCCATCAACTGGAGATACCATATGATACCATTTTCCAACTCTTTCTTCCCAATCTGAAACTAAGTCACCGTAATTTGGAGTATGACCTGCTTTATCAGGAATAATCCATAATTGAATTAATCGTAATGGGTCCTTACCTAAATTGTGTTCACTGTGATACACACCTGTTCCTGCACTCATGTATTGAACATCACCACGTCCAATTTCGTGTTTATTTCCCATACTGTCAGCGTGAGTTAATTTTCCGTTTATGACATAAGTTATAATTTCCATATCATTATGTGGATGAGTACCAAAGCCTCTATGAGCTTTAATTAAATCATCATTTAATACTCTTAGTACACCGAAATTCATATTGTTAGGATCATAATAATTTGCAAATGAAAAATGATGAATTGTATTTAACCAACCGTGATCTGCGAGACCTAATTGTTTACTATTGATTTTTTCGAACATATTTATCGCTCCTTTAATTTTAAAAATAAATTCATACTCAATATTATCTTTAATTCGAGATATTAAACCAAAAAGAATCTACGTACTTATTTGATTACTGTTTACAATTAACTTCGTCTTTAATATATATAATTTATTAAGTTAGTCTAACTCTTACTTATATTGTATCAAATTTTATCTTTAATTCAAGATATTTTTTCAAAGAAAGTTTATCAAAACTTTCTCTTTCAAATATAAAAATCCATATGGGGTTTTGTTTGCTTATAATAATTAATTCGATCTTGTAAAGTTCCTGTATGAAATTCAAACTTATGTCCATCTGGATCTGTAAAATAAATTGATTGTTTATCTCGTTGATCTCTTTTGCGACCATTCAATATATTTACATTAAGTTCTAGTAATTTATCGTACATTTTTTCAAAGTCATCTTCATCAATTGTAAAAGCCATATGGGTGTAAGATTGATGAATTTCATTTCTAGGTATATTCTTTTCTTCATTTAAAGCAAGCCAAATACCATTTAAATCAAAATATGCAGTTGTTCTACCCTTCACTAATAAAGTTGCATTAAATACATTCTTATAGAAATCGATCGCTTTTTCTAGATTAGATACAGAAAATAACAAATGATTGATTCCTTTAATCTCCATTTCACTCCCTCTTTTCATCGCTATTTATTTGATTTCCCACTCAATCCACCTCCATGACCTTCTGTTTCTCATATTACTTTCTCGTACTTTTACTAATATCTTCAACAGTTATTGTATTTACACTTAACTTTATTAAAAAGCCCTTTTTGTATTGAATTTGATTTTAATAGTGGAATTTAACAAATAATATCATACAAAATTCTACAATAAAGGTCTATCGACGATTCATAGCATTAAGACTTAAAATTAAGATTAAGTTAATTATCTTTATTAACTATTTCCGAAAAGGGAGAAGTGGAATATGACGATAACAGTACGATTTGCAACGCCTGCTGATTTTGATAGATTATTGGAATTAGACTCTCTCGTTTACAAAGTAGAATGGCAAGTGACGAAATCATTTGCAGAAGAAGCTTGGAGTAAGAATCCTTATATCTATAGAGTACTGGAGTATACTCATGAAATCCAAGGATTTATAGCATTTTTCCCAGTAGAAAAAGAGATATTTGAACAACTTTTTGAGGGGAAAATTGATGAATTAAGTTTATGTCATTATATTCTTCCATATGAAAAGAATAATTCAGTCTATCTTTATTTAGCAAACATCATCGTTGATACTAAGCATGAATTGAGTAAGGAATTTGCAAAGGTTATGATTAAAGAAATTAGCAAAGAAATTCAACGTATTCGAAACAGCGGTTGTTTAGTGAATGAGGTTGGCGCTATTGGAATTACTGAAGCAGGGAATCGCGTTTTAAGTAAATCCAAACTACATTACATTGGTAGACTTTTAGAGGAAGATACAAATCATATTTATAGAGGAAGCTGCTTTTAAGACATGCTGAATACTGATCGGAACGAATTCAATCTAGAAAACGGTTTATTTATTTTATTCATCCTCAACATTTTAATTTTTCAAACTTCTATATACATATTAAGGTATAATTCGCTTATTGTACTACGCATTGTAGATTTAAAATAAAAACTTTGAGGTGGTAAATTTGATGTCCAGACCAGAACCAAATGAGTATAACCCTCATTTTAAAGGGTATATAGGGCTAGTTCCTGAAGGTGATTTACAAACTATTTTACGAAAGCAATTAGAGGAATCCATTAGCTTTTTTAAGGCAATCTCTAAAGAAAAATCTGAGTATCGTTACGCAGAAGGTAAATGGAGCATTAAAGAAGTACTTGGACATTTAGTAGATTGCGAGCGAATCATGTGCTATCGTCTATTGGCAATTGCAAGAGGAGACAAATCTCCTTTACCATCTTTTGATGAAAATGCTTATAATGAAAATGCAAAATTTAAGCGTCTCGATATAGAACGAATTATTAATGAATATGAAACTGTACGTCTAGCTACTTTATCTTTGTTAGCAAATTTATCTGATGAAACATTAGAACTTGAAGGTACAGTATTAAATCACCCAACGACACCAAGAGCTATTGCTTATATTATTGCAGGTCATGAATTACATCACTTAAAAATCATCAACGAACGTTATCTTTAAATGAAAAGAAGAGCAGGAAACTTGTCCTGCTCTTTCCCTCTTAATTTTATGAAAAACGACTTTGTAGACGATTAGCTTCGGAAATTACTTTTTCTTCATCAATTGTTAAACAAATACGATCTTTTACGATTGCATTTCCATCTATGAATACATCACATACATCGCTACCACGAGTAGCGTATAGTAAGTGTGAATACGCGTTACTTAATGGTTGTAAATGTTCTTTATCAAATGGATAAATCGTAATAAAGTCTGCTTTCTTATTTGCTTCAAGGGAGCCAGTATGCCCCATTCCAATCACTTCTGCGCCACCGCGAGTAGCCAAGGTTAATGCCGTTTGTGCCGAGAATTTCGTAGCATCTTTATACATCCCTTTTTGTAGCAATGCTGCAATTCTTACTTCTTCAAACATATCAAGATTGTTATTTGATGCTGTGCTATCTGTTGCGATACCGACTTTTACTCCTGCTTCTAGTAAACTAATAACATCCGCTACTCCAGAACCTAATTTCAAATTACTAATTGGATTATGAGCAACACGTACATCGTATTCCTTTAAGATTGCTCTTTCTTCATCATTTAGTACTACGCCGTGAGCCATGACTGTCGGCTGATTAAATACACCTAATTTTCGAAGATGTTCGACAGGACGGTTCGAATAACGAGTTTGGATATCTTGAATTTCATAATCTGTTTCAGATACATGGATGTGCATCATTAAGTCATTTTCTTTTGCAATACGTGCACTCTCAATTAAAGCTTTAGGAGTACAAGCATATGGACTATGAGGTGCAACCATCGTTGTCAAACGGCCATTAGCAAAGTTTTTATAGTCAATTGAAAACTGCTCAGCACCTTTTAGATTCATTCTTTGCTCTTCTTCTGTTCCGAAGCTAAATATTGAATATGAAAATGCCCCGCGAATTCCAGTTTCACCAATTGTCTCCATTACATTATTTGGATCGATTCCATTAGGGTTAAACATATCAGAGAACGTTGTAGTTCCTGACTTTACCATTTCCAAAATACCTAACTGCGCACTTACTGAAGCAATCTCAGTCGTATATTGTCTTTCAATCGGCCATATTTTAGTTTCTAACCAAGGCTTTAACAGCATATCATCTCCAATTCCGCGTAATAACGTCATTAGAATATGAGAATGCGTATTTACTAGACCTGGCATCACCCATTTCCCCTGAAGATTAACTACTTGATCCGCATCCTTCATTAACTCTTCGGAATGGTTTCCAACATAAGTAATTAATTGATCTTGTACAATCATCATACCGTTATCAAAAATTTGATTTTCCTTATCCATTGTAAAAATCGTTGCATTTATATAAACTGTTTTCATTATTTTTTCCCCCTTAATTATTAGAAAATAAAAAAAATCCTGATTACGAAGAAGGATGTAAATACATTACATTCTTTTTCGTAATCAGGATTTTACGGTTCCTGGTAGAGACCCTCATACCATATCAATGAGGTTATACAATTGGTTTATGTTTTTATATTAAATCATATTAAACGATAAGTTCGTAAAGTTCAAGAATTTCTATAAATTGGTATTTTAAATGAGAGCTAATAAAGTCAATTTGTCCTTTAAGCTATCCCTTTAGCATCATAAAACTATATGCATAAATTGATTTACCTTTTTTAGTCACTTGAGTCATGATCTCGTTTATTCCTTTTATCTCTTGATGTGTTTCTAATTTTCCTGTTTTGAGATTGTAAACCTCAATTGAAAATTTATTATTTTTAGGATTATCTCTAAAATAATAAACGTAATTACCTCGAAAATAAACTTGTTCATTATAATATAATACAGTTTTATCTGCATCGATCAATGAAAACTTCTTCTGCACTTGTTCAGTTTTTGTATTAAATGTATAAACATCACCTAGTCCATCTATGTAAAAAAGCTCACCGTTTAAAAGATATGCAGACTGTTTAATATTATAGACGATCGTGCTTCTAACATCTTCAATATTAGAATAGTGTACAAGTGGCAATGTGTCTAATCTCAATGTTTTCTTATCAATCCTTAACAGAATTTCATCCTTGTTATGTTCATCAATTGATGCATTTGAAGCGATTATGTAATAAAAATATTGATCCGCTAATACTTGTGAATCCGGGTTTACTTCATCTTTCGTTTCAAATTTACTTAATTGCTTGATACCTACTTTATTATTTAGAACTACTTCTTGTAAATTGAATTCTTTTGGATTTTTTGGATCATTAGTTAATATATAAATATTCTCCCCTACTTGGCCAGAAGCTACAATATAGCTGGGTATCGTGCCGGTCTGGAAACCATTTTTATTGCCAAAACGAACATCCGAATTATATCCATCTTTTTTACTGAATCCACTGTTATAAATACTAAAGAAAAGGTCTTTTCCTTTTATGTAACCAGATCGTTCCCCAGTATATTGGCTTTTCTTCATTTGAAAATCCTTGTATTCGTCACCAAGAATTTGAATATGATTTTTATCTTCTAGAAATACTTGATTCGGACTTTTTGTGACAGATCCAAGTTCTAAACCTTTCATTTTTACACTTTTTGCTTGTCCATTTTCATCAACAAACACTGCATAACTCAAGCCATCTCCATTTATATCTTGATCAGCAGTGGTTGAAAAGTAAATAACTGCACGTTTATCTTTTAAGAAACTAGTCCTTGTTAATTCATCTTCTTTTGCAATCACTTTCGCACTAGAATCCCAAGCATATACATAAAACCAATAACCTCCGCCTAAACAGAGCGCCACTATAAAGCTTATAATTAAAATCCTTTTTTTCATAATTCCTCCAACATTAACGACCTACTAGTTCTTAATAATGAATACCGATTACAATTATATTTACTAAACTACAACAAATCTACCATTTTTTACCAAAATAGTTATATTTAACTGTTATAATTTTTTAATAAATAAGGATTTTCTCTTAATCATTTCTTAAAAATGGCCAAAAAAATATGGAGCCGAAATTGACTCCACTCCTTCAATATAATCTCTATTCTATTTTCCCAAGTATTCGTATAATCTTGTGCATTGAGTAATCTAAATCTAACAAGTCTTCTTCATCAAGCTGCCCTAACCTTTCGATAAAAATATGATAAAAATCTTCCCATCGTTTAGAGACAACTTTCTTCCCTTTTTCCGTAAGGACAATTTTTACGCTTCGTTTATCATTAGCATCTTGAATTTTGGATACATACTCTTTTTCTTCTAATTTCATAATTAATGGGGTCATTTGCTGTTTAGAAATACTAATATTTTGAGCTAGCTCTGTTAGTGAAATTCCTTCAGGTGTTTGAAATAATTCCTCAAGTATATGACTTTGCAGATGGGTTAACTCAGCCTGTTTATTCTTTAGTGAATTTTTTGAACCTGGCTTGTTAAACTTATTAAAAACTAGCGGGAGTAATTGGATAAATTTCTCTGCTATTTGGTGTGTTTTTGAATTCGTCATGCGACTTTCATACCTTCCTGTACAAAAATTTCCAAATTGACATATAGTAAATAAAGGTTTATTATTTATTCGACCTTAGTTTAGATTATAACACATTTTACAAATAAACTACATTTAAAATAGTAAACAATAATTTACTATAAAAAGGAGAGGTATTATGAAATCAAACGGATTAACTTTCGGAATCTATCCTCTTAGCGTAGCCGGTACACCTATAGGATTAGCTACTGGACCAGAAGATAATTATGAAAAAATATCATCCGCACTAAAAGAGCTTAAAGATAATGCTAATCGGCTTTTACCTAGAATGTACGCTGTCTATATGGGACCAGAAACGGAAGAAAAAGTATTTAATGCTTTAAATCGCTATAAGAACTCTGGGTTATTAGGTGATTTAACAATCGGATGCCTTATGGACCAAAGTCTGTCACTAGAATATTGGTTTAATTTCGTTCGTAAAGTAATTAAGGAATATGGTCCTTTACTTGAATCAATTCAAATTACGAATGAACCTAATTTATCGTTTATGGATGGATCGAAACCATATGTATTTGAAGCACTTGTACGAGGAATAATTATTGCAAAAGAAGAAATTACAAAAAATAATTTAAAAGTTAAAATCGGGTTTGGTTCGGTTCCTGAGGGAGAAAAAACAATTCCACATTTTTGGGAGAGCCTAATGAATATTGGTGGAGATGAATTAATTCATTCAATTGATTATGTCGGTCATAATTTTTATGTGGATGTATTTGAGGAACCACTGGAAATTGAGGAAATTGCAATCTCAGTAGAAAATATACTCCGTAAATTTCGAGATACGTTAAATCGCAATAGAATCCCTACAACAATTCCAATTCATATTACGGAAAATGGATGGCCAACCGGGAAAAATCCGTTTATTCAAATAGAAAGATCGTATGCAAAGCAATCAGACGTCCTTGAAAAAGTTGTTCGAACGGTCTACGCACTTCACCAGGAACTAAATATTACTCATTATGAATTTTTCGGTTTAAGGGATGCTGATAGCTCAAAAGACGATCTATTTCATCAATTTGGCATTATGAAGGATGATTATTCACCTAAGCCTGCTTTTTACACCTATCAAAAATTAGTTAATGAATTAAGCAAGTAAATCGATATTTCATCTTTTGAATGAAGTTAGTCAAATCGTTAAGACTAACTACTATGAAGAATTTCTTCACGTTTCTACTATATATATGGAGGTAATAATTTGACTAAACAATATAAACCCCTTATAAATGAAGAACATATGAAAATACAAGCGAACCTTAATAATCTTGACCCTGGTCATTCAGTGGATGAACTTCGCAAAATTGAAACTGCAAATATGATTTTAGCTGGTGAAGAAATAAGACAGCAAAATGAAAATCTATAAAAAAACTTGTAAATTAAGGAATCCCTCAAAATCAATTTTTGAGGGATTCTTATATTATGATTTTACAGTTGATTATTACCTCGAATATTAATTACTATATTCCCCTTCTTATGCCCTTGTTCTACATAATGATGTGCTTCAGCAATTTGATTAAGTGGATAATGCCGATCTATCACAGCTGTTAATCTGTCAGCTTCAATAAGTGCTTTAATATAATTCAAATCTTCCTTGTTCATATTTGCTACTCCAAGGATGGCTTTTTCATTACTGGTCAAATTATTCCAAAATGCTTTAAAGTACACTGAGGGCTTCCATACTGCACTTAATAAATAGGTCCCATCTTTATTCAGTAACTTTTTACAGTCTGAAAAAGAAGTCTTGCCTACCGTATCAAAAATAATGTCATAAGTTTTCCTACTTTTCGTAACATCTTCTTTTGTATAATCGACCACTTCTATTGCTCCAAGAGATCTAACCAACTCTAAGTTTGATGTACTACACACAGCAGTAACTTCTGTGCCGAAATATTTTGCGAGTTGTATCGCATAAGTTCCTACACTTCCCGAACCGCCATAAATAAGCACACTTTGCCCGTTTTGGATAATACTCCTTCTTAAAAAATGAAGTGCAGTAATAGCTCCCACAGGCACAGCTGCAGCCTGCTCGAATGACATATTAATTGGCTTTTTGGTAAGCACTCCTTGCTCAGGTAAAGAAATATATTCAGCATTAGCACCAAAAGAAAATCCGCTATACCCGAAAACATGGTCACCTATTTTAAAACTTTTCACTTTTTCCCCTACTTTGACTATTTCTCCTGCTAGCTCACAACCTGGTATTTTATTTCTCGGCTTTGTTAGGCCAAACATAAGTCGAGAAGGTAGCCAATACATAAAAGGGAAATCTGAGGCTCGTAGTTTTACATCTCCTGCTGTTACGGTTGTAGCATGTATTTTTATCAATACTTCATCATCGTTTATAGTAGGTTTTTCAACTTCTTTTAGCTGAAGAACTTCTGGTGGACCGTATTTTGTACAAATTATTGCCTTCATAGGTTCCTCCATTTAAAACTTTGATTTAGTCATTTAAACCTATGAAAAATCATTTTTAAGTATGCCTATCTATATTTGTCTTCTACTAGAATGTAACTCTGTATAAACAAAAAAAGACTGAATACAGCAAATGCCGTATTCAGCCTTAATCTTATTATTATAGACCTGCTTCAGTTTTTAAAGCTTCTGCTTTGTCAGTACGCTCCCAAGGAAGATCGATATCTGTACGGCCGAAGTGACCATAAGCAGCAGTTTGTTTGTAAATCGGACGACGTAAGTCAAGCATTTTGATAATTCCAGCTGGACGTAGGTCGAAGTTGTTGCGAATTACTTCAACTAATTTTTCTTCTGAAACTTTACCTGTACCAAAAGTATCAATAGCGATTGAAACTGGTTTAGCTACACCAATTGCATATGCTAATTGAACTTCAGCTTTATCAGCTAAGCCAGCAGCTACGATGTTTTTCGCAACGTAACGTGCAGCGTAAGCAGCAGAACGGTCAACTTTAGTTGCATCTTTACCAGAGAATGCGCCACCACCGTGACGAGCATATCCACCGTAAGTATCAACGATAATTTTACGACCTGTTAAACCTGCATCACCTTGAGGTCCACCAATTACGAAACGACCTGTTGGGTTGATAAAGAATTTTGTATTTTCATCAATTAACTCAGCTGGTACAACTGGTTTAATTACAAGTTCTTTAATATCATTTTCGATTTGAGCTTGAGTAGCTTCTGGACCATGTTGTGTTGATACAACGATTGCATCAATACGAACTGGTTTGTTGTTTTCATCATACTCAACAGTTACTTGAGTTTTACCGTCTGGACGTAAGTAAGAAACTGTTTCATTTTTTCTAACTTCCGTTAAACGGCGAGCAATTTTGTGTGATAATGAAATTGGAAGTGGCATTAATTCAGGTGTTTCATTTACAGCAAAACCGAACATTAAACCTTGGTCACCTGCTCCGATTGCTTCGATTTCTTCATCTGACATGCTACCTTCACGTGCTTCTAACGCTTGGTCTACACCTAAAGCGATATCTGCTGATTGCTCATCAATAGAAGTTAAAACTGCACATGTATCTGCATCAAATCCGTATTTTGCACGATCATAACCGATTTCACGGATTGTTTCACGAACGATTTTTGGAATATCTACATAAGTAGAAGTTGTGATTTCACCTGCAACAAGTACTAGACCTGTTGTAACTGATGTTTCCGCTGCTACACGAGCATTCGGATCATTTGCTAAAATTGCATCAAGAATTGAATCTGAGATTTGGTCACAGATTTTATCTGGATGTCCTTCTGTAACTGATTCTGAAGTAAATAAACGACGTTGTGACATTGAGTCCCCTCCTAAATTGAATTGACGGATCTCTTTTTTCTCAACATAAGAATAAAAAGTTTGTTCCTATTCCTATGTTTCCCATTTAAGATAAAGATAACTCAGTGTAAATTACGAAATTGCCACTGTATTTAAGTTTTGAGCAAAAAAAAAGCCTTCCTCTTATCAAATATTACCTGAGGAAAGGGTTCTTGGTTATTTGCCTTTCGCTCTTATCGTTCAAGACATAAAAAAAAGTCTTGCATCAGGTTCAGCACCTTTCACTAAAAGTGAGGTTGCTGGGCTTCGTAGGGCCTGTATCCCTCCACCTACTCGGGATAAGAGAGTATCCGTATGAAAAGTATCATATTAAAATTTCACTTTCTTGTCAACAACTTTCATCATTACTTTTAACATAATTCTACAATAACTTTTAATTTCTATTTAAATGGAAATTACTATTTATCATATTCTTTTGACGAAATTACACCTATTAATTAAATCATTTTACTCAAATTTATTTTTTAATGAAATTCATAACACATTTTACTAACTAATAGTATACACTATTAAAATAAATGTGTTATACTATTTATCGAGATACCTACATGGCAGACAAATATATTTAAAGGATGGTATTAGTATATGAAGACAGTTGATGTAAACTTTGAATTAAACGAATTACTTACTAGTAATCAAATGTATAACCAACTTAGCGTTTCTGAGTTAGTTGAAAAAGTCCTAACAAGACAAGAAGGAATTTTAACGTCAACAGGAGCAGTTAGCGTTTCAACAGGCAAATATACTGGACGTTCACCTAAGGATAAATTTATTGTTAAAGAGGCATCTGTTGAAAATTTAATCGATTGGGGTTCAGTAAACCAACCAATCTCTGCTGACGTATTCGAAAAATTATATAGCAAAGTACTTAACTACTTAAAAGATCGTAACGAACTATTCTTATTCAAAGGATTTGCTGGCGCAGATACTGAGTACCGTTTACCTATCCAAGTAATTAACGAATTTGCATGGCACAACCTATTTGCTCATCAATTATTTATTCGCCCAACTGAGCAAGAACTTCTAACTCATGAAGCTGAGTTTACAATTGTTTCTGCTCCGACATTTAAAGCAGACCCAGTAGTAGATGGAACAAATTCAGAGGCATTTGTTATTGTATCATTTGAAAAGAAAATAATCTTAATTGGTGGTACTGAATACGCTGGAGAAATGAAAAAATCTATTTTCTCTATCATGAATTTCCTATTACCACAAAATAATGTTTTACCAATGCACTGTTCTGCCAACGTTGGTAGCGAAGGCGATGTAGCATTATTCTTTGGTCTTTCTGGAACTGGTAAAACTACATTATCTGCTGATGCAGACCGTAAATTAATCGGTGATGACGAGCATGGCTGGTCAGATAATGGTGTATTCAATATTGAAGGCGGTTGCTACGCTAAATGTATCAACTTAACTTTTGAAAAAGAGCCACAAATTTTCTCTGCAATTAAATTTGGAACTGTTTTAGAAAATGTAGTTGTTAAATCTGATAGCCGTTTAGCTGACTATGATGATACAACTTTAACAGAAAATACTCGTGCTGCATACCCAATGCAAGCAATTCAAAATATCATTGAGCCAAGCGTTGCTGGACATCCACATGCAATTATCTTTTTAACTGCTGATGCATTTGGAGTATTACCTCCAATCAGCAAATTAACAAAAGAGCAAGCAATGTACCACTTCTTAAGTGGATTTACTAGTAAATTAGCAGGTACTGAGCGTGGTGTTACATCTCCACAAGTAACATTCTCAACATGTTTCGGATCACCATTCTTACCGCTTCCAGCTGTAGAATATGCAAAAATGCTTGGTGAAAAAATTGAAAAACATAATGTAAATGTATTCTTAGTAAACACTGGTTGGACTGGTGGAGAATATGGCGTTGGTAAACGTATGAATCTTTCTTACACAAGAGCAATGGTTCACGCTGCACTTGAAGGAGATTTAAACAACATTGAAACTACACAAGATGAGTTTTTCGGATTAGCAATTCCAACTCATGTACCTGGTGTACCTGATAGCGTATTAGTTCCATCAACAACTTGGGAAGATAAATCAGCATATGATCAAAAAGCTCTTGAATTAGTAAAAAAATTCCAAGAAAACTTCAAAAAGTTTGAAGGCTTTGACGCTCAATTAGCTGAGCTTGGTGGACCTTTAAAATAATTTAATAAATAAAAATGTAAGGGCTGTCCTAAAGTCAGATTTAATGACTTTTGGATAGCCCTTTTTTAATCAGTGATAAAAAATTAAATTTCGCTATTAATTTAATGCCATATTATAAATCCTAAAGTGCAAAAGCATCCAAACTGTTTATCTGGATGCTTTTTTTATAAAAGACATAATTATCTTTCAGTTGGTGTATTCCCCATTGATATAGAGATTCTATTCCAGCTGTTAATTTGATTGATTATAAAGACAAGATTTACATATTCCTTTTCGCTGAAGTGTTTACTAACACGATTATAGAGTTCTCCTGGCACACCTTTATTCGGGATCAATGTGATATGCTCTGTTAACTCTAACGCTGCTTTTTCTGCTTCTGTATAAAAAGCACACTCTTTCCATGTAGTAAGACAATATATACGTTGTTCCGTTTCTCC
This sequence comes from Gottfriedia sp. NPDC056225, assembly GCF_042267765.1. Lineage (NCBI taxonomy): Bacteria > Bacillati > Bacillota > Bacilli > Caryophanales > Bacillaceae > Gottfriedia > Gottfriedia sp. NPDC056225. Next base: position 30,929 of record NZ_JBHJTJ010000005.1, on the reverse strand, counting down.
TATTTCTCTTGCTTCAGAGGTATGCATGTCAATGCAAAATGCACAACCATTAATTTGTGAAGCACGAATTTTAATAAGTTCACGAAGTTTATGGTCTATACCCGTTGATTTAGTATACTTTTCCATTTCCATCATTATTTTAATTGCTTCAGGTGCTAACTTATAATAATTAATTTGTTGTTCCATTTTATTTCCCCCTAAAAAAGTTAATTCTAAAAATAAATGTTTAGATGTATAATTGAATCGAACAATCGACGACTAACTTAATCGCCGATTGATATAGTCCATAATATATCGTTTTTTTTATTCTGTCAAACTCATTTATTTGCTCTAAAAGTAAATGTTTGACAAAGAAATAAAACATTTCTAAGATTAATTAACATAATCTCTTTTATGAAGAAGGTGTTTTGATGCAGTATAGCGTTGGAGTTGAGTATGCACTTCACTGCCTAGTTTATTTAATTGATACTCCTGAAGATTCTCCAATTGGAATAAAGGAACTTTCCTTCTTTCAAGGTGTTTCAGATACATATCTCTCAAAGATTTTTAGTAAATTATCTAAAGCTGGTATTGTAAGTTCAGTTCCAGGAGTTAAAGGTGGTTTTAAACTAGCTAAATCTCCAGAAGAAATTTCCTTTTGGGATGTAATTGAAGCAGTTGAAGGTTCTAAACCCATATTTCAATGTAAAAACATTAAAGATAATGGTTATCTATATAGAGAAAAAGGTTGTACTCCAAGTGCTACCTGCACGATTAATTTAGTCATGCTCTCTGCAGAAGAAAAAATGCATGAATATTTACGTAGTAAAACACTTTCGTGGTTAAACAAAGAATTAGCAACTGTTTTACCTAACGAAATACGTGAAGACACTCGAAAATATTTTTCGAAGAGCAATAAATAAAAACCTCTCTAATTTCCTAAAAAAGGAATTTTGAGAGGTTTTTTCTTAGCACAAAAATCGATTATTTTCTGCTGTTCTTCAATCGAACTGCACGCATTCAGAACTCCGCATTCACCCATTTTCTCCTAATGCATAGGCTAATTGTATATTTTCGATTAGGAGGGATTAAATGAAAATCAAATGGTTCGTTATTTTATTTTTATTAGTTGCTTCTATTTTAGGTGCTTGCTCAAAAGATAAACCAAAAGATGGCAATACAAAAGTAAGAGTTGCAGAGGTGACTCGTTCATTATTCTACGCACCTGAATATGTGGCCATAAGTGAAGGGATTTTTAAAAAGCATGGATTGGATGTTGAATTAACGACTACTGCTGGTGGAGATAAAACAATGACTGCTGTGCTATCAAACGGTGCAGATATTGGATTAGTTGGTCCTGAAACAACAATCTATGTATACGCTCAAGGAGCAAATGATCCAGTTAAAAGCTTTGCACAACTTACTCAAACGGATGGAACTTTTTTAGTAGCGAGAAATCAAACTGGTACATTCAATTGGGATCAACTAAAAGGCACAACGTTTTTAGGGCAAAGAAAAGGTGGCATGCCACAAATGGTTGGCGAATATGTCCTAAGTAAACATGGGATTGATCCACATAAAGATTTGAATCTTATCCAAAACATCGACTTCGCTAATATCGCGAATGCATATGCATCTGGGACTGGACAGTATGTACAATTATTTGAGCCTACAGCAAGTATTATGGAAAAAGAAGGAAGAGGTAAAATCGTCGCTTCATTCGGTTTAGAATCAGGAAAAGTACCATATACAGCTTTTATAGCAAAAGATAGTTATTTGAAAAAGAATGCTAAAACAGCTCAACAATTTACTGATGCTATTTATGAAGCCGAGCAATGGGTTGATTCTCATTCCGCTGAAGAAATCGCAAAAAGTGTTGCACCATTCTTTAAAGATACACCTTTAGATATTTCAATAAAAGTTATTGATCGTTATAAGTCTCAAAACTCTTATTCAACAAATCCAATATTAGAAGAAGATGAGTGGAATAATCTTCAAAATATCATGAAACACTCTGGCGTATTGCCAAAAGAGGTTCCACACTCAGTATTAGTTGATACAAAATTCGCTGAAAAATCTACGGAGAAGTAGAAGGTCATTAAAATGAGCTATCTTACAATTGATGATATTTCTCATGTATTTTTATCAAAGCAAAAAGCAATTAAAATATTGGATGGATTAACGTTTAATGTTGAAAAGGGTGAATTTGTTTCAGTACTAGGTCCAAGTGGGTGTGGAAAAAGCACACTTTTGTCTATTATTTCTTCTTTGCTTGTACCATATGAGGGTTCAGTAAAGTTCAAAGGCAAACCATATAATATAAAATCAGGGGAAATTGGTTACATGCTTCAGCACGATTATTTGTTCCCTTGGAAAACAATTAAGGAAAATATATTTCTAGGTCTTCAAATTCTAGATAAGGACACAGAAGAAAATAAGAATCGAACTTTAGAATTGTTAAATGAAGTTGGATTAAAAGATTACGAAAATGCATACCCAAGAGAACTTTCTGGTGGAATGAGACAACGAGTTGCATTAGTAAGAACTCTCTCTACAAGCCCATCAATTGTATTATTGGATGAACCATTTTCAGCTTTAGATTATCAAAATAAAGTAAAACTAGAAGAATTAGTTTTCAACTTATTTAAAAAGTTAAATACAACCGCTATATTAGTAACTCACGATATCGAAGAAGCTGTAGCAATGTGTGATCGGGTCATTACGCTAACTAATGCTCCTACAAAAATATCAAAAGTTTTTCATTTACCAGAGGAATTACGTACGCACTCCCCTTTTGAAGTAAGACACCAATCACTTTTTTCTTCTTACGTTTCTTCTATTTGGAAGGAGTTGGAGAAACGTGGATAAAGTATATGATGAGCTAAAATCATATCATGACAAAATAGCAAAAAAAAATCGCCGCAAAAAACTTTTAGTATTTTTTATCCAAATATTAATTATTATTATATTTTTCATAGCATGGGAGCTCTTAAGCCACCGAAGAATAATTGATCCATTATTATTTAGTGCACCAACTAAAATTTACGATTTATTCATCTCTAAAATTGCGGATGGCTCGATTTATCATGATGCTATGACTACGATTACTGAAACGCTAGTTGGCTTTATATTAGGCACAATTCTTGGCTTAGTTCTTGCCATCATACTTTGGTGGTATCCATTTACTTCAAAAGTACTAGACCCGTTTTTAGTAGTCTTTAATGCAATGCCAAAAGTTGCGCTTGGCCCAATCATTATCGTAATTTTTGGCCCTTCATATTCTTCAATAATTGCCATGGGGATTATTATAAGTTTTGTCATTACAGCACTAGTTATTTATCAAGCCTTTTTACAAGTAGACGAAAATTACGTAAAAGTAATTAAAAGTTTTGGAGCAACAAAAACTCAAATCTTTAAAAATGTCATCTTTCCTGCTAGTATACCTACCGTCATTTCAACATTAAAAGTAAATGTCGGCTTAGCTTGGGTAGGAGTGATTGTCGGAGAGTTCTTAGTTTCTAAAAGCGGACTCGGCTATTTAATCGTATATGGCTTCCAAGTATTTAACTTCACGCTCGTCTTAATGAGTGTATTAATCATCAGCGTTTGCGCTGGTGTAATGTATATTATTGTTGAATATATAGAGAGAAAAACATTAAAAAAATAAGTGAAAAGCTCACTAAAGCTGTGAGCTTTTTTTAGCATGTTTGGAAAGTACGAACACTAAGTGAACTTTGTTGATATAGTAGTGATTTTTGTTGATATAACAGTAAACTTTGTTGATATACATGATTTGAGCATTAATTGAGAGAAGCATTTACGTGTTTATTATGTTTTTTTACATGATTTTGTTCTTTCTCGAACTATTTTAATGATATTTTTTCTTTTTTTTGATTCACAGGCTACACTTTGTTCTAATTTATTGCCTTTATTTGCAGTTTTGCTAATTTAATTGCAGTTTCATCTTTTTTATTTGCACTTTTCCTGATTTAATTGCAGTTTCTCCTTTTTTATTTGCACTTCCCCTGATTTGTTTCCAGTCTCAACTTTCTTTTTTTTCCCTGCACATGATTTATTTTCAAACTAAAAAAATGTAAAAAGGCTCACTTATAAAAGTGAGCCTTTTTTATTATTTAAATAACTTAAACTTTGTGAAAATACTTCGTCACGCATGATAAAACTAAATCGTCGATCTCTTTTTATGTTTGGTGGAAATTCATCTAATAGGACAGGCCCGTTTGTTTCAAAATAATGCTTTTGTGTTAAAAGTTCACTTATTTCGGCAAAGTAAATATTTTTTATAATGATTTTGTCCTTACCTGTAACACGATACTGCCCTAGGTAATTAATTTTAGATACATTTCCACCGGTTTCTTCTAAAACTTCGCGTTTAGCAGCTTCTTCTGGCGTTTCGCCTTCTTCTACTTTTCCACCTGGAAATTCGTATCCTCTTCTTTGGTGGTCTGTTAGTAACCATTGGTCATTGTACTTACAAATAACCCAAACATGCTTTGGATTGAGTGAAAATGGATGCTTCTCAAATGATAATTCAACTGTATTATGGTAAAAATCTTTAAATATGTACATTTTAACCTTCCTACATTCATACTTGTTTATCCATTGTACTATGTCTATTAAAATGTTTCATCATTATTGAAATAATATTCCTTAATCTTTATGAAAATATTTGAATGCCTTGCATATTGGACAGTATACTATATCATAGTAGTATAACTATTTAGGAGGATTAGCGTATGACTGGAGTATTTGTTGTTAGTGGAATTATTATCGTTGTTGTGTTTGGTGCATTCGTACTTACTGTAAATAAAGGCTATGGAGTACAGCATAAAGTCGATAAGCTAGAAGACGTAAAAATGAATAATAACCATGATGAAAAATAATTCTAGCAGACGTAAGGTTTGTATATGAATAAAATATTAATTGGAATCATTCGATTTTATCAAAAATGGATATCACCTGCCACTCCACCTTCATGTAGATTTTATCCTACATGCTCTCATTACGGATTAGAGGCACTACAAACTCATGGTGCGCTAAAAGGCTCTTATTTAACGACTAAAAGAATACTTAAGTGCCATCCGTTTCATCCAGGTGGATTTGATCCAGTACCTAAGAAGAAAAATAATGAAATAAAAAAAGATACGGTCAAAGAAACTTGAAATGAATGACAAGTTTAATTTGATCGTATTTTTTTTGTCTATTTTTTTAAGCATGTCTATAAATCTTTTTAGAAAGACTTCTGACTCTTGCTTCATCCACTTCTACTCCTATACCAGGCCCATCTGGAACTCTAACTTTCCCTTTTATTAATGCTACCTCTGGATAAATAATATCGTGCTCCCAATGTCTAGATGAGGCCGATATATCTCCAGGGATCGTAAAGCCTGGAAGAGAGGCTAATGCAACGTTTTGAATTCTAGAGATTCCTGTTTCAATCATACCTCCAACCCAAATTGGAATATTCTTTTCAACGCAATAACGATGAATTTCGATTGAGTTGGTTAATCCTCCGACTCTGCCAGGCTTTACAGTAATGATTTTACATGCTTTTAGTTCGTGGGCAATTTGAACATCCTCAATGGAACAAATACTTTCATCTAAACAAACAGGGGTCGAAATTTCCTTTTGAAGAATAGCATGTTCAATAAATTGGCGCTCACCGAAAGGCTGCTCAATCATTATTAGATTAAATTGATCTAATTTTCTTAGCTGAGGGATGTCGTCTATCGAATAATCCGAATTAGCATCAATCATTAGAGGAATTGTCGGATAACTATTTCGGATAGTAGATACAATTTCGTAATCATTTTCCCTCGAAACCTTTATTTTAAATCGTTTATATCCTTCTGCTAAATAGTCACCAATTTGTTTTGTCATTTTTCCTGGCTCGTCTATACTAATAACGACCCCAACTGGTATCTCAGCTTTATTGCCCCCTAAAGCTTGCGCTAACGAAATTGAATTTTGTTTACTATACAAATCCCAATACGCACCTTCAAGCCCTGCTTTAGCCATTTGATTCCCTTTAAATTGATTTAACTGCGATGCTACTTCATTAGGATGATTAAATTGCTTATTTACTAATTTTGGAATTAAGAAATCTTGTAAAACATGAAGTGCGGAATAAATCGTTTCTTCCGTATACCACGGTTCAGAAAAAGCAACAACTTCTCCATAACCACTTAATCCATTTTCATCGATAATTTTAACAATAATACTTTCACGTTTTTCATATGTACCATAGCTTGTTTTAAATGGTATCTTTAAAGGCTGTTCAATTAAAAATAATTCAATTTGTTGAATTAACATCATTAATTCCCCTTATAAAAGCTTTAGTAGCTCTCTTCTTACTAGCTTGTTTGTTGCATTTCTTGGTAAGTTTTCTACAAAAATTATTTCTTTTGGAATTTTATATCCCGCTATTTTATCTCGACAATACTCGATTAGTTCTTCTTGGGATGGAGGATTAGAGGATTTACTGATCACAAATCCAACAGGTACCTTTCCCCAAGCTGGGTCTTCTTTGCCCGTTACACCAGCTTCAATAATGTCTGGGTGCGATAATAATACTGATTCGATTTCTGCAGGATATATATTCTCTCCCCCAGAAATAATTAAGTCACTTCGACGATCAACTACGAATAAAAATCCATCTTCATCTACATAACCTAAATCACCAGTGTAAAGGTAATCTGATGCATTCAAATCCCGATCAAGCTTATAATATCCTTTACTTACATTCGGTCCCTTGACGACAATTTCTCCTATTTCTCCAGGTAAGCAAGTTCGACCATCTTCTTTTATTTCAAGTGTACAACCGAATAAAGCTTTACCAGCAGAACCAAGTTTAGAAAGCATGTATTCAGGAGAAAGAGTTGCTATCTGTGAACATGTTTCAGTCATTCCATATGTTTGATAAACTGGTACATTTAAAGAACTTGCCTTTTGTAACAGTGGAAGTGGTGCCGGACCTCCTCCAAGTAAAGCTGCTCTTACACTTTTTAAATCAATTGTTCCTTCAACAAGTGTTAAGAGGTCATTTAAAACTTTTGTAACGACAGATAGAATGGTTACATTATGCTTTATGACACAGTCTTTAATTGTTTGTGCATCAGCTTTATTTGTTATGACAATTTTCATTCCATAAATCGCACTTTTGTATACAGTTGATAAGCCACCTACATGGAACATTGGTAAACAAACTAGCCATACATCCTGCTGCTCTAATCCTAAATTTAAGACTGAAGCAACGGCACTGTTAAAGTGGTTACGATAAGTTTGTAAAACTGCTTTTGGGAAGCCTGTTGTTCCGGATGTGTACATCATTGTAGCGATTTTATCCTCATCAAAATTATATTGGATCGTAAAATCCTTCATTTCGACATGTTCCAACTCATCTATATTTAACAATTTAATATTTTCAGGTACCTTGATTGCATTTGAATTTGTTACGATTAAAAATTCAGAATCACTATTTTCTAATTGGTATCTTATTTCATCATCACTTAATCTTATATTCAGTAAAATTGATGTAGCTCCAATATAATGAAGGGCATATACAACTTGTATAAACTCAACGGAATTATTCATTAAAACAGACACATGGGACTCGTCTTTTATACCTAATTGGTGAAATTTATATGCTAGATTTAAAACCCGGTTATGTAATTCCTTAAACGTAATTTCCTCTACATCGGTTGCAACGGCTACTCGATCAGGAGTTAATCTGACTCTTTCAAGCAAAAAATTCGGAATTTGACTCATTAAATACACTTCCTTACTGTAATGAAAATTAATTCAAAAAAGCTTGATGATTTCTCATCAAGCTTTTATCTCTTCTTTCAAATCAAGGAAAACGTGGGAATTTATCGAAATCAGGTGTACGTTTTTCTTTAAATGCATCGCGGCCTTCTTTTGCTTCATCAGTTGTGTAGTAAAGAAGTGTTGCATCTCCAGCTAGCTGTTGAATTCCAGCTAAACCATCTGTATCTGCATTCATTGCTGCTTTTAAGAAACGAAGTGCAGTTGGACTCTTTTCAAGCATTTCTTCAGCCCATTTAACTGTTTCAGTTTCTAATTCTTCTAAAGGTACTACTTTGTTTACTAAGCCCATATCTGATGCTTCTTGAGCATCATATTGACGGCATAAGTACCAAATTTCACGAGCTTTTTTATGACCTACAATACGAGCTAAATAGCCTGAGCCGTAACCAGCGTCAAAGCTACCTACTTTTGGACCAGTTTGTCCAAATTTAGCGTTATCTGCAGCGATTGTTAAGTCACAAACTACATGAAGAACATGTCCTCCACCAATTGCGTATCCAGCTACCATCGCAATTACAGGCTTTGGAATAACACGAATTAAGCGTTGTAAATCTAATACATTAAGGCGAGGAATGTGGTCATGTCCAACATAACCACCGTGTCCGCGAACACTTTGGTCTCCTCCAGAACAGAATGCTTTTCCACCTTCACCTGTTAAAATAATAACACCAATTTTTTGGTCATCTCTTGCATAAGCAAAAGCATCAATCAATTCTGATACTGTTAATGGTGTAAATGCGTTATGTACGTGTGGACGATTGATTGAAATTTTAGCGATTCCATTATATGTAGAATATAAAATTTCTTCATACTTTCTTTCTTGTACCCATTCAATAGTCATGAAATTTTCTCCTTTTCTTTTTCCAATAAAAACCCACTTACTATTGTAGCAAATTTTTTCAATTGTTCCACATGAATTGCATGGCCAGCGTGTGGAATTTTTATAATTTCGCTATTTTTTAGCTTCTCGTTCATTTTCCCCATTATTAGGCAAAACTTTTCATCATATTCACCACAAACTAATAATGTTGTTTTGTGAAATTGATTTAAATCATCCCATAAAGAAGGCTGGATGCCCGTCCCCATCCCTATTAGACTATTACTTAGTCCAATAGGAGACTGATTTAATCTACCTTTTTTAATCTCTTCTTGTGATGAAGTAGGTAGATTCTTTTGTGTAGAAAATAACGGAACGTTTTCCCAATAATTAACAAATGTTTCAATTCCATCATTCAAGATCATCGCGGATAATTTAGTATCTTGTTCGATTCGAGCTAATCTTTCACGCTCGGTATTAAGACCCGCTGTACAACTTTCTAAAATAAGTGAGCTAATTTTAGCTGGGTAGGCCAAAGCAAAATAGAGGGCTAGTCTACCTCCCATTGAATAGCCTAATAAATGCACAGAATCAATTTGCTTTTGTATTAAAAAGTCAGATAGATCTTTAGCAGCATACTCCATTTTATAACGTTCGTCATCAATTGGAGCACCAGTCTCACCATGCCCTAATAAATCAATTGCTATTACATGAAAATTTAGTTCTAGCTCTTTTATTAAATTTCCCCATGTTTCCTTTGAACCAGTGAAACCGTGCAATAAGAGAATTGTTTGCCCTTGACCAGATTCAGTGTATGAATAGGTAACTTCATTAATCTTAATTTCCATGAGCAGGAACACCTAACTTTACTTTTCGTATTTAGATTTTACAATGCTCCAAACTTTTTGATGTAGATCATAGTTTTCTTGACGATTTGTTCGGATTTCGATAACTTGTAAACCATCATTCTTTCTAGACAACACATCTTCAAAATCGAACCAATTATTAATTTTTGTATGAATTCCACCGAAAAGTGCTGTAGCATGTTCAAAATCTAATCCTAATGGAGTGCCAAACAATGCTTCGAAATGCTTTTCCTCTTTTGATTGAGGTAAAAATGAGAAGATGCCGCCTCCATCATTATTAACGAGAATAACTCGTAAAGGCAAATGATGTAACTTAGAAAGTACTAGACTATTTAAATCATGGTAGAAAGATAAATCTCCAATCAATAATGTCACATTGTCTCCAGCTGCTGCCATTCCTAATGCGGTCGCAATTGTTCCATCAATACCATTTACGCCTCGATTACAAGCAATTTTAAACTTTTTAGATTGCGAAAGTAAAAATGTATCTACATCACGAATTGGCATACTGTTTGATACAAATAAAGTACTTTCTTCCTCTAAAGACTTTGCTAAAACTTGAACAATTTTCCCCTCAAAAAGTTCATCAAACTGTTCAGCTTGCTGAAGTCCGTTTTTCGTTTTTTCATTAATAGATTTCCATTCATTCAACCAATCAGTTTGAAAATCAGTCGTCTTCTCATATGATTCGAAAATTGCATTACAAAATTCAAGATCATCACATGAAATCATTTGTGTAGCTTTTAATGTTGGATCTCTCCATAGATCACCTTCATCAATTACGATCAACTCACAATCTTGTTGCCTTTGTGTATATTGAGTAAATGTCTTAGAAACAGGCATCGAGCCAAATCGAACAATTATTTCAGACTCAAGCGAATTAGCAATATCTTCAAAACGAAGGAACGTATCGTATGTATCGATTACATTTGAATCCTCATTATTATTTGTTCTACCATTTGAAAGTGGATCACAAAGAACTGGGTAGTCTAATAAACTGCCTAAAGCAATAATCCTTTTTAAAGCATCGCCTTCAACATATGGTCCACAAACTAATAAGCCTTTTCTTTTTGATTGAAAAAGCTCGGTAATTTCACTTCTAGTTTCCTTTGAAATTGTCGCAAGAGTTTTAGTAAGTATCGTATGAGCAGAATTTTTACGTTTTCCTGCCGAAAATAAATCATCAATTGCAAAATTTGGAACTAATGGTTCTCGTAGAGGCACATTCATATGTACTGGCCCCATTGGAGCAGTCACACAAGAACGGTAAAGTCGATTAATACTTGAGCGGGCATATTGGTACATTGCCTCAGAAGCCTCTGGTAATGCCAGTTCCATGAATTTTTTTACAAAAGAACCATATAAGCCAATTTGATTCATAGCCTGCGGTGCACCAATATCTCGCAGCTCATGTGGTCGATCAGCTGTTAATACGAACAAAGGAATTCTAGATTCTCTCGCTTCAGATATTGCTGGTAAGTAATTAGAAGCCGCTGTTCCAGATGTACAAATTAAAACTGTTGGCTGTTTAGTACTTTTGGCAATTCCTAAAGCAAAAAAACCTGCTCCTCTTTCATCCACTGCAATATAAGACTTAAGTTTTGGATGCTCATTTACAAGCATCGAGATTGGAGTAGAACGCGACCCAGGGCTAATTACAACGTTTTGAATATTTAGTGCGCTTAATTCATCTACAAGTGCACCTATATATTTTGTTAATGCTTCATTATCTTTCATTTCGTAACCCTCCTAATGCGTTCAGCATTGGCAGAAACTTTACACCAGTTTCAAAAAATTCTTCCTCTGGTTTTGAATCTTGTACAACACCACAACCGGCATATAATTTTGCTTTTTCTCCCTTAATTAAGGCACTACGTATGCCTACAGCAAAATCACCATTTCCATTTAAATCAATCCATCCAATTGGAGCACCATACCAACCACGATCGACAGGTTCAAGTTCACGAATTAATTTGCACGCTTCTTCCTTAGGAAAACCACCAAGTGCTGGTGTAGGATGTAATGCTTGAATTAATTCGAATAAAGTAACGTGGTTATACAATTTCCCTTCAACTGGCGTAAATAAATGCAATAAGCTTTTAGTCGCCATAATTCTTGGTGTCGACGGAATTAATAATTCGTTACAATATTTTTTAAGAATTTCTCGGATATAGTTTACAACAAAAGCATGTTCTCCATTATTTTTTTTACTATTTAATAGCCAATTAGAAGCCTCTATATTTTCTTCCTTAGTTTTTCCTTTAGCAGCTGAACCTGCAAGGCACATTGAAGAAACTGTATTATTTTTTTTAGAAATCAATCGTTCAGGAGTAGCGCTAATAAATACAGTATCTTTTATTTGATAAGAAATAATATAATTAACATTTCTTGTTGCTTCTAGTTCATATATTACTTTTGTTGAATTTACTTCTGCCGAAAATATAGCATCTAAAGTGCGATTTAATACAACCTTTTCTAACTTTTCGTTTTTCATTTGTTGTATAGCTTCTTTTACACTTTGAATCCATTCATTTGGTTCATATTCATCCTTATTTATGCATTCCGATTGCGTAAAACTCGGTTGCTTCATTCCAAAGTTTTCTAAAAAGTCATCATATTCTTTATATTGAAGCAATAAATCCTCTACGGAAGTTTGTTCATTTATTTCATAATTAGAAGTAATAAATGTTCCTTCTTTTGTAACCGTCACCATTAATTTAGGTATATAGAAATGAGAGGTTCCAAAATTCTTCCAATCTTGATCATCTTTATAATTATCAAAAAAAGAGAAACCCCCAAGAGCTATAGGTCCTGTACCAAAGCAATGTTCTTGCTCGATATACACTTGCTCTCCAAAGCGTTTCCATTCTTTTTCTATTGCAGAATACTGTTCTTCTGTACTATGATGAAAAGGAACTAAAGTACCAATTCCTGTGAGAATTAACGAGTTTTCTTGGTTTGACCAATAAAAGCGTTCAGTAAAACCCAATTCATGATAAAAATGGTAAACGCTTAGGGGATGAATATTCATTATTTTTTCCACTTTACAAATAAAGCGTTTTGAACAAGTTTTTGCATTAAAAAGAGAGTGCTCAAAGAATGCAATCGATTCTAGCTGACCTGTTCTAAGCATTATAGTTCCCCCTAGCTTAAATATACGTTAAATACATGATATAACTAAAGATACAACGATGAATGTAGACTGTCAATTTTATGAAGTTCGTCCATACTTTTTTAAAGTAAAATGGCCTACATTTTCAAATAATAATAAAAAGGAGGATGTTAAAAATGCAACCAACAATTCAATCACCAACTTCCTCAACAGGTTTTAGAACATGGTGGAATTTGTTAAGACCACATACATTAACCGCAGCGTTCATTCCTGTTGCGATCGGTGCAATGTTAGCACATATAGATCATTCATTTCATTTACTTTTATTTCTTTCGATGCTTATTGCAAGTTTATTAATCCAAGCAGCAGCAAATATGATCAATGAGTATTATGATTATAAAAGAGGCCTAGATCATGAAGGTTCTGTCGGAATCGGAGGAGCAATCGTAAGAGATGGCATTAAACCTTCAACTGTATTAACACTCGCTTTTTCTTTTTTTGGTATTGCACTACTTTTAGGTATTTATATTTGCATTCAAAGTAGCTGGTGGATCGCAGTTATTGGTCTAATATGTATGGCAGCAGCTTATTTTTACACTGGAGGACCACTTCCAATTGCATACACTCCATTTGGAGAATTAGTTGCGGGCTTCTTTATGGGTGTCGTCATTATTGGAATTACTTATTATATCCAAGCTGGAAATTTACCATCTAATGTAATTTTACTTTCAATTCCTACTTCTATTACAATTGGAGCAATTTTAACTGCAAACAATATACGTGATTTAGATAATGATAAAGAAAATGGACGCAAAACACTCGTTATCTTATTAGGTAAAAAGAATTCAATTATCTTTATTGGTTCAATGTTTGCCGTTGCATATGCATTAGTAATTTTATTTGTCATAATGAATTTAATTACACCTTTTGCACTGATTGCTTTAGCAAGTATACCTGTAGCGATTAAAGCAACAAAAGGTTTTATTGGTAAAACTCAACCAATGGAAATGATGCCAGCTATGGCAGCGACAGCAAAAACAAATACTATAATGGGATTCCTTCTTGTTATAGGCTTAATAATTGGAAATATTTTTTCCTAATTAAGACAATTCAATTCCTCAAAAAACTTAACTCATGTTTTCTCCCTTTTTGAACAAAATATGGATAGCCATATTCATTTATTGAAAAGGGGGAGCATGATGCTTTCACAATCACAAATCCAAACATTTAAAACTGAATTACTAAAACAAAAACAACATATAGAAGAAAGATTAAATGATCCAGCCTTTACACCATATTCACTCAGGGATTCAGTCGATGAACTTTCACTTGCAGACAACCACCCTGGTGATTTAGGTACTGAATTGTTTGAACGCGAAAAAGACATTTCTCTTCATGAGCATTTAAGAAATGAATTAACCGATGTAAATACTGCGCTGCAAAAAATTGAAAATGGAACATATGGCATATGTGAAATTAGTGGTGAAGAAATTCCCTTTGAACGTTTACAAGCACTTCCTACAGCGAAAGCAACAATTGAGCATACCCATGATCAACATATTTCAAGTTCTTCTATAAGATACGATCGTCCAATTGAGGAAGAAGTTCTAAATCCTCCATTTAGTAGGGATCCTAAAGACCGCTCAATGATGTATGACGCTGAAGACGCTCTACAAGATGTTGAACGATATGGAAATTCACAAACACCTTCTGATTTTGAATTTAATAATATTGAGGAGTATGAAAACACTTATACTGAGAGCTATGAAAATGTAGGATATGTTGAAGAATTTGAAAACTTTATCGGCACTGATATATATGGTAAAGAACGAACCGTCTACCCTTCTAAAAAGCATGAACAGTATGAACAAGATCTTGATGACTATGAAGAACAAGCCTTAAACGGAGAACTATCCGAAATCGATGTAAAAGACATAGAAAAGTATTAAATTATTGCTTTCATTTAAAAACGATTACTTTTATGGTAGTCGTTTTTATATTTTCGAAATACAGACATATACTAAATCAAGACATCTTATTTAAGGAGGGTTTATGAATATAAAGTTAATCGTATTATTTTTCTCCTTATACTGCTTATTTTTTGTAGCTTCTATTTTATTTCCAATTGATTTTAATTGGTATAATAGTCTACATAAACCTAGCTATACCCCATCAGGAAAAACAATCGGTATCATTTGGGCTTTCTTGTATTCTTTTATTTCGCTAAGCGTATGTATAGTCGTTTCAATGGTCGAATCATTTAAAAAGGCAAAATGGTTTTTTATTTTATTTATTATTAATTATTTATTTAACCAGTTATTTAGTTTCTTTCAATTCGAACAAAAAGATATCCTATTAGCTACTATAGACTGCGGATTTGTATCAGTAACAGCTATACTTTTAGCAATCACTGCCTATAAACATTCAAAAACTTCATTTATTTTACTAATCCCTTATTCACTTTGGTCGATCTTTGCTACCTACCTAAATTATAATATTTACTTACTAAATATATAGATTAATAGATTAAAATAAAAAGGCATCCTAAATAAGGATGCCTTGAACATAACAAAAATTATTTTTTGTTTACGTTAGCTGCTTGTGGTCCACGGTTTCCTTCGATGATTTCGAATTGAACTTCTTGACCTTCTTCTAAAGTTTTGAAACCTTCGCCTTGAATTGCAGAGAAGTGTACGAATACGTCGTTTCCACCTTCAGTTTGGATGAATCCAAAACCTTTTTCGCTGTTAAACCATTTAACTTTACCGAATTCCATCGATAATACCTCCTAAAAATACATATATACACTATTAAAACGTGCATAAAAGAGGGATGAAGAAAAAGAACGTCATTGTCCAATCGGCTTAGGATTGCTACAACATTGAAAGTGGTCAAAACTTCTTTTCAAGACAAAGAAAAATGAGCGTTACTAAGAATTTTGTAGTGCAAATGTATCGTTAATTTCTTACCTTCAAATAAATATGCAGTTAATAGTAACTTAAATATATCATATATAAAAAAGAGCGTCAATGACACTAAGGGTAAATTGAAAGAATTTTTTATATAATTCGTCAAATTTATTTTTTTGTATATTTTGACCTAATTTAATTCAATAAAATCGTTATATTTTCACATCGATTGGCAATAATATTTGAGGATTCTGTAGTAATTTATCAAATTATTTATAATTAAAAAACTAGAATTTCATATTACAATATTTGTATAGTGAAACTATAAGGAGGAATAACAATGAAAAATTCACATGAAGTTACATATAAAATTCATGGCCATGATATGCAATTTGTACAGGTAGAGCTTGATCCAAATGAAACAGTAGTTGCTGAAGCTGGAGCAATGATGATGATGGACGATGGAATTGAGCTTGAAACAATTTTTGGAGATGGTTCTCAGCAAAGCGGCGGATTATTTGGAAAACTAGTTGGAGCTGGAAAGCGTCTTGTGACAGGTGAGAGCTTATTTATGACTAGCTTTACGAACCGAACTAGCTCATTAAAAACAGTAAGCTTCTCTGCTCCATATCCGGGAACAATTATACCGCTGGATTTACATGAATATGGAAATAAAATTATTTGTCAAAAGGACTCATTCTTGGCTGCTGCAAAAGGAACTTCAGTTGGAATCGAGTTTAGAAAGAAATTAAGTACAGGACTATTTGGTGGTGAGGGCTTCATTATGCAAAAACTCGAAGGCGATGGTCTTGCTTTCCTGCATGCAGGTGGTTCAATCTACTCAAAAACACTACAACCAGGTGAAAAAATTAAGATTGATACTGGATGTATTGTCGGTTTTACTGGTAATGTTAACTATGAAATTGAGTACGTTGGAAATGTAAAAACGGCTTTATTTGGTGGAGAAGGTCTATTCTTCGCTACACTTCAAGGTCCAGGAACAATTTGGGTTCAATCACTAACTTTAGCAAGATTAGCATCTCGAATTGGTCAATACTTACCAAATTCATCTAGAGAAGAAGGAAGTATTCTAGGTGGCCTAGGGAATTTATTAGACGGTAAAGAATAAACCATTTTTTACGCTGTAACTTAAAAAACTAGTCTCATTTGACTAGTTTTTTTGTTTGATTATTAGATTACTTCCTCTTCCAATGGTTCAGCTTCGCGCAATTTATAAGTATATGTTGGGGTATAGTCATAATCCAGCTTCATCTTTTTAACCCCTTCGATATAAGTCGATAAGAGATGGCTATTTTTAATTGATCCCTTATTTAGTGAAAAAGTGATTGGATGTTTCACTTGAACGTATTCTAAATAAATGTGCAAGGGCTTTATTTCTACTTTAAAAGGCGGGCTTAAAGGAACCATGTCATATAAATTAACAAATCTTAAACTATGCCTTACATTTTCATCATAATTTTCTTTAAACTTTATATTGCCAACTTTTGGAGAGCCAAATGTATAAACATTCGGGTTACAAATTCCATTCATTGCAATCTCATAACCTAATAAGGTAGCCAATGATCCACCTAAGCTATGCCCGGTTATGAATATTTTTTTTGAGAGAGCCTTTACTTTTACAATTGCTAAAAGCATTTCTCGACAAGATTGATAAATTGATAGAAAACCTGAGTGTACATTTCCACCACCCATCACATAAGGAAATAAATCTTGATCAATTTTCAAATCAGCTAACCAATCTAAATCTGATTTCGTTCCTCGAAATGCGATGATGATAGAATCTTCATTTTCAATAATATAACCAAACCACTCCGGCTCGCTAAAAACACATGCTTTGATTGTATCAACTAATGAATAATCTGCAGGTATCATAAATTGTCCATCTTCATCATACTGAGTATACGCCTGTTCAATGCAAAGTAGTAATTCTAAGGCTTTATCATAGTCGACTGAAAGGAATTTCAACTTATCTCTCCTTTCCTGCTTTACACAATTATATGAAAAACCTCCTAATAAAATAAGAGGAGGTTTAAGTGTGATGTAAAGTTCTTTCGTGTATATTCCATATTTCTGAAGCATATTGACGTATAGTACGATCACTTGTAAAAAAGCCTGATTTTGCGACATTATGAAGACTTTTTAATGCCCAGTCTTGTTTGTTTTGGTAAGTATTATTAATACATTCATGAGCTTTTACATATGAAGAGAAGTCCCTTAATAAAAAGTACTCGTCATTATAGGACATGAGTGAATCAAAAATCGGCTCAAATTCTTCTCTTGGTAATGGAAATAATCCATGGAGTAATTGATCTAATACCTTTTTAATTCTAAGATCATGATGGTAATAATCACTACTTTTGTATCCACCGTATTGGTAATAATTTAAAACCTCGTCCGCTGTAAGTCCGAAAGTAAAAATATTCTCCTCGCCAACTTCTCTTAAGATTTCAATATTTGCTCCATCTAGCGTCCCAATCGTAAGTGCGCCATTCATCATAAATTTCATATTTCCAGTTCCTGATGCTTCCTTACTTGCTGTTGAGATTTGTTCACTGACATCAGCTGCAGGGAAAATGATTTCTCCTAACGAAACACGGTAATTTTCGATAAAGATGACTTTTATAAATTGACTTATATAGCGATCATTATTAACGATATCTGCCACAGAATGAATTAATTTAATAATCTTTTTCGCAAAATAGTAACCCGGAGATGCTTTCGCTCCAAATATAAACGTTCTAGGATGCATTTTAAAATGTGAATCTTCCTTCAAACGATTATATAAATACATGATATGTAAAACATTTAGTAATTGTCTTTTATATGCATGCATCCGTTTCACTTGAATATCAAATATTGAATCTGTGTCTAACGCAATTCCATTTGTATAGTGAACATAATTTTCGAGCACTTCTTTTCTCTTTTTCTTTACATTCATAAATTCTGATAAGAAGGCTTCATCTTTTTGATAGTTCAATAGATTGTCAAGTTGAGTTGGTTCGTGGATCCACCCGTCCCCAATCGACTCGTTTATTAAGCTACTAAGCTCTGGATTACATTGAAGTAACCATCTTCTATGAGTTATGCCATTTGTTTTATTATTAAACTTAAATGGCTCATGCTCATAAAAGAGCTTCATTTCTCTTTGCTTTAAAATTTCAGTGTGAATTTCTGCAACTCCGTTTACACTCTTACTACCTACAATTGCAAGATGAGCCATTTTTACGACCCCATGAGCAATTATAGCCATTTGTTCTATTCGATCCCAATCACCTGGGTATTTGTTCCAAAGCTCTTTACAATATCTTTCATTTATTTCTTCTACAATCATATAAATCCTTGGCAATAAAGGCTTAAATAAATCAACTCTCCATTTTTCAAGCGCTTCAGAGAGCGTTGTATGATTCGTATAGGAAATCGTTTGAGTTGTAATTTCCCAAGCTTCATCCCATGATAGCTTTTCAACATCAATTAAAATTCTCATCAACTCTGGAATCGCTAAAACTGGATGTGTATCATTTACATGAATCGCAATTTCTTCGTGAAGCTTACGAATATTACCGTATTGCTCTTTATATGAATCTACTATTCTTTGAATGCTTGCAGAAACAAGAAAATACTGTTGCTTTAGACGTAAAATCTTTCCTTCATCATGTGTATCATCAGGATATAAGAATTCGGAGACCGCTTCTGCTTCTCTCTTATATTTCATCAATGTTTTATTCGAGGAATGTGTAGACGCTTCTGCACTCCATAATCTTAATGTATTTACCGTATTTGTATGATAACCAATAATCGGTAAATCGTATGGTACTGCTGTGATTGCTTCTGCACTGTGAATTCTGAACTCTAATCGATTTTTGTTATTATATACTTCTACTTCCCCACCAAATAGTACCTCAATTGCTTCATCATCTCTTCGAACTTCCCAAACATTTCCGTATTTCAGCCATTGTTCTGGGAGCTCAACTTGATAGCCATCTACAATCTTTTGGTCAAATAGGCCATGTTTGTAGCGTATGCCACATCCATGACCAGGTAAGTCTTGAGAAGCTAAGGAATCAAGAAAGCACGATGCTAGGCGGCCGAGGCCACCATTTCCTAGACCTGCATCACTTTCAAATTCCTCCAGATCACTTAAAGTAATGCCTAATTTCCCAAGACCTGTTTCACATAACTCTCTAAGGCCTAGATGAATTAAATTACTTTTCAAAAGTTTACCTAGTAAGAATTCAATTGATAAATAATAAACTTGTTTTTTTCGCTCTAAACGGTATTGTTCACTCGTTCCTAACCAATTACCGCTTATATGTTCACGTATCATCGTACCAAGTGTTTGAAACTGCTCCTGAGTAGTGCTTTCTGCAATATTCTTTCCATGCATACTTTCTAGTTTTTCTTTAAAACACCACTCAAATTCCTCCACACTAGAAAACATGGAATCACCTCACCCTATAAGATTTTTACTTTGAAGATTGCATATATAATTTTGCATATTCTTTAGCAGATTTTAACCAACTTGAATCTCTATTTATTGCATTTTTCCTTACTGATTTCCAATTCTTTTTATCCTCGTATACACTAAGCCCTCGTTCAATTGTGTGAAGCATATCGTGAGCATTAAAGTTCGTAAATGTAAAGCCGTTTCCGCTCTTCGTCTCTTCATTATATGCCTGGACAGTATCATTTAGCCCCCCAGTCTCCCTTACGATTGGGACACAGCCATACTTCATTGCAATAAGCTGCCCTAAACCACATGGTTCAAATAAAGAAGGCATTAAGAATAAATCTGCACCTGCATAAATTTGGTGGGCAAAACTTTCATCAAATCCAATATAGGCCCTTACTTTGTCATAATAATTATGTTCCATTGCTTTAAAAAAGTTCTCGAACTCTTCTTCACCAGTACCTAAAATGATTACTTGAACGTTATGATCCATTATTTGAGGGAATACGTGTGTAATAAGGTCAATTCCTTTTTGACTTGTTAAACGAGAAACCATCGCTATAACTGGAATATTTTCGTCCGTTTTTAAGGCAAGCGACTCTTGCAGTTTCAATTTATTTTCTGCTTTATTTTCGATTGTAAATTCATCGTAATTAGCATGTATTTTTTGGTCAGTAGCTGGATTATAAATTGTTTCATCAATTCCGTTAACGATTCCGAAAAGTTTGTGATCTTGCTCACGTAATAGTCCATCTAGCTGCTCTCCAAAAAACTCATGCTTGATTTCTTCTTTATAAGTTGGACTAACAGTTGTTACGATATCACTAGAAATGATTCCGGCTTTCATAAAGTTGATACAATCGTAAAATTTTAAATAGTCATCGCTAAAATATTGCTCATCAATTCCTAAAATGTCATCCATTACTACTTTAGAAAATACACCTTGGAATTGAAGATTATGGATTGTAAAAACAGATTTCATTTTTGGATTAATATCTTTTAATGCGCCATATTCTTTCATGAAAAATGGGATCATTGCTGTATGCCAATCATGACAGTGAATAACATCAGGGATAAAATCTAACTCCTTAATGCATTCAATCGCTGCTAATGAGAAAAATGCATAACGCTCTCCATCATCGTAGTGACCATATAACTTATCTCGATTGAAATAATACTCGTTATCAATAAAATAATAAGTCGTACCTTCAACCTTTAACTCAAATAATCCACAATACTGTTTTCTCCATCCTAGATTTATAGAGAGTTCTTTTACAAGCCTAGCTTCTTCTCTATATTTAGCTGGAATTAACGAGTAGAATGGAAGCATTACTCTTACATTCATATTTAATTTATTTAAATATTTAGGGAGGGCGCCTGCAACATCTGCAAGCCCTCCCGATTTAACAAATGGTACGCACTCTGAGACAATATATAAAACATTTACCACTGAATCAACGCTCCTTGAACTGAACCTTTTTGAAGCACTACTGGCTCATTTAAGCTTCCTTTTATTTCAACGCCATCTTCTATTCGAACATCCTTATCTAATATAACTCCATCTAATATACAATTATCGCCAATGTTTGATTTTTGCATAACAACACAATTGCGAATAATCGTATTTTTACCAATTTTCACCGCTCTTGAAATAATACTATTTTCAACAGTTCCTTCTATTACACATCCATTAGCTACAATTGAATTTTTTACAATTGCTTCTTTTGAATATTTTGTTGGTGGCTCATCTTTAACTTTTGTAAAGACAGGATAAGATTTTAAGAATAATTGATTCCAAATTTCAGGATTTAATAATTTCATACTTTGCTCGAAATAATCCTCAATTGTTTGAATGATTGCCACTTGTTGAGGAATTTCATATGCTTTTAATTCGACTTCATTATTTTGATCGCGCACAACGTCCATAATTGTTTCATAGCCTTTTTCATGGAAGTTTTCAAAAAGCTTTAACAGTAACTCTTTTTCAAGTATATAGATATTTAAAGATTTACCAAATTGCTTTAACTCGGTAATTTGTGCATCTGTTTCGATATGTCTCTTTAAAATTGGTCTAAAATCGACTGAGCAAATAGTATATGTATTTGCTACAACTACATACTTTTGAGTCGCACGTTGTAAAAATTGGATATGCTTATCAATAAAATCAAAAGTACCAAAAGCTCCATCACTAGGTTCTGGTGTAAAGATAAATAGCCCATCTTTTTTTCGATTTAAGTCCCAGTGTTTACCTGAGCCTAGATGATCAATAATTGATCGATAAGGTTGATCGGGAAATACAGCGACACTCGTAATACCTGAATTCACCATATTACTTAACATAAAGTCGATCAAACGATATCGACCTGCATAAGGAAGTGTTGCTAATGGTCGATGTTGTGTTAACGGCTTTAAAGATTCAAAATGTGTTGACGCCTCAATTATTCCTAGCATAGTATGTTTCATCAAATAACCCTCTCAATCTATTTTTCTTTTTGAGGAATGAGCCACCTCTTAAACTTCGCTCGTAACTAAAATTACCTCTTCATAATCTTTCTCAGGACCTAATAGACTTCCATCAGGAATATTCATCCCAGGAGCTACTACCGCATTTTCAATTCGAACATCCTTTCCAATTACACAACCTGGCATAATGACAGAATCCTTAATCATACTGCCCTCTCCGATTGTTACACCTTGGAATAACACTGAATGTGATATAAAACCTTCAACAACGCAACCTTCATTAATTAGTGAGTCTTCAACGATTGCTGTAGGTGCAATATATTGTGGTGGTTGATTCGGATTAACTGAATATATGCGCCAATCGCGGTCGTATATATTTAGTTCACTTTCTTCATTTAATAAATCCATATTTGCTTCCCATAAGCTTTTTACTGTACCTACATCTTTCCAATAGCCTTTGAAAGGATAAGCAACCACTTTTTTCTTTTCTTCTAGTAATAATGGAATAACATCTTTACCAAAATCATTACTAGACTCTGGATTACGGTCATCCATCTCTAAAAACTCTTTTAAAACATTCCATTTAAAAATATAAATTCCCATTGAAGCTAAATTACTTTTCGGATTTTGAGGTTTTTCTTCAAATTCTACAATGTCCATTTCCTCATTCGTATTCATAATTCCGAAACGGCTAGCTTCTTCATAAGGAACCTCGATGACAGAAATAGATACATCCGCATCTTTTTCAACGTGATAGTCTAGCATTTTGCTATAGTCCATTTTATAAATATGATCACCTGAAAGGATTAACACATATTCAGGTTGATATTGTTTTAAATAATTTAAATTTTGATAGATCGCACTTGCAGTACCTGTATACCATTTAACGCCAGACGCTTCTGAATATGGCGGTAAAACAGTAACTCCACCATTTAAGCGATCTAAATCCCATGCACTTCCGATACCGATATAAGAGTTTAGGACAAGTGGCTGATATTGAGTTAGCACCCCAACAGTATCAATGCCTGAATTTGTGCAATTACTTAAAGTAAAATCAATTATTCGATATTTACCTCCGAAAGCTACGGCTGGTTTTGCTAGTTCTTTTGTTAAAGAACTTAACCTACTCCCTTTTCCCCCTGCTAGTAACATTGCTACGCATTTTTTCTGAACCATTGCTGCTAATCCCCTTTCGCATTTTGACTGGACGTATGATAGTAAAACTAAACGCAGGTAGTGCTATTTCAATACTGTATGGTAAACCATGAAATGGTAATTCTTCTGCTTCAATGGATGAACGATTGATTTTACTATCGCCACCAAATTGCACATAATTGCTTGAAAGTAATTCTTTATATCGGTGCTTTGCAGGTACACCAATTCGATATGAGTCATAAGAAATCTCTCTAAAGTTACAAATTACTATGACATAATCTTCTTTGTTTTTCCCTTTACGGATAAATGAAAATACACTTTGATCTGAATTATTTGCATCAATCCAAGAAAATCCATCCCAATGATTATCAACTTCATAAAGTGACTTATTTTTTTTATAAATTGATAATAATTCTTTGAAGTATTTGTTCATCTTCGTATGAGATTCATAATCTTTTATCATCCAATCAACTTGCTCTAAATCCTTCCATTCATCGAACTGACCAAATTCACTTCCCATAAATAAAAGTTTCTTACCCGGATGAGATAAGTAATAACCAAATAATGCTCTTAGTTGAGCAAACTTTTCTTCATATGTACCAGGCATTTTATTGAGCAATGATTTTTTACCATGTACTACTTCATCATGTGAAAAAGGCAAAACAAAGTTTTCCGAGAAGGCATATAAAAACGAGAAAGTCATCTTATTGTGATGATGCTTCCTTTCAGCTGGTTGAGTTTCCATATAGGTCAAAACGTCATTCATCCAACCCATATTCCACTTGAAATTGAATCCTAGTCCACCCTCGTATGTAGGTGCAGTAACTAATGGCCAATCAGTAGAATCTTCCGCAATCATTAATACTTGTGGATCATGCTCAAATACCACTTCATTTAATCTTCTTAAAAAAGAAGCTGCAAAAGGATTTTCTTCATTTCTATTTTTCCAATACAAAATATTGGCAACCGCATCTACTCGGAAACCATCAATATGAAAGTATTCCATCCAATATAAGGCATTTGAAATAAGAAATGATTTTACTTCTGGTTTAGATAAATCAAAATTCGCTGTTCCCCATACTTCATTTTCTCTAGCATCGTAACCTTCATATTCATATGTTGGTTCTCCATCAAACATGTATAATCCATGAGAATCCTTACAAAAATGACCTGGCACCCAATCCATTATGACACCTATCCCATTCTGGTGACATTCATCTATAAAATTCATTAATTCATGAGGATTTCCATATCGACTAGTGGAAGAGAAATACCCTACCCCTTGATATCCCCACGATCGATCATATGGATGCTCGACTAACGGTAAAATCTCAATATGAGTAAAACCATGCTCTTTAACATATGGAATTAATTCCGTAGCTAATTCTGCATATGTGTAGAAATCACCATTCTTCTTCTTTTTCCAAGACCCTAAGTGCACTTCGTAAATTAAAACTGGTTCTTCATAAACAGACTTTTTAAATTTCTGCTTACGGTATTTTGCATCTTTCCATTTGTATCCTGAAAGATCGTAAACAACAGAAGCAGTATTCGGTCGAAGTTCACTAAAGAAAGCATAAGGATCACTTTTTAATAAAATATCACCCTTTTTGGTTGAAATTTCATATTTGTATACCGTCTCATGACCAATTTCTGGGATAAATATCGTCCATATCCCTTGATTATTCAACCTTTCCATTTTATGCTCTAAACCATTCCAATTATTAAAGTCCCCTACAACTGAGACACCCTTCGCATGTGGAGCCCACACTGTAAAAGTAGTTCCAACTTTATTCCCTTTTTTTACTACATGTGCACCAAAGCATTCATGGCTATGGAATAAACTTCCTTCATGGAATAAATGCACATCAAACTCAGTTGGCCGTGTCAAAAGCAACATCCTCACCTCATTACAATCTCTTAAATTCTTCTATCTCTTAATATTCTACAAATATATCTAATCACCTTGTATTTATGCAAAAAAAATTCAAAATTTTTTTCAACAAAATGAATAGTCATTCATGAAAACGTTGCCATTATTGCGTTTGTCGTAAAAATGTCGAATTTGTCGAACGAATATAATTGTATATTTATTCACTTCCCCTTTGAAAACCCTTGTAATAATTTGTAAATTTTTGATTTTTCATAAAATTCCATACATAATTCGCGTTTTAAAATCATATAATCTTTGTATTTAAAAAGAATTGTAGAAGATTGTCGGATTGAGAAGGAGAATTGTTTTTAGAAAAAATTTTAAAAGTTTTAAAATTTTTATAGAATCCTTGCTGCTAAATTGGAAGTAAATTCTAACTTTAGGATGCAATAATGACAATTCAACTCTTATGTCGAATCTTCTATGTACAAAATTTAATAAGATAACAATCTGAAGAGATGACAGTGGAGCAAAATAAAAGGATCCTCGCATGTTTACGAAGATCCTTTTTAGATTATCTATTATTTTTTTGGACGCCTAAATCTCCATGTGTTTACTCGTTGCTAATGCTTTTAACCGAATGCCTGAAATTAGGAATACACCACATAATATGACAATAAAGCCGAACAGCATTCCTAAAGATATATGTTCTTTTAAAATAAGAGCTCCCCAAATCATTCCAAATACAGGGATTAAAAATGTAACATTTAATGTCTTAGTCGGTCCAACACTTTCGATTAGATAAAAATACAATAAATACGCTACTGAAGTACAAAATAATGCTAATCCTATAACCGACAATATAGCCAATATCGTCACGTTAATTGTCGAGGTCGGTAAATTTAGTAATGTAAATGGTAAAAGTATAATTGAGGCACCGATTTGTTGTCCAGCTGCGAGTGATATTGGTGGAACTCCAATAAATGCCTTCTTTGCGTAAACACCTGCAAGTCCATATGAAATGGTCGATAAAACAGCAAGTCCCACTGCAATTTTAACATCGAAAGTAAATGGAATAGAGCTCCATCCTACAAGTAAGATTACTCCGATTACTCCTATAACAATCCCAAGCCATTTTCGCATACTCAAACTTTCCTTCATCCATATCCATACGACAAGTGCAGTAAATAAAGGTGTCAAAGAGTTTAAAATTGATGACATAGAAGCTGTTAGATACAATGTTGATATAGCTATTAAAGTAAATGGAATTGCAGCATTTAACATCCCAATTATTAAAAATTGTTTCCATCTCTTCTTAAAGTGTAATGACTTCTTTGTGAAAACTAAATATAATACCAAGGCAATAGAAGCAAATGTAACTCTTGCTTGAATTGTTAGAAAAGGTCCAAAAACAGGTGAAGCGATTCTAATAAATAAAAAAGAGGCCCCCCATAACGCTGCTAGGCTAAATAACGCCATTCCATCTTTTAATTTCATTTATTTAACCCCTTTCTAAAACTTGAAGGAGTGTAATCTAAATGCTGGCGAAACATGTTGGAAAAATGTGCTGAGCTTTTAAAACCAAGATTATGTGCTATTTCTGTTATCGTTTCATCAGTCTCTCTTAGCAATCTCGCAGCCTCATTCATTTTCAACTTAGTTGCATATTCTAGCGGAGAGAAACCTGTAGACTTTTTAAATAATCTCTGTAAGTGAAATTTACTTACTCCTACTTCAATTGCTAACCGATCTAAAGATAAACTACTTCGATACTCTTTTTCAATAAAGCGTTTGGCTGAAAAAATTATATCCTCCTCACTTGTGTGAAGTAAGTCAGGTTGACATCTTTTGCATGGACGATAACCATCATTTATTGCTAATGAAAGTGATGGATAAAACGATACATTTTCTATTAAAGGGGTTCTTGACTTACACGAAGGCTTACAACAGATTCCAGTAGACTTTACTGCATAAATAAAAACGCCATCATAGTTTTCATCACATTCCTCAACTGCAGTCCACATAACTTGATTATTTAATCCGTTCATTCGATCACTCACCTCATCTTTAGCTATTCACATTTTAGCATCAAGATCCTTCGCTAGCTTTCAATTTCTTGCTTTCTAATTTCAGATTAAATATTAAGGGTAAGTATAAAGAAGGAATGACTTTAAATATAGTCTATCTCCTAACAATTCTCTCAAATTGAAAATCTTTTCTATTTTTCCGTTAAAGTATTTAAAGATATTCATCATTTCATAAACAAATTATAGAAGTAAAAACAGTTGTTGAAGATTCCATAATAGTAATAATATTTATGAATAATACTGATATTGCAATTAAGTGCTAGGATATAATCGTGTTGGAGTTTAAACTAAGTGATACGGCTATTAGTTTTAAAGTGAGAAATATGTATGTAACCCGAATGAAGTTCAAAGGAAGAGTGCAGGTTTACACCATGGAGAGCTACTTCTGAAATGCGTTGTTTCTATTACTATATTTGTAAAAGAGATTGAAAATATTTTGCACGTATGTGGAAATATTTATTTGTTTGTTAGTATCTATAAACACAAATTATCTTTTCTAATTATAGATGTGATTAATTGATTTTATTAAAGAACTAGGGGATGAATTCGATTGGGACAATAATACTGAGTTGAATGAAGGATTAGTAACGAATGCCCTTTTAGATGATGAAATTAAAGCGTTTAAAAAAGCAGAAGAATAATCAGACTATTTTATAAAGTGAATATTCTTGGCTTTTATATTAATAATTAGGTTCGTCCATTTTTTTTTCAAAAAGCATTTTATTTGAGAAGTTCACATTAAAACATTTTCATTATTTGGGAATATTACGTTTAACGTTACCTATTCGGAGTTTAAGATGGATGCTCTATATAAATAGCTCTAGAAGGCATCTATTTGTCCAGTTATACTACTGAAAACCACCATTAAATAAGATCCGGTGATATGATTTGCTGCGAGGCGTTATTGGATTCGACTGTTTATATAAATCGAACGGAGTTATCACTGCTACAGTGATGATAGAGGAAATCTTTCTCATATTGTTGTTTGAGTCCCTAATTATAAAGACAAATAAAAAGCTCAGTTACCTGTGTTATCACAAATAACTGAGCTTTA
Source organism: Gottfriedia sp. NPDC056225 (assembly GCF_042267765.1). Taxonomy (NCBI): domain Bacteria; kingdom Bacillati; phylum Bacillota; class Bacilli; order Caryophanales; family Bacillaceae; genus Gottfriedia; species Gottfriedia sp. NPDC056225. Next base: position 2,301 of record NZ_JBHJTJ010000005.1, on the reverse strand, counting down.
GTTATGACCCGTACGGGACTCGAACCCGTGTTACCGCCGTGAAAGGGCGGTGTCTTAACCGCTTGACCAACGGGCCAAAAAAAAATATGGCAGAGAAGAAGGGATTCGAACCCTCGCACCGGTTACCCGATCTACACCCTTAGCAGGGGCGCCCCTTGAGCCACTTGGGTACTTCTCTATCATAATGGCTCCGCAGGTAGGATTCGAACCTACGACCACTCGGTTAACAGCCGAGTGCTCTACCACTGAGCTACTGCGGAAAAATTAATTATAAATTTAATGGTGGGCCTAAATGGACTCGAACCATCGACCTCACGCTTATCAGGCGTGCGCTCTAACCAGCTGAGCTATAGGCCCATTAAATTTTATAAAAAAGCGGGTGATGGGAATCGAACCCACGACCGAAGCTTGGAAGGCTTCTATTTTACCATTAAACTACACCCGCATAATATGGGGCGACCGATGGGAATCGAACCCACGAGTGTCGGAACCACAATCCGATGCGTTAACCACTTCGCCACGACCGCCATAAAGAGTGCCGACTAAAGGACTTGAACCCTCAACCTACTGATTACAAGTCAGTTGCTCTACCAATTGAGCTAAGTCGGCTTAATTAAATTATTTATCTTAAATATTGTACGTTTCCATAACTAGTTCAACTTATTTAAGATGGTGGCTCGGGACGGAATCGAACCGCCGACACGAGGATTTTCAGTCCTCTGCTCTACCGACTGAGCTACCGAGCCATCTTAAATGGCGGTCCCGACCGGGATCGAACCGGCGATCTCCTGCGTGACAGGCAGGCATGTTAACCGCTACACCACGGGACCATTTGGTTGCGGGGACAGGATTTGAACCTGCGACCTTCGGGTTATGAGCCCGACGAGCTACCAGACTGCTCCACCCCGCGATAATGTGGATACTATTTTAATTAGATCCATGAAGTTTATTTCTTTAAGACCATCCCAATCTCAGGATGTTTATGCAAGTAGCGGCTCGATTGGTATGCTGAAGTAATTCCTTCGAAGCATATTCGTTCGTGCTCCACCCCGCGATAATGTGAATCCTAACTAAGTTAGATTCATTAATATGAGATTTAATAAAAATGGAGGAGTAAGAGGGATTCGAACCCCCGCGGGCTGTTACACCCCTGTCGGTTTTCAAGACCGATCCCTTCAGCCAGACTTGGGTATTACTCCATTGATAAGTGGTGGACCTTGTAGGACTCGAACCTACGACCGGACGGTTATGAGCCGTCTGCTCTAACCAGCTGAGCTAAAGGTCCTAAAAAAAATAAGTAGCGGCGGAGGGAGTCGAACCCACGACCTCACGGGTATGAACCGTACGCTCTAGCCAGCTGAGCTACACCGCCATAATAATTCATTTAAGTTTTCTAAGTGGAGCCTAGCGGGATCGAACCGCTGACCTCCTGCGTGCAAGGCAGGCGCTCTCCCAGCTGAGCTAAGGCCCCATGTTTTAAATGGTCGGGAAGACAGGATTTGAACCTGCGACCCCCTGGTCCCAAACCAGGTGCTCTACCAAGCTGAGCCACTTCCCGTTTAGAATTACAGGTGATACAATATGGCGCGCCCGAAAGGACTCGAACCCATAACCTTTTGATCCGTAGTCAAACGCTCTATCCAATTGAGCTACGGGCGCATATTATAAATGGTACCGAGGGCCGGACTCGAACCGGCACGGGGTCAACCCCCGCAGGATTTTAAGTCCTGTGTGTCTGCCATTCCACCACCCCGGCAGCATATGTGGAGCGGAAGACGGGGCTCGAACCCGCGACCCCAACCTTGGCAAGGTTGTATTCTACCACTGAACTACTTCCGCGTATACTGCTTTTAAATTATAAATGGTGCGGGTGAAGGGACTCGAACCCCCACACCGAAGTACTAGATCCTAAGTCTAGCGCGTCTGCCAATTCCGCCACACCCGCAAATATTTTCTTTTTGAGAAAATGGTGAGCCATGAAGGATTCGAACCTTCGACCCTCTGATTAAAAGTCAGATGCTCTACCAACTGAGCTAATGGCTCAAAAAGAGTGCCGACTAAAGGACTTGAACCCTCAACCTACTGATTACAAGTCAGTTGCTCTACCAATTGAGCTAAGTCGGCATATGGTGGAGGATGACGGGCTCGAACCGCCGACCCCCTGCTTGTAAGGCAGGTGCTCTCCCAGCTGAGCTAATCCTCCATCAAACCAAGCGACGTTCTACTCTCACAGGGGGAAACCCCCAACTACCATCGACGCTGAAGAGCTTAACTGCCGTGTTCGGTATGGGAACGGGTGTG